>JAGXLL010000087.1 GCA_018334675.1 Bacteroidales bacterium | reverse complement strand
AGCTCAAAAAACGCATCCGCGAAGGCCGGGCCGAAGGTGCCAACCAGTACGCAGATCATTTCGACTGGTACAAAGCCAACCAGAAGAAGATTATTAAGGATTGGAATATGCCGGATTATAATTGGTAAGAACCATTGTTAAATTGTTGAATTGCTGAATTGTTGAATTGTTGTTGCGCGGCAAAGGGTTAAAGTCGGAGTTAAATTATCAAAAATGACTGTTAATGAATTCGACATAGATGGCGTCTCTGATGGAAACATCAACTACCTGAAGTTGAATGATATATCAGCTTACAAAACTGCTTTTGAATTAAGCAATTATGTATGGGAAGTGGTCAGTGGCTGGAATTATTTTGCAAAAGACACATTGGGCAAACAACTGGTGAAAGCTGTGGATTCAATATCAGCAAATATTGCAGAAGGATTTGGAAGATATGGGAAGAAAGATAAAATAAAATTTTATAGATACTCTCTGGGCTCCTTAAAAGAAGCTTTGGACTGGAATGAGAAAGCTAAAGTAAGGCAACTAATCAACCAAAAGGATTACGATCATATTTTCAATATATTGAACATGCTACCAAAAGAAATCTACAATTTAATCAACTATACAAACCAAAAGCTTAAATACTAAAGAAAACCCTTATAGCTAATAATTCAACAACTCAACAATTTGACAATTCAGCAATTTGACAATAATTATAAAAGAATATATGCAATCGACAATCAAAAACCTAAAAAAACGTTTCGACATCTCCGAGGTCAAGGAGCAACGAAAAAACCTGACCTTCATTTCCACGGAAGAGGATCAGGTAGTTCCTTTGCTGATGCATCTGCGGGATCAGGAGGGTTTTTCTCATTTTGTGCTGCTTACAGCTGTTGACTGGATTGAGGAAGGGGTGTTTCAGCTGACTTACATCCTGAACCATCCGGAGAAAAAGACGGACCTGGGTATTCGCGCTTATATAGGACGTGAAGATGCTACTATGGAGTCGGCCCATCATCTGTGGGAACAGGTAGCCACCTACCAGCGGGAGCTCAAGGAGATGTTCGGCATTGACTTTCCGGGTAGTCCCCGTGTGGATGAGGAGTTTTTCCTTGAGGGATGGGACGACATACCTCCGATGAGGCGGGAGTTTGACAGCAAGCAGTATTCGGAGGATACCTATTTCCCCAGACCCGGATCGAAGAGCCATGATCCCAGAGAATACATGAAACAAAAGCTTTACCGTGATGACTATGAAGAAGAGAAGTAACAACACATCCAACTATACTTCCCGTCAGGGCTCGTTCAACGGTGATGACCAGGACAGGCAAAAAGCCAGGGGGCAGGGTGCGCATCCGAACTCCAATCAGGCACATAATCCGGATCAGGCGTCTGACCCGGAGCCCCATTCTGATGAGCATCATGCTCCCGACCATACAGAGGATAAATATCCGAAGACCAACCAGGACGGCAAGCCGGAGATAGACCTTTCTTCAGGCAAATACACCAAGGTTTGGCAAGGCCCCAACCACCCGGGTGTCACCGGCAACATGTCGCTGGAACTGACCCTTTGCGGGGATGAGATAGTGGATGCCAAGACGCATGTGGGTTACCTGCACCGGGGCTTTGAAAAACTCTTTGAACGACGCTTATATATGCAGGTGATGCCAACCTGCTTGCGCATGTGCGTTCCGGAATCCGACACCAATGAATACGTATTCTCTGAGGCAGTGGAGGAACTAACGGGCATTGAGGCCCCTGAAAAAGCCAGGTGGCTCAGGATGCTGGTGTTGGAGATGTCACGCCTGCAGATGCTCCTGCGTGTGGTACCCGGACAGGGCGGAGCTTTCGGTCTGGGCATCGGTGTACAATGGGGCATGTATGTGCGTGAGCTGATCCTGGATCTGTTTGAAGAACTCACCGGAGGGAGGATCTACCATATGTACATGCTGCCGGGCGGTGTACGCGGTGATCTGCCCGAAGGATTCAGGGAACGTACACTGGAAGCCATGGAGGAAGTATACCGTTTTGCACGGCGTATTGATGATGTGATGTTCAACAATTCGGTCTTTAAGAAACGGGCCGTGGGCACCGGCTACATCGATCCCTCCTGGGTCGACCGCTTTGGCATCGTAGGTCCCAATGCACGGGCAGCCGGTTATAAGCGGGATGTAAGAAAAGACCATCCTTACCTGTTCTATGACCAGCTGGAATGGGAGGTGCCTGTGCTGGAAGAGTCTGATATCTATACCCGCGCGCGCATCCGCTGGATGGATATGCAGGTGACGGCCGATCTGATCCGCCAGATACTGGATAAGATACCGGAGAAAGGCAGCTTCAAGGCTCCTACTCCCAATGCCCTGAACTGGCGCATTCCTAAAGGTGAGACCTATATCAAGGCGGAAGCATCCAGGGGCGAATATGGATATTACGTCGTTTCCGACGGATCACCCTATCCACGTCGCATCACCCTGAGGGGGCCCAGCTACACCCACGCCATTGCCCTGCTCGAGCGGATGCTGATACGTTCCAACATCGCCGACACCGGTGCCCTCATGGTTTCCCTGCAAACCTGTCCGCCGGAGATAGAACGTTAAGGAAAAATGACAATACATACTACTGCTTGAAAAAATCCAGATGAGGTAAAACATCTAAAAAGTCAAGACAAAAGAAATCAGAAACAAACAATGCAAGTCTCAAGAATAAATATGTGATCGAATAAAAAGGCAGGAATTAAGAACAAACGAAAAAGATACAGCATCAGGACGGCGAAATAAAAATATCAGGCAATAAAAAAGAGGTTATGTCGAACAAAAAAACATCAAAAAAGGGGAAACAGGCCTGAAGTAACAACGAGTCCATATAAAAAGAAAAATCATTAAGTAAACAGATTCATGATATGAAGATCCGGGAGTCAAAAAAGCTGACTCAGGGAGCTAAAAACTCAAGATACGATGAGCAAACTCAAAGACATACTAAGCCCTTTCACAGCATGGAACAACCTGGCCAGGGACCCGGTGACCATCAAGGATCCCATCAATGATCGTCCGGGGGCACCGCGCTACAGAGGATTTCATCAAAATGACCTCGAAAAATGCATTGGTTGCGGAGCCTGTGAGTCAATTTGCGAGACTGGCGCCATACGCATGGTGCCTGTCGACGGGGAAGAAACCAAAGAGGGCGACAGCGGCCTGAGGCCCGAGGTGGATTATGGCAGGTGCTGCTTCTGTGCCCTTTGTGTGGACATCTGTTCAACAGGTTCACTCACCCTCTCCAATGAATACATCTGGGTGGACGAGGATCCGGAAGCCTTCACCTTCGTACCCGGGGTCGACAAAAAAAGCTGGGATGACAACGAAGAGGGCTGGAAACGGCCCGAGCCCGATTACGAGCTGAACATCAAAGAGCGGGTAACAATGCCTGAATTATCCGCAGAAGAGCGGGAGAATTCCTTTGTGGAGATTGTTAAGGGTTACTCTCGTGAGCAGGCTATTGCAGAGGCCGATCGTTGCATTGACTGCGGATTGTGCCAGGCCACCTGTCCCGCCCACATGGACATCCCCGATTATATCCGCGCCGTAAGGGAAGAGAACCTGGAGGAAGGATTCCGCATCATGTACAAAACCAACCCCCTGCCGGAGGTATGCGGCCGCATCTGCACCCACAAATGTGAGGACGTATGCGCCATGGGCCACCGGGGCGATCCCATCGCCATCCGCTGGCTGAAACGTTACATTGCCGACAGCGTCGGGGAAGAATATTATCAGGAAGCCCTGAAACAGGAGAATCCACAGGATAAGGACAAAAAAGTGGCCATCGTAGGGGCTGGTCCAACCGGTCTTTCAGCGGCCTACTACCTGGCCCTGATGGGGTACAGCATTAAAATATTCGAGGCACAGCCCCGTGCCGGCGGCATGATGCGTTATGGCATACCGGAATACCGGCTGCCGTATGAGGCACTGGACGCCGACATCGATTACATCCTCTCCCTGGGTGTGGATATTCAGTATAATACCCGCGTAGGTAAAGATGTGACCCTTGAACAGTTGCATGAAGAATATGACAGCGTGCTGGTGGGCACCGGACTGCATGCAGGGCGAAGCACCCGCATCCCCGGAACCGACCATAAGCATGTTTACCAGGCGGTAGAGCTGCTGCGCGAATTCAGCAAGGGCAATGAGATCCCGGTCTCTGATAAAATCGTCGTGATAGGCGGCGGCAACGTGGCCATGGACATCACACGGACCCTGGCCCGCCTTCAGCGCCAGAAATATGGTAAGGTTCAGATCACCACCACTTCGCTGGAAACCGAAGACATCATGCCGGCCGATCAGGAAGAGATCGATGAAGCCCGCGAGGAAAAAGTGAACCTGCAACCCGGTTGGGGACCACAAAAAATTGAGATAGAAAACGACCGGATCAAAGGCCTGCATGTGCAACGCTGCCTGTCTGTATTTGACGAGAATGGCCGCTTCAACCCCAAATTCGACGAGAGTCAGACCGATTTCTTTGAAGGCGACATGGCGGTAGAAGCCATCGGCCAGGGCATGGACATTAGCTATATCAGCAAACCCATGCGCGAGGAACTGGATTTCACAGAAAGAGGTCGTTTAAGGGTGAACGATTACTTCCAGTCGAAGCAGGAATGGCTGTTCATGGGAGGAGATATCATCCAGGGTCCCGATGTCATTCACGGCATCGCCAACGGCCATAAAGCAGCCCGGGGGATAGACAAGTACCTCAGGGGCGAGCTGCGGTATGAGGAGTGAGGGAAGAAGTTAATTAAGTTAATTGAGTGAAGAAGGGAATTGAGGGAAGAAGTTAATTGAGTGAGGGAGGGATAAAAGGATAAAATGGTTGAATGGTTAAAAGAGGCTGAGGCTGAGGCTGAGAAAGAATAGAATTGTTAATCAACAATTGCTCATCTAAACATTGAACATTAACCTTGAGCATTAAAACATTATACATTGAACTTTAAACCTTATCTTTTATGGCCGATCTATCAACCCAATACATGGGGCTGGAGCTGAAAAACCCCATCATAGTAGGAAGCTCTGAACTGACCAATAAGTCAGACAAGGTAAAGGAACTGGCCGAAGCAGGTGCAGGGGCTGTTGTATTAAAATCGCTGTTTGAAGAGCAAATCATGATGGAGGTGGATGCGCAGCGGGTCAACAACATGTACGGCTCCTTTAATGATGTGGAGAACTACGTGTCATTCTATACCCGAAAACACGACCTGGATGAATACCTGGAACTGATCAGAAGTTCAAAGGAATCCACAGATATTCCCGTTATTGCCAGCATCAACTGTATATCATCCAGCGAGTGGGTTGATTTTGCCCGGCAAATAGAAAAAGCAGGTGCCGACGCACTTGAACTCAACATGTTCATCATGCCCAACGATCCCAATTTCTCAGGATTTGAGCTTGAGAAGATCTATTTTGACCTGGTTGATAACATTCAACAGCACATCAAAATACCGGTGGCTCTGAAGATGGGAACATATTTCTCCGGATTGGCCAAAACGTTCATTGAGCTGTCCAAGACAAACATATCCGCCATGGTGCTGTTCAACCGGTTCTATTCGCCCGACATCAACCTGGAAAAAGAAAGCATCAAGGCATCCCATGTATTTAGCCATCCGGATGATTTCAGCAACTCATTGAGGTGGATCGGCATTTTATCGGATCAGGTCGACTGCGACCTCTCAGCCTCCACCGGTGCCCATGACGGCTATACCATCCTGAAGAACCTCCTGGTGGGAGCCAAAGCTACCCATGTGGTTTCTACCATTTACAAAAATTCCAACACCCAGATTCAAAAAATGTTGGAACAAATAGAGAAATGGATGGATCAAAAAGGCTATCAAAGCATCCCTGAGTTCCGGGGAAAGCTGAGTCAGGCAAACATTAAGCAGCCCATGATGTACGAGCGTGCCCAGTTCATGAAATACTACTCCAACTATCGGGATGTTTAAAAAAACATGAAAAAAATCGGTTTCACGTGAACAAAAAGCCTGTTCAATACATATACATTGTATGAAATGTTAATTTTATCTGGAGAGTTGACATGTATTTACCAATTTTCCAGCGTAGATTTTAAAATGTAGATAGATGAAACCGTACCTTGAAGAGTTAATCAGTGATATAAAAGAATCAGAAAGTAAAGCGAAGCAGAAGGGAGATGAGAACCATACGGAATCTAAGTGCACCTCGCGGGTAGATCAGATGTTCCTCTCGCACGAAGATCTATACAGCGCTCCGCGAAGACTCGAAGAAATTGTAGGAATACCCCAGGCCGCCTTTCCACCGGAACATTTGCTCAACCTTCAGGAGAAGGCAACACTAGCCCAATCTATGGAAAACCTTTTGAATTCATGGGGTTTTTATCCCGATTTCCCTGAAAGATTGCCGCGACACATGCGGTATAAGCACTTGCGGGCGATGTGGAAAAACGTGCAAGCCTATACCGGCATGGGAGTGAATTATATTGACGTATGCGATTTAGATGAAAGCAACTGTCCTTTCCCTCACCATTGCGATATGTGCGACAAGATCAAGGAACAGGAGAAACTTTATAAGGAACTGATGAAAAAACCCAACAACAACCGCACTTCCGAATAATATCCGTTAGCAAAATCTGACTCCCAACAACCACCGAAATTGGACATATCAACTTCTTTCCCTCTACTTGCCATTGGTTGACTTCTTTTTTCGTGACATTCAACAATCTAACCCTTCCTTTTTCCTTAGCCTCAGCCTAATTTCAACAACTTTGCGACATACTCCGCGATAGCAAGAGATGCTGTCAATCCCGGTGATTCGATACCAATCAGGTTGATGAAATGGGGAAACCCCCTCTCCCCTTCTTCGCGGATGATAAAATCCCGTATTGAATCGCCCGGTTTTTGTAATTTGGGGCGTATTCCGGCCTGGTCGGGGTGCAAGTCATCCGGCTCCAGGAAGGGGAGAAACCGCCTGGCAGCCTTGTAGAATGCATGGCCACTGGAAGGATCAACTGAATAATCCAGCTTGCCGTCTTCCAGGTACACCGCATCGGGACCCAGCTTAACACCTCCGTTCAGATCGACGGTGGCATGGATACCCAGTCCTGTCAGCCTGGCTTGCGGAACCGGGTAGATCAGGCTGTTGATCATCTTGTGCTTACCGTTTCCAATGGACCAGTATTGTCCTTTCCAGAAATGAAGCCGGTAACAGAGATCATCCATACCAGCCATACGGGACACCTCATAAGCTTCCAGTCCGGCTGAGTTTATAACGGCTTCGGTGGTAAAAACAAACTTCCCGGAAGCATCTTCCAATTCCACCTCATAGCCTCCTTCAATCCGTCTCAGGCCAGTAACCCGGCTTTCGTATGCCATCTGGGTACCCCCAACCACAGCATCGGTCTCGAGCTGCTTCATCAGACCATGGGTGTCAACGATTCCGGAGGTTTCGAAATATAAGGCACGAATCCCTGTCACATGTGGTTCATAGCTCTTAAGATCATCCTGGTCCAGAATTCTGCCCGATTCCACACCATTCCCGCGCGCTTGTTGCAATACGGATTCCAGTTCTTGCGACTCCTCTTCATTGGTAGCCACAATATATTTTCCACACTGCCGATGCAAAACTTCTTTATTCCGGCAATACCAGTAAAGCATATCCCTGCCCTGAACACACAGGCGGGCCTTAAGTGATCCTTCGGGGTAATAGATCCCGGAATGAATGACCTCGCTGTTGCGGCTGGACGTCTCCTGGCCAAATTTCTTGTGTTTCTCCACCACAAATACCCCATCATAATAACGGGAAAGCCTTTCTGCGATGGCGAGACCCACGACACCTGCCCCTATAATCACAATCTTTGTATCCAAATCAAGCCGGTTTTTCAGGTTTTATTACAAAGCTAATATAAGGAATCTGACTGGAATGAAACCAAAAAAATATCCCCATCAATCACTTAATAAGTAACTATTTGCTTAATGTTTCTCCAAAGCTCATAGCAGATACTCTTTTTATACGAACGGAAAGCAGGCAATCATTGGCCAATGAGGGATTGCTCCGGTCAATCCTGACCGGGCAGAGCAATCGGGAAAAACGGAGTTTACCGGGGTCAAAGGATAAACGCCCGGATAATAAGTCATTTTGTTGGATTGTATCATGGAAATCCTTCAATCCTTGATACAGCGCACCGAGAACTTTTGGTTGGTGTAGCTGGCGTCCCGGTATAGTCCGGAGCCCTGGGTGGTAATGGTCCGGTGCCAGGCTTTGTTGGAGGAAGGCTTGGATGCGCTCCA
>JAGXLL010000026.1 GCA_018334675.1 Bacteroidales bacterium | reverse complement strand
CCCACGGGAATTGAGCCCACGGGAATTGAGCCCATGGGAATTGAAGCCCACGGGAATTGAGCCCATGGGGATTGAAGCCCACGGGAATTGAAGCCCACGGGGATTGAAGCCCACGGGGATTGAAGCCCACGGGAATTGAAGCCCACGGGGATTGAAGCGATCCGGGCCACAGAAAAAACCATAAAAAAAGGCTGATTCGAAATCAGCCTTTTTTTATGATGGTATGAAAAAACGCTTTAATATTCCCACAGGTCGTGTTCGAACTCAAAGATGTCCATGCGGATTTTCCGGGCTTCCAGAAGGGTGTTGATGCCGGTGGTGTATTCATCTATCAGCCGGTTGCCATAGACATTGGATTCCTGTACCACATAGGAATTGAAACGACGCTGCTGGAAGTAATCATCATAGCTGATGCGCTGGGCATCGTTATGGCGGTTAAACACTTCCCAGTTAGACAGCAGGGATCTTGCTTCAGGGAAATAGACCCAGAAAGGCTGGCTTTTTCTTTTCTCTCCGGTGTCGTCGTCAATGTACTCGCGTATGGGGCATATGCCGACTATGCGCACCCGCATATCCGAGTATTTTCGGTCGAAATACCATTGCTCCTTAATCATGTATTTCTTAATCTCTTCATAGCGCACGCCCGTCTGAACAGTTGTTTCCTCCATTGTGCCATCGGCCTGGCGGACGTCCCGGGTTTCCTCACCGGCTCCCAGGGCATCATACACTTCATCGCGGGTCATAATTTCCTTGAAAAGGTCGGTCTGGTATGCGGTGAGGCCCTCATTGTCAACACCATGCAAAATAAGCTGAATCAGGCTCTTGCGGTCATCCATGTCATCCTTGGGAAAATACAAAACCTGGTTCATATTCTTGCGGCAGTCGATCATCTGCCAGAGTTTTTTGGACCACATCACATCAGCTTCCCGGAGCGAGACATAAGCCATAGGCTTTTTGTTGGGAACATTCTGTTTGGTATAAATCTCATCATCCACCGTTTGTGCGTTGGTCTGCTGCAGCTGAACTGCCATCAGAATCAAACCTGATAAAAGCAATACAAGGATTCGTTTCATAATATGGTACATTTTAGTATTTTATTGAACTTCAAAGGTAATGGGATTCAGTTTCTTGACTGTGCCATCGGGACCCACAGCCCTCAGGTCTTCAAAAGTGACTCTTCCCCCACGGTTTACGTTCTCGCGCAGCCAATCCTTGGCTTCCTGGTCGATGCGTTGATCTTCCCGTTTGAGGGTTTTTACATATCCACCCCTGTCCTGGGTGGTTATGGTATATTGTGTGACAGTATATTCCAGATCAAAGAGGAAGTCCTCCATCTCGGCCACTACCACGTTTTGTGCCCAAAGGATCTCCTCCCTTATTTGGCCGCCTGATTCACCGGCTACCTCAGCAGTAGGTGTGGGCAGCCCTTTCACCCGGAATCTTTTGGTGCCATAAGAACGGGTTTTACCATCAACGGTTGCCTGTACACTGATCAGGCACTCCTGCCCGGGGCTGTTCGGCTTCACCTCAAACTCGCCGGGACTTACCCGATAAATGCTTCCGTTTTGTATGTTGGCCTGTATCTTATTGGGTGGCACACTGGGCACCGAGATATCCACCGGGTTGGGGATGCCTACATAAAACACATTCATCTTGGTTGGGGATATCACCAGGTTGGGTTCGGCCACTTCATATTCCTGGCGGAAAGGCTTGCGGATGTAATTGCCTTCCGGACCTATCAGCTGAACGATACCCCCCCACTGATGAACCCCTGTTTGCGAGGTGCTTCGAGAGTACTGCCCTTTGCCGCCCTTAATATCCAGGGTATCATCCACACGGGTCATCTCCACGTTATAGCTGCCGTCTTCCTGTTGCACACTGTCCCATTCGCCGAGGATGATCTGGGGTGGGGCCGTAGTATCCCGGGCGGCCAGAAAAACCTCTGCCTTGTATTCATTGCCCTGGATCAGATAATTGGCATTGGGGATGACAGTAGCTTCCAGCTTATTAAAGGCAAAGGAGCCGGCATCGATCTGCTTCAGCAGATATTGAATCACTTCCGCTTCAGCATTGCGCACGTCGGCCTGCAGCTTACTCATAATAGGAAGAACAGCGGCCAGAGGGATGCCATAGAAATGCTTCACTTCCCACTCTTTCTTCTCATGCCCCTCTGTAGCCGGAGGATCAGATGTATCCAGGATCTTGGACACCGCTTCCCGCAGGCGGGTGTCTTCTTCATCGATAAAACCCATTAGAAACTCCCGGTATTCATTGATCTTCTCCTTCATGGTATAGGCCTCGCCGTCAAAATTATCGCCGATCAAAATCCGGTCCGACAAATCGGTCTTATCTTTTCCTTTAACCTTATCCAGATCTATGGTTATTTGGCCATCTTCCCCCTGAATGAGGGCAGGGTTTTCAGCAACAACCGGGCCCTGATTTTCCTTGATGTGGCGAACCTTCAGGTCCTGCATATACTGATAAAGGGAATCGGCTTGTTTACGTATCTCGAATGCCTGTTCCTTCCAGGCTTGGGCCTTCGCAGGATTTTTTGCCACTTCGGATTCAAATTCCTTATAAGTAGTACTATTTTTCTTAATATAATTGTCGGTAGTATTCTTGATGCCTTCGTTGACCAGGCGAAAAGCATCCAACACTTCAGCTGATACATTCAGCGCCAACATGGCTGTCAGCACCAAATACATCATACCTATCATCTTCTGTCTGGGAGTTTCTTTTCCGTGACCCATACTAAGTATTGATTACTCAACTATTATTATTTGACATCACAGAGACGGCGGAGAGCATATTGCCGTAGACGCCGTTGAGCTCTTCGAGGCTCTGGTTCAGTTTGGACAATTCTTCTCTGTATTTCCTGGTTTGTTCTGCCGAATCCTTCAGATCGCCCATCATCTGACCCATCTGCCCGTAAACCTGTTCAGAATTCTTCACATGCTCATTGGTGGTCTTCAACTGGAGCTCATAGGCATCGTTCAATGCGGCGAGATGATTATTAAGTTCTTCAAGCTTTTCGTTGTAGTTCTTATTGCCTTGAACAATATCTGATTTCACCAGATCGGATATCTCTTTATAGGAGCTGGCAAGTTCTTCCCCACTCTGGCTGACTTTTTCCGCAAAGGAATGACTGCTTTGGGTCATCTGCTGGGCCGTCTCCTGTCCGGATTGCTTGATGGACCGGGCAGAATCCTCGTACACTTCGCCCAGCTTGTTGATTGACTGGTTGAGGGCCTCCTTGGATTTGTTGTAGGATTCTGTCAACAGATTAACCGATTCAGAGGCAGCCTGCATATTGTTCACATATTGATCGGTGGCCAAACTGGCATCGGATACATTGTTCATGTTACGGGCCGTTTCATCGAGCTTTTTAAGCCCTTCACCAAGCCGGTCAAACAACTCGGGAGTGATCTCGGCATTTTCCATCATTTCATCGAATTTGCCGAGGCTGCCACCACCACCGGCACCTTGTCCATTGCCTGCTTGCTGGAGCGGCCTCGATTGGGCGGGGTCGCGGTTAGCCGGTCCGTTTTGCGGGGGATCAGATAAATCGCTGTCATTCTCAACACCCGCCAGCTCAGGGTAAACAAGGGACCAGTCGACCTCTTCGTGAGGGGGTTCAAAGGCGGAGACAAAGAATATAAACGCTTCGGTAGTCATGCCCACCGTAAGCATGGTTCCAGCCATCGGCCAGTGCTGCAGTTTAAAAAGCGCACCGGCCAGTACAATGGAAGCTCCTATCCCGTACAGCTTGGCCATGAAATTTTTCCATCCAGCTGTTTGTACTAATTGTGATACATTCATAATACTAAATCCTTTTTTTGGGATATCAATGAATTTCTATTAATGGGCCTTTACATCTCTGAACCACCCAGGTAGGAACGTACGTTTCTAAAACCGATATACGACTTACTGGAGTCCTTGTATTCATAGAGTCGTGTTCCGTTTTGCAAGTAGTAACCGATGTCCTTCCAGGATCCCCCTTTGATCACTTTCATCTTCATTGCCGGTGGATCATCCGGTTTGGCCTGGTACTGATAATTGGGGTTCATATCGTGTGTAAAGAAATATGCTGACTGATCATAAGCGTTGACCGTCCATTCCGCAACATTGCCGGCCATATCGTAGAGCCCGTATTCGTTGGGAGAATAACTTCCAACAGGCATACTTATTAACGCACCATCATCTACATAATTGCCTCTCATAGGTTTAAAATTGGCCATAAAACATCCTTCTTTGTTTCTTGTATAGGGCCCGCCCCATGGGTAAGGATTCAGGTTCAGCTTGCCCCTGGCCGCATATTCCCATTCGGCTTCTGTAGGCAGACGGTAATCCTGAACTTCTCCTTCTCCTTCTGTGCGCAGATAATCGTTCAGATATTTGGTTCTCCAGATGGAAAATGCCTTGGCTTGTGTCCAGTTAACCCCTACTACCGGATAGTTATCGTAGGCGGGATGCGAAAAATATAAATCGGTATAAGGCTCGTTGAAAGAATAGGTGAAGTCTCTGATCCAGCAAAGGGTATCGGGATAGACATTCACTTGACCCCTCATTATGAATGCTCTGCGGCTGTCTATTTCCATAGATTCCCCCTGGGCATTGGTTACCGAACCTTCATATTGCTTGGTTTCGTAATTGTATCGGTTGCCCCGCTCTGCTGCCTGCTGGTAATCAACCCAGTAGTAGGTATACATCAGTTGCCGGGTGTCGAGTTGTTTTCTTCCAAACAACCGGTCCTCCTGAGAATAATACATCTCGTTGATGATCTCTCGCTGGGCTTCATCGGTGGGATCGATCTCTGCTTCCCAGTTGATGCGCGGGGGATCAATCGGATTGCCATACTCGTCCTCGGTGATCAAAAACGCATCGATCTGCTGTCCCAGTTTGCGTCGCAAAATAGAATCCTTGACATATTTAACGAACTGACGGTACTCGTTGTTGGTGATCTCCGTCTCATCCATCCAAAAGGCATCAACGGAAACCCGTTTGGATTTGGTGGTCATGGCCCAGGAGGCACTTTCATCACTCTGCCCCATGGTGAAACTACCCATCGGTACGAACACCATTCCGTAGGGCTGGGATTCATACCAGTCCTTCCTGCCATCCACTCCTGTCAGCTCACCTCCCTTTTGGTTGCTACAACTGGCAATAACAGCGAACAGAGCGATCAATACAATTACTTTCTTCATAATGTTGGGGTTTATTTTTGCAATAACATCAATTATTCACAAGATTATTTTTTATTTATTTAATTGGCCTTGTGTAACTTACCATGATAAAACAATCATTTCCTTTTGTGATATTAATAATTATTTTGTCATGGACGTTTCATTGGACTATAAAAACCGTATGCTCTTGTATTTCTTGGGACTTTTGTCTGTTTTGGCATCAAAACAAAACCCGACCATGATCTCATGGGATCCCTGGTTGTAGGTGCTCAGCTCCGAGACTCCCAGATCGTAAGAATAGCCTACCCTGACCCAATCAAAAAGCTTTGCCCCAATCATTCCGGTGAGGGTTTTGTCGGTTCTTACAGAAACGCCTCCCCAAAATTTTTTATTATACATCACATGAGTATTAAAACTCATCTGAGAAGTAGATCCATCGGATTGTATAAGAATAGAGGGGTTTAGCTCGAATTTACTATCGGGTATGGCCAGGTTATATCCTGAGATAAAATAATAGTTACGCATGATGGTGGGTTGCGCCGATCCTTCAGCGGCCTGAAATGTCGGTTCATTCAGGTGCGTAGAGGACAAACCCACATAGAGGGCATCGGTATGGTAATAAATGCCGAAGCCCATATCGAGGGCCATCTCATTTTTCACTTCCTCGGGTATAGCCGGATCATCGGTGGAATGAACGGCAGTGCCGGAAGGGATCTTCCATTGGGGTGTAAGGGAATAATTGATCAAACCCCCGTTGACCCCTATTGAAAGACTGCCGTCCCAGACATCAAAACGGTACGCCAAAGAGAGGTTGGCGCCCAGGTTGTTGTTGAAGCCAATCTGATCCTGTATGATAGACAGGCCCACGCCACCATCTATGCCAAAAGGAGAGATGGCCGCATCGAAATTAAAAACGCTGATCTCAGGAGCACCTTCTCCAAAGCCAAACCATTGCTGACGATGCAGCGCCGTCACACAGATCTGTCCATGGCTTCCTGTATAAGCAGGATTATAGGACAACCTGGTAAACATGTTCTGGCTGAATTGGGGGTCCTGCTGGCCTTGAACCGATAGGGTGAAACCAAGCAGTAAAAAGAAAATAATGGATGCTCCCCTCATAAAATGCTTATGTATCCTCGATTTAATAATAGTTAACGTAAAATAAAAAAAAATATTCTTGTCGACCAAATTTTATCAACAGCAAATGTTAAGAACATCTCGTGCCTTATACTAAATTTCCCTTGCCAAGGTTACTGATCAGCCACTATTTTTATGCCTCCCCTTAACAAAAAACTGATAGTACGGCACTTATCAGGATCCCTGCTGCGCATTCTGGTAGGCCCGCAACCACCTTGCCGGTATCTCATGACGGCAGGCGGTTTGATAATCGTCGTAATGGCATGGGATAACCATGGTACCTGTTGCCCGGGGGAAAGGCACTTCCATCCACCAGCGGGAGGTACGTTCACTCTTGTAAAAAACCAGGCTGTGTTCATCCAAATTCACCAGGAACTTCTTAAAATGGCTGTCTTTGTTTGGATGCTCCGGTATCCTCGAGCGGAACCCTTCAATGGCATACCATACAGCCTGGCCCATCAACCTGGCGGTTACTTGTTGGCGATCGTTCTCCGGGAAGTAATCGAGCATACAGCAAATCCTCAAATGATCTGCCAGCCCGGCATAGCCGGTCAGCTGGCACACATCCTCCCCGTATATGCCATTGGGGAAGGCCGCCTTTTGACCCGGGGCATCGGCATTTTTGATGGCATTGACCGAGACGGCCAAACCATCGGCGCCCCTGAGGTAGGGCTCGACCCCGGCCAGGTGCTCGCGCAATTTGCCCAGGCGGTATGACTCATGGACAAAGCTGCGGGTCCATACTTTCTGCTCCTGGGTGTGGTAATGAGCCTGGGCAGCCAGATGATACAGATGGATGCGCTCGTCGGATATCATATCCAGGCCGCTGTATTGAGCCAGCGAGAGATACGGTTCGGCCAGGGCGTAGAACAGCTCATTTTGGGTTACCCGGGGAAGACTTCGAAGAACCGCCAGGTTCAACAGGCTGTCGCCTCCCAGCACAATCACAAAAATACCGGCTTCCATCAGATGGGTTAATGCATCACTCAGGCCATAAAGGGTTTCGCGTATGGTCTCTCCTTTCTTCATGTCGCCCAGATCAGCCATAGCCGGTCCCTGGCGGCTGTCGAAAGCCAGTTGGTACAGAGCTCTTCTGATCTGATCCGGGGCCTGACTTTCCTTCAGGTCTCCCTCAAAATAGTAAGGAACCCCCACCAGGGCAATGTCCAGGTCCTGCAGATGCTGCCGGGTGATACCGTCCCGGTTGAGCCTGAGATTTCTTTGGAATTCGCCACGCTCCCCCTGTAAAAGAGCCGGCTCCAGTGGATTGAGATAATCATTCAGGTCCATGAATAACAATTTGGATTATGTTGAGCTTCTCTTTGTGCCTGAGCCGCCTTTACCTGTCTTCTTGCCTGAAGAGGACGATTGGGAGGTACTGCTCTTCTTTGATCCCGATTGTCGGGCACTGGTTTTTTTGGTACCGGTTTGCTTAGCCGGGGTCTTTTTTGTTGTGCTCTTTTTGGCTGCAGTCTTCTTCGTGCCTGCTCCCGATGACTTCGACGAGGTTTTGCCGCTTTTTTTGGTCGTCTTCTTCTTACCGCTGGCTGTCTTCTTTTTTCCTGCCGGCTTTTTGGCTCCCTTCTTGCTGTCGCGTTCCTTCTTCTGTTGAATGATCTGATAACAATCCTCAAGGGTAAGCTGCTCTGCCTCCTTATCCTTGGGGATCCGGTAGTTGCCGTCGGAATAGCTGATATAGGGCCCGAACCGTCCCTTCAAGACAACCATATCCGGGTCTTTGGAAAAGGACTTAATGGTGCGCTTGCGGTCGCGCTCGCGTTTCTCCTCGATCAGTTCAATGGCTCGGTCCAGGCCTATCTTGAAGGGGTCGTCCTGGCTTTTCAACGAATAATATTTGGAACGATGTTTCACGTAGGGTCCGTACCTGCCCGAAGAAACGATCACCTCCTCCCCTTCATATTCACCCAGCGATCGGGGCAGGTTAAAGAGCTTGAGGGCTTCCTCCAGGGTGATGGTTTCAATGTGCTGGCCTTTCTGGAGGCTGGCAAATTTGGGTTTCTCCTCCTCCTCCCGGGTACCCAGCTGCACCATCGGGCCGTAGGGTCCGATCTTCACCGAGACCTGCCGGCCGGTCTTGGGATCCGTGCCCAGTATGCGCTCTCCTGTATTTTTGCCCGATTTCTCGATGGTCTCCTCCACTTTTTCATGAAAAGGATTGTAAAAGCGCTCGATCATCCCCGACCAGTCTTTCCGGCCCTGGGCGATCTCATCAAACTCCTTCTCCACATCGGCGGTAAAGTTGTAATTGACCACTTCAGTAAAATGCTCCCGGAGAAAATCGTTGACCACCATTCCAATATCGTTGGGGAAAAGCTTGTTCTTCTCCGAGCCGGCCATCTCGGTTTGGGTTTGCTCCTTGATGGTATGGTCTACCAATATTAGCTCCCTGTATTGGCGCGGGGTGCCGGGGCGATCTTCCTTAACGACATAGCCCCGGTCCTGAACCGTGGATATGATGGGGGCATAGGTTGAAGGCCGGCCAATCCCCAGTTCTTCCAGCTTCTTAACCAGGCTGGCTTCTGTATAACGTGGAGGATGATGGGTGAAACGCTCAAGGGCTTTGATGCTGCGGTAATGCAGCTGTTGCCCCTTCTTCAGAGGCGGCAGCAAGCCTTTGCTTTCCTCTTCCTGGTCCTCATCGGTCGACTCCAGGTATACCTTTAAAAAACCATCAAACTGGAGCACCTCTCCTTTGGCAATGAACTGATGGGGATCGTTGGATATATCGATCTTCACCTGGGTCTTCTCAAACTCGGCCGGGCTCATCTGCGATGCCACCGTGCGTTTCCAGATCAGATCATACAGCTTTTTCTCGGCGGCGTTGCCGGTAACCTCATAATTCTGCATGAAAGTAGGGCGGATGGCCTCGTGGGCTTCCTGGGCACCCTTGGCCTTGGTCTTGAACTGGCGGGTCTTCAGGTATTTCTCCCCGTACTCTTTTTTGATCACCTCACTGGCCGAACCCAACGCCGCCCTGGACAGATTCACCGAGTCGGTCCGCATGTAGGTGATCTTACCGGCCTCATACAGCCGCTGTGCCAGCGACATGGTGCGGGATACGCTGAAGCCCAGCTTGCGGCTGGCCTCTTGCTGAAGGGTGGAAGTAGTAAAAGGAGGAGCCGGATTTTTCTTAGAAGGTTTCTTTTGAACATCGGCCACCGTAAAATCACTGGAAAGGGCATGCTCCAGCACCGTCACTGCACCCTCCTTTTCATCGGGGCGACTCGACAATTCAGCACCAAAATGGCTCTTGCCGTCTGTGAAATCGGCCATCACCCGGAAAGAAGAAGTGGGCTTGAAATTCATGATCTCCCGCTCCCGCTCAACGATCAGCCGGAGAGCTGCCGACTGAACCCGGCCGGCCGACAACGAGGGTTTGACCTTCCTCCATAAAACAGGCGAGAGCTCAAAACCTACCAGTCGGTCCAGCACCCGGCGGGCCTGCTGAGCGTTGACCAGATGGCGGTCAATATCGCGCGGATTGTTGATGGCCTCCTGTATGGCCTCCCGGGTGATCTCATGGAAAACAATGCGGCGGGTCTTCTCCGGGGTGAGCCTCAGAACCTGATACAGGTGCCAGGCAATGGCCTCCCCTTCCCGGTCCTCATCCGTGGCCAGCCACACCAGCTTCGCTTTCGAAGCCAGATCCTTCAGCTCTTTGACCACCGCTTTCTTGTCCTCTGAAATAACATATTGGGGTTGGAACCCGTTGTCTATATCTATGCCATAATTTTTTTTCTCGAGATCTCTGATATGACCATAACTGGATTTTACAAGATAGTTCTTTCCTAAAAATTTTTTTATAGTTTTGGCCTTTGCCGGCGACTCAACGATAACTAAGTTATCCTCCATAAAATGTCAGTTCGCGGTTATTAGAATCAATAAAATTGAGCAAAGTTAATACTTTTATATATCTAAAATGAAATTTTGAAGATTTTATTATATATTGAAAAAAACATGCGCTAAATAAAACGTCCATAATAAAATAATCATCTGCTCCCAATACAGCAAGGATTATTCTGCCATGAAAAATGAATTGCATGTCACCAAACCTAAAACAAACACCTATTACATGAAGTGGAAGCCCAGCTATAGCAAAAAATTTTACCTGAGATTGTTCTGGACCCTTTTTGCCCTGCCCTTTATCACTCTTTTCATCGTTCTCCTGCTGGTATCGCAGGAGGCTTTTGGCCCGATGCCCACCTTTGAGGACCTGGAGAATCCAGAGAACAACCTGGCCTCGGAGGTTTATTCGGAAGATGGCAAGTTACTGGGCAAATATTGGTATCAAAACCGCACTTATGTGGATTTTAGGGAAGTATCTTCCACCATCGTCAATGCCCTGATCGCCACCGAGGACATCCGTTTCTATGAGCATTCGGGCATCGATGCGCGGGGGCTGGCCCGTGTAGTATTCAAGACCCTGTTGATGGGGCGCAGTGCGGGAGGTGGAAGCACCATTACCCAACAGCTGGCCAAGAACCTGTTTCCCAGGGACACCACGGTATATGACTCCCAAATTGCCTACGCCACCAACCTGGCCCTGGCCAAGTTCAAGGAATGGATCACTGCCGTGAAGCTGGAGCGCAACTACACCAAGAAGGAGATCCTGGTGATGTACCTCAATACGGTTCCCTTCGGCGGGCAGAGTTATGGCATCAAGTCGGCGGCCAGGACGTACTTCAACACCCATCCCGATTCTCTGCACGTGGAGGAGGCGGCCACCCTGATCGGGCTCCTGAAAGCGCCCACGCGCTACAGCCCCGTGTTTCATCCCGAAAGGAGCAAGCAGCGCAGAAACATCGTGCTGAGCCAGATGAACAAATACAACTACATCACCGATGCCAAGTTCGATTCGTTAAGCACTATGCCCCTGGGCATCGAATATGAGGTGCAGGATCACAATGTAGGTCCCGCCAGATATTTCAGGGAATACCTCAGAACGCGGCTCACCGAGGAAAAACCCCTGGAGAATGAATATATCAACTACGACTCCTATCAGGAGGACTCCACCCGTTGGGCCAACGATCCGATCTACGGCTGGTGCAACAAGAACAAGAAACCTGACGGCTCCAGTTTTGATATTTACCGCGACGGCCTGAAAATCCATACCACCATCAATTCCAGAATGCAGAAATATGCGGAGAAGGCAGTAGAGGAACATCTGAGTAAGGATCTGCAAGCAACCTTCTTTGAGCTGAAGGAAGACCAAAAAAGCGCCCCCTTTTCCAAGAACCTGAAGAAAAAACAGATCGACCGGATCATGACCCTGGCCATGAAACGCACCCACCGGTATTACACCCTTAACCGGCAAGGTGTATCGCAGGATACCATCCGCAAAATCTTCAATGAACCCCGCGAGATGAGAGTCTTTACCTGGGATGGCATGAAAGACACCGTGCTCTCACCCATGGATTCGCTTCGTTATTATAAGTACTTCCTGCGGGCAGGTTTCATGTCGATGAATCCCCAAAACGGTCATGTCAAGGCCTATGTGGGCGGACCCAACTTCAAGTTTTTCAAGTACGACCATGTCACCCAGGGGGCGCGTCAGGTAGGATCGACCATCAAACCTTTCCTTTACACGGTGGCCATGCAGGAGGGCTATTCGCCCTGCCATAAGGTCCCCAATGTGCCCCAAACCTTCTATTTGAATGACTCTACCTGGACACCCAAGAATTCCGGTCCTTCCGAGAAAGATTACGAAATGGTGACTCTGAAATGGGGATTGACCAATTCAGTGAACTGGATCTCCGCCTGGCTGGTCAAGCAGTTCAACCCCCAGGCCGTGGTAGACATCATGCACAAACTGGGCATTGAAAGCTATGTCGAGCCGGTACCCGCCATGATCCTGGGCACCTCCGACATCAAGCTTTCTGAGATGGTGGGGGCCTACAGCACTTATGCCAATGAAGGGGTGCATATCCAGCCCCAGTACATCACTCGCATCGAGGACCGCAACGGCAATGTGCTGGCTACCTTTAAACCCACACAGAATGAAGCCATCAGTGAGCAAACCGCCTACCTGATGATCAACCTGCTGAAGAATGTGGTCCAGGAGGGCACCGCCATCCGGCTCAGGTACAAATACCAGTTGATGAACGCGATCGCCGGCAAAACGGGTACCACTCAGAACCAATCCGACGGCTGGTTCATGGGTGTCACGCCTAACCTGGTATCTGGTGCCTGGGTAGGCGGTGAGGAGCGAAGCATCCACTTCAACAGCATCACCCAGGGACAGGGGGCCAACATGGCCCTGCCCATCTGGGCGCTTTACATGGAGAAGGTCTACAACGATTCCACACTGACCAACAAGGTTTCAAAGGAAGACGAATTTGAGGAGCCCAACAACTTCGACTACATCCTGGATTGTGAGGAATACGAGAGAAAGCATCCACAGGAAAACAGGGACGAAGACTTCTTCTAAACCGAGGGGATCGACTCCAGCAGCCGGCGGGTATAGGGATCGGCAGGAGCACGGAACAGCTCAGCGGAGGCTCCTGTCTCCACCACCCGCCCCTCTTTCATCACGGCAATGCGGTCGGACATAAAACGCACCACCGAAAAGTCATGGGTGATAAACACGTAAGTCAGGCTGAATTGCTGCTTTAAATCCTGCAGCAAGTTGAGGATCTCGGCCTGGATGCTTACATCCAGGGCAGAGACCGCCTCATCGCAAATAAGAAATTCCGGGTTCAAAGCCAGTACCCGGGCAATGGCCACTCTTTGCCTCTGCCCTCCGGACAGTTCATGGGGATAACGGGAATAGAATCCGGCATCCAGCCTTACGCTCTCCAGCAGCTCCATCACCCGGTCCTTTCTCTGTCTTTTACCGCGATAGTAACGATAATAATGCAACGGCTCCGAGATCATACTGCCCACGGAAATCCTTGGGTTAAGCGTTGAATAGGGGTCCTGGAAAACAATCTGCACCTGCTGGCGGAAAGCACGCAGATCGCTCTTGCTGAAGTGAGCCAGGTCGTTCCCTTTGAACAACAAACGCCCCTCATCGGGAGGTATCAGGTTCAGCAGAACCCGGGCCAGGGTGGACTTGCCGCTTCCCGATTCTCCCACCAGCCCAAGCGTCTCACCCTTTCGTATGTCCAGGCTGATCTGATCCAGCGCGCGGAGCTGCTGCACCGGCCTGCCCCAAAAATTGGCCTTCAGGGTAAAATCCTTTGACAGTTCCTGCAGGGTGAAAACAGGCTCTTGTTGTTCATAAACAGCCGGTTCAGGAGAAGAGGCTTTTCCGGTGAGGCGTGTTTGACCTGATATGTTTTCTGTTGTCTTTGTGGAGGGGTTTTCTGTTGGCTTATCCGCTGGTGTCTCTGCTGGGGCTTTTTTTCCTGTGGGAGGTGCTTTTTCCTTTGTTGGTTGACCGCTCCGGGAGCTGCCGGAGGAACGTTTTATCGGGGTGGCCCTGCGGCCCGAGGAAAAATCGGCCAGGGTTTGCAGCCTTTCGGGTTGATGATCCAGCGGTGGCCGGCAGGCAATAAGCCCCCGGGTATAGGCATTGGCAGGGTGGTGGATCACCTGTTGCCTGGGGCCCTTCTCCACCATACGCCCCCGGTACATCACAGCTACCTCATCGGCTACATCCGAAACAACGGCCAGGTCATGCGAGATAAAGATCAGGCTCATGCCGTAGCGTTCTTTCAGTTGCTGCAACAACGATAAAATGGATTGCTGAATGGTCACATCCAGGGCCGTAGTGGGTTCATCGGCAATCAACAGGCGGGGTTCACAGGAGACAGCCATAGCGATCATCACCCGTTGGCGCTGGCCTCCGGAAAGCTCATGGGGGTAACTCCTGAATATCCGCTCCGGCTGAGGAAGCTCGACCTCTGCGAACCACTCCAGGGCCTTGGACCTGGCTTGCCGACGGGACCAGGGACGATGGTTGCACATGATCTCCATCACCTGGTCGCCGCAGGTATAAACAGGGTTGAGCGAAGTCATAGGCTCCTGAAAGATCATGGAGATGTGGTTGCCCCGGATGTTTCTTATCTGCCCGGGGGAAGCCTGCAACAGATCAACATGGCCCGTCTGATCATGGTAATAATGGATGGATCCGCTGTCCACGCGGGCTGCCGGAGGCAAGAGATTCAAAATGGAGAGGGCCGTCAGCGATTTGCCTGAACCCGACTCACCTACGATGCCCAGCGAGCGACCGGGATCCAAACCAAGCGAGACATGGCTTACGGCCTCAAAGCGCCCTTCCGGATGGGGAAAGCTGAGGGTCAAATCCTGAATGCTGAGCATATTGGGTTGCATGTTATCCTTTAAATAGCTTCGCCATCAGCTCACCGACGGTATTGACATACCTCAGGGCAATATTGCCGGGAGCTTTCTGCAGGTTGTTGTATTGCGAGAGGTAAATCTGCTGGTATCCCAGCTTATCGGCTTCCTGCACCCTTTTTTCAATCTGGTTGACAGCCCGTATCTCACCCGACAGGCCCACCTCTCCGGCAAAACAGGTCTTGGCACCCAGGGGCTTATCCATCAGCGAGCTGAGCAGCGATGCCAGGATGGCCAGGTCGATGGCCGGATCTGTTACCCGGATGCCCCCGGCCAGGTTCAGAAAAACATCCTTGTTATACAGATGCAGCTTGGCCCGTTTCTCCAGCACAGCCAGAAGCATCGACAAACGGCGTGTATCGAAGCCGGTGGTGTTGCGCTGTGGGGTTCCGTAGGAAGAAGGGCTTACCAGCGACTGTATCTCCACCAAAAAAGGGCGGATGCCATCCAGAGTAGAGGCAATGGCAATGCCGCTGAGGTCATCGTGGAATTGATTGACCAACAGGCGGGAGGGGTTGGTCACTTCCTGCAACCCGGCCTGCCGCATCTCGAAGATGCCCAGCTCATTGGTCGAGCCGAAACGGTTCTTCAACGAACGCAATACACGGTATACATAATTGTGGTCGCCCTCAAACTGAAGCACCACATCCACGATATGTTCAAGCACCTTCGGACCGGCAATGCTCCCTTCCTTATTGATGTGGCCGATGGTTAATATGGGAATGCCCGACGATTTGGCAAAATACAGCAGCCGGGTGGCAGCCTGCCTCACCTGTGAGACACTGCCCGGAGCCGACTCAAACTGAGAGGAGAAGAGGGTCTGGATCGAATCAATGATCATCAGATCCGGCTTGAAATCTTCGGCCTGTTGAACGATCTCTTCCAGGCCCGTCTCATTCAACAGATATACCTCGTTGTTGTGCTCCTCCATCCTGTCGGAGCGCAGCTTGAGCTGCTTCAGGCTCTCCTCGCCGGAAACGTAAAGCACCTTGACGCCTTTGGCGCGCAAGGCGACCTGGAGGGCCAGGGTGGATTTGCCGATGCCGGGCTCGCCACCAATCAACACCAGCGAACCCGGAACCATGCCGCCGCCCAGCACCCGGTCCACCTCATCATACCGCGTGGAAAGCCTCTGCTCGTGCTCCAACGAGATCTCAGATAAAGGACTGATAGAAGGGGAAGATCCGGCGAAGGAAGGCTGGCTTTCACCCTTCGAAGGATGGATGGTTTCCTCCTTGTAGGTGTTCCATTCACCGCAGTATGGGCAGCGGCCAATCCACTTGGACGACTCAGCCCCGCAGTTCTGACATAGGTAAACCGTTTTTTTCTTCGCCATAAAACATTTATATTAGTGAGACTGACGGATCTTATCGATGAGGCGGCTGGAGGAATACCCATCGGTAAAATCGATGGTCACCACCGATCCGCCATGTTGCTTCACCACATCAGCACCCACAATATCCTCTTCCTTGTAATCGCCGCCTTTGACCAGTACATCGGGTATAATACGGTTAATCAGGTTGTAGGGGGTTTCCTCATCAAACAGTTTGACACCACTGACAAAATGAAAGGAGGCCGTTAAAAGAGCCCTGGAGTATTCATCCTGGATGGGACGATCAGCGCCCTTGATCTTACGCACCGATTCATCGCTGTTCAACCCCACGATCAAAATGCTGCCCAACCCGGCGGCCTGGGCCAGATACTCCACATGCCCACGATGCAGCAAATCGAAACACCCGTTGGTGAAAACGATCTTTTCATCCTTCAGCCGCCAGTAAGTCAGCAAAACTTCCAGGTTCTCATCCTTGATGATCCTGGATTGGATCAGTTGGAGATGGTCCATGTCTTTTTTGTTTTTCAGATTTTCGGTTATTGATCATCAGCAGGATGAAGGAAATACCCCCCAGCAGGATGGCAAAGAGCGACTGGGACTCATGCGACAAAACAGCGTAGGCAAAGCCTTCCGATTCAGTGATGCCATAAAGCGACAAACCCAGCATGGTGATCACATGAAATACTCCCAGCCCGCCCTGTACAGGAGCCGACATGCCAAGGCCGCCTATCACAAGTAAAAATAACCCGTCAACAGGTTGCAGATGAGAGGTAGCAGGCAAAGCAAACACCAACACATAGGTCATCAGAAAATACATCATCCAAATGATGAGGGTGTGCAATACGAAAACCCAACGGTCCTGCATCCGGGCTATGGTTTTGAGTCCATTGATCACCCCTCGGATCAGTTTTCTGATCTTGATCATCACCGGTGTACGGGAGAATTTCCTGGATAAGGAACGCATCAATATAAAAAGGGCTGCCAGAACGGCCAGGCCAATGATCCAGTTGATAAGCGGAAAGTGGGCAGCATCCTGCACCTGATCCAGCATGGGCTTGAAAAGCCTTTCCCTGAAAAAACCACCAAAAAACTCCATCTTGGTGAAAAAGATCACCACCAGGATCATCAGCAACACCACCAGGTCGATGGCCCGCTCAATGATCACGGTTCCCAACAGCGAATCCAAAGGTATCCGGTCGGATTTACGCAGGGAGCCACAACGGGTAACCTCCCCGATCCGCGGCAGGGCAAAATTGGCTGTGTACCCCAGCATCAGAGCATAAAAAACATTGCTGAAGGGCGGGTCATAATTCAGGGGTTTGATCAGGAGCTTCCAGCGGTAAGCCCGGCTCATGTAACCAATCAAAGCAAAGAACAAGGCCAACGCCACCCAATGGAAATTGGCCTTCCTGAGTGTGGTGACGAATTCCTCGATGTTGACCCTCCGAACGGCCAGATAAAGCAAGAACAGGCCTATCGAAAGAAAGATAAGAAAACGCAATGTTTTGAATATGAGCCTTTTCAATAATCCTAGATCAGTTTATTGGTTGTTGTATCGGGGAATAACAAGACCGGCCTGAAGCCTTTGGCCTCTTCAAAATCCATGGAGGCGTAAGAGATGATGATCACCACATCGCCTACAGCTACTTTTCTTGCAGCCGGGCCATTCAAACATACCTCTCCCGACCCCTTTTCGCCCTTGATCACATAAGTCTCCAGCCGTTCCCCATTGTTGATGTTCACGATCTGTACTTTCTCATTCTCCAGGATGTTGGAAGCCTCCATCAGATCCTGGTCAATGGTTATGCTGCCCACATATTGCAGGTTGGCTTCTGTTACCGTAACCTTATGTATCTTGGATTTAACCACTTCTATATTCATAGGGCACTCAAGTTAATTCGATGCAAAATTAAAAAGAAATTTTGACATTGTCGATCAAACGAACCGAGCCTACCCACGCGGCAATGCAGGCCCTGTTTTCTTTGGCCTCCTCCTTGCGACGTATGGGCTTCAGTGTTTTGTCATCCACAATCTCAAAGTATTCAACGTCTATCTGTGGGTTTTTGTTTAACCGGCTGATCACCTGTTCCCTGATCTCATCCGGGGAGCAGCGGCCGGAATGCTCGATGGCCTCAAAAAGGGCCTGCGAGATCTCCGGGGCTTCCTTTCTCTGTTCATGGGTAAGGCGGGCATTGCGCGAGCTCTTGGCCAGGCCGTCTGATTCCCTGATGATGGGGCACCCAACGATGTCGATGTTGTACCTCATCTGCCGGGTCAGATGCCGGATAATGGCCAGCTGCTGGTAATCCTTCTCTCCGAAATAAGCGCGGTGGGGCATCACCAGGTCAAAAAGCCTGGTAACGATGCGGGCCACCCCATCGAAATGCCCCGGGCGGTGCTTTCCTTCCATCACCTTATCCAGCCCGCCGAAGTCAAACTCACGGTTGTCGGGCTCAGGGTACATCTCCTGCTCGGTGGGTGTAAAAACTACATCCACACCGGCTTGCTCCAGATGGTTCAAATCACTCTTCAGATCGCGGGGATATTTCTCATAGTCATCCCGTTGGTTGAATTGGGCAGGATTGACAAAGATGCTCACCACGGTTACATCATCCCGCCTGCGGGAGCATTCCACCAGCGACAGGTGACCTTCATGCAGCGCTCCCATGGTCGGTACAAAACCAATGGTCATGTTTTTCTCATTGTACCGGAGGATCTTCTCCTGCATACGCTCCTTGGCATGAAGGACTTCCATAGTTCAAAGGGTATTGATTTTCCATGCAAATATAATTTATATACATAGAAAACGAATCCACAGGCGTATGTTTTATGGCCGGAAGTCAAGCTTCTCCGGCTTCGTTTTTCAAGGGCCAAGTGTATCCGCTTGCAATGATAGGATGCCGGGCGAAAAGGGCTTCTTCACAAAAAGGCAACTATCTGGTCAAAAGCGAAAAATCCGGGAATCGGACAAAAAATTTTTGAGATTGAAATAAAAATGTTAATTTTGCATCACTCTAACGGGGAATTAGCTCAGTTGGCTAGAGCGCCACGCTGGCAGCGTGGAGGTCATGGGTTCGAGCCCCATATTCTCCACCTTCACCCTCCGAAGCCCTGGCGAAGGAGGGTTTTTTTATTATCCTCCGAAGCTTCAGCGAAGGAAGGTCTCCTCCCCCAAATTTTTTGTGTATATTTGCGCAATTGATTACTTCAATTACTTAAATACGTTAATATGTCCAAAATCGTATCAATGTCCGAGGCAGCTTCCATTGCCTTGCATGGTGTGATACTGATCGCCCGCGAAAAGCAAGGGATGAATGTGGTGCGGATAGCGGAATCCACCAGCACATCCAGGCATCACGTGGCCAAGGTGATGCAGCGCCTGGTCAAATCCGGCTACCTGGTATCCCACCGGGGACCCAGAGGAGGATTTGAATTAAAGAAGAAACCCGAAGAGATCACCTTCCTCGAGATTTATGAAACCATTGAGGGCGCCATAGAGATCAACACCTGCCCCATGGAGAAGCCTGTATGCCCCTTCGACAAATGCATCCTCAACAATGTCACCAGCAAAATGTCAGAGGAATTCAGGGAGTATCTGCGCAACCAAACCGTCGATCAGTATCTTTGATCAGCGGAGGTGCCGGAGCTTACCTTCAAAATAGCCTTTCAGGTCCCGGAGGTCACGGGCGGCCTGTATCTGGAAAGGAATATTCACCAGGGCATAGGCCCCCACAACGATCAGGCCCATCACATGCATCGCCCCACCGTTAGATCCGCTCATGATATAGTTGATCAGAAAAAGCACCACAGCAAGCAATACCAGGGGAACAACCACCCGCAGGTACGGACAGGATAAACGGCACTCCACCGATGATCTGCCGCTGGCCTGTTCATCCACATTTCCCTTTATTTCAACCGGCGATATATTCCAGTAGGGTACCACAGGCCTTACTTTAAAGGCAGCTTCACCTACCCTCCCGAAAAAACGCTTGTAAAAACGTTTACCCCAGTATATGCTCTTATAATCCTGATCGGTATGCTGGTCCATCCGTTCCATGATCCTTTCCCGGCTCAGGCTCGTATCAATCCGGCAATGTTTAATTGGCCACAAGTACATAGCATTTTTAATATATAACAACCAGATATCGTCGGTTGTTTGATCCCGCGCTCCCGGATAAGGGTTTGTTATTTAGAAATGTTCCAAAAACAAAAAAACCACGCCGTTGTTACACTCTAAATTTTCTGCTATTTTAGCAAGTCACTTAAAATTTACAACCTAAAAAATCAAGGAGGAAAGAACATGCTATCACAAAAAATGGAACAAGAACTGAACAAGCAGATAAATGCAGAAATGTATTCTGCTTATCTATATCTGGCTATGTCGGCATATTTTGAAGATCAGAACCTTCCGGGTTTTGGCAACTGGATGTATGTGCAGGCACAGGAAGAAATGACCCATGCCATGAAGATATACCGTTTTATCTTCAGCCGCGGCGGAAAGGTTGAACTCAAAGCCATTGAGGAGCCACCCAGAGAATGGGATGATGCCGTGAAGGTAGCACAGGAAGTATACGAGCATGAGCAGAAGGTCACCGCAATGATTCACAACCTGGTCAACCTGGCACGTGAAGAGAAGGATTACGGAACCGACCAGATGCTTCAGTGGTTTGTATCCGAACAGGTGGAAGAAGAAGACAACGCCGATGAACTGCTGCAGCAGCTTAAGCTTATCGGCGGTAAAGGTCAGGGCTTGCTGATGCTGGACCGTGAGCTCGCCGCCCGTCAGTTCGTCGATGAGACACAGCAAGAATAGATCGGGGCTGCGAAGAATAGACCGAGCCTGGAAGCCTTTCCCAGGTACCCCGCAAAAAGCATCCCGGTAAGGCCTCATGGCCTGCCGGGTTTTTTATGCCCCCGCCACCGGCTCAAATAGTTTTGACTTAGTCTAAATTGTTTCGCAAAAGCGAAAAATTTTCCCATTCCTGATTATATTTGTTAGGCGCGTTGGAAACTCCTCACCTATGCATATCATCAAACGTATATGGCGATTTTACTATGAAGGCTTCAGGAACATGGGTCCCCTGGGCAAGAAGCTGTGGATCATCGTTCTGATCAAGCTGTTCATCATGTTTGCCATCCTCAGGCTTTTCTTTTTCCCCGACGTGCTGCAGCAGCAGTTCTCCACCGACAAAGAGAGAAGTGAGCACGTCATCAATGAAATATCGAAACCCTGAAAATCCACCAATGATATGGAAGAAGCATTAGTTGACTGGTCACGGGCTCAATTTGCATTAACGGCCATGTACCACTGGTTATTTGTGCCCCTCACCCTGGGTCTTTCTTTCATCATGGCCATCATGGAGACGATTTATTTCAAAACCGGCAATGAAAAATGGAAAAAAACCACCCGGTTTTGGATGACCCTTTTCGGCATCAACTTTGCCATTGGGGTGGCCACCGGCATCATCCTGGAATTTGAGTTCGGCACCAACTGGTCGAACTACTCCTGGTTTGTGGGTGACATCTTCGGTGCCCCCCTGGCCATTGAAGGCATCATGGCTTTCTTTTTGGAATCGGCTTTTCTGGCGGTTATGTTCTTTGGTTGGGAGAAGGTAAGCAAAAAGTTTCACCTCACGGCTACCTGGCTGGTGGCCCTGGGATCCAACCTCTCGGCCCTGTGGATCCTGGTAGCCAATGGCTGGATGCAAAACCCGGTAGGGATGCACTTCAATCCCGAAACGGCCCGCAATGAGATGGGCAACTTCTGGGAGGTGCTGTTCAACCCCACGGCCATCGACAAATTTCTGCATACCATCTCCAGCGGCTATGTGATCGGGTCCCTCTTTGTCATCGGTATCAGCTCCTGGTACATCCTGAAAAACCGCCACCTTCAGTTCGCCCGGCGCAGCATGCTGGTCGGGGCAGTATTTGGCATTGTCTCTTCCCTGTTCATCGTGTTAACCGGCGACAGCAGCGCCAACCACGTGTCCGACACCCAGCCCATGAAGCTGGCTGCCATGGAGGGGTTGTATGAGGGCCAGGAAGGGGCCGGACTGGTGGCCATAGGTGTGCTCAACCCCAAAAAAACGGTCAACAACGATGAACAAGCCTTCCATTTCAGGATCTCTATTCCCCGGCTTCTCTCCCTGCTGGCAGAGCGGGACATGGATGCCTTCGTGCCCGGCATGCGGGATCTGGTGCACGGCAATGAAAACCAGGGCCTACCCCCCACAAGGGAAAAGATGAAAAAAGGCGACCAGGCCCTCAAAGCACTTAACAGCTACAACCAGGCCCAAAAAGCCGGGAAGGATTCCCTGGCCTCAGCCCACCTGGAGACTTTCCAAAACAACTATCCCCTGATGGGTTACGGGTATTTCGAGGAGCCTGAGGAAGTCGTACCGCCGGTGGGGCTCACCTTCTACAGCTTCCACTTCATGGTGATCCTGGGTTTTTACTTCCTGCTGCTGTTCGTATTGGTGATATGGAGCAACATAAACGATACGATAGGCCGCAAGCGCTGGCTGCTGAGGGCAGCCCTCTACACCATTCCCCTGGGCTACCTGGCATCGATGCTCGGCTGGGTGGTATCGGAAGTGGGAAGGCAACCCTGGACCATCCAGGATCTGCTGCCGGTGAAGGTCTCCACCTCACACCTCAACGCCGCCAACGTAGAGCTCACGTTCTGGCTCTTCGCGGGGATCTTCACCATCCTGCTGATCGCCGAGGTATCCATCATGGTACGACAAATAAAAATAGGACCCAAATAAAACGGCAACCATATGTTTGAAACACTCTCACACCTGGCTCTACAGCAATACTGGTGGGTCATCATCTCCCTGGTCGGGGCTCTCCTGGTCTTCCTGATGTTCATACAGGGGGGGCAAACCCTGTTGGTACAAATAGGTAAGACAGATAAACAAAGAGACATGTTGGTCAATACCCTGGGAAGGAAATGGGAACTGGGCTTTACCACGCTGGTGGTCTTTGGTGGGGCGCTGTTCGCTTCTTTTCCTCCTTTCTACGCCACCAGCTTCGGAGGCGCATACTGGGCCTGGCTGCTGATCCTGTTCAGCTTTATCATTCAGGCTATTTCTTATGAATTCCGGAAAAAACCCAACAACATCCTGGGGCAAAAAACCTACGAAACCTTCCTTTTCCTCAACGGCCTGCTGGGCACCATCCTGATCGGCACGGTCGTCGGGTCCTTCTTCACCGGCTCGGAATTTTCGGTCGACACCTTCCGCATGACAGCCACCACCACTTCAGAAAGCAACATCACCCGATGGGAAAACACCACCCGGGGCCTGGAATTGCTGGGTAACATCCAGAATATCCTGCTGGGCCTGTCGGTCTTCTTCCTGGCCCGCATACAAGGTGCACTCTATGCGATCAACAGCATAGATGATGAAGCCATCTTCCGCCAGTCACGCAAACAGGTGATATACAATGCTGTGCCTTTCCTGCTGGTGTTCATTGCCTTTGCCGTTATGCTGCTGACCAGCAAGGGCTTTGCCGTAGATCCACAAACACGGGAAATATATATGGAGCCCTACAAATACCTGCACAACCTGCTGGAGATGCCCCTGGTAGGCATCTTTTTCCTGGTGGGCGTATTGGGTGTTTTAGCAGGCATAGCCGTCACCGTATTCAAAAACAGCACAGGGGGCATCTGGTTCGCCGGGGCAGGCACCGTGCTTACCGTCTTCGCGCTCTTCCTGATCGCCGGCTTCAATCATACAGCCTTCTATCCCTCTACCTTCGACTTACAGAGCTCACTGACCATACAAAACAGTTCATCCAGCCACTATACGCTGACGACCATGAGTTATGTGTCGTTGTTGGTACCCGTAGTAGCCGGATACATCTGGTATGTATGGAGGTCGATGAATAAGAAAAAAATTTCTTCGGAAGAGATGGAAAACGAAGAGCATGCTTATTAGAACCTGAAAAAACGAGCTTTATGAATCACCTCATATCCATTTTATGGCTGGCCTCCTGGCCCATCCTGATCTTCGTGATCTACAAGCTTGTCTTTGCGGCCGTCAAACGCAGTGGGATGCTATACGACGAGGGTGAAGAAGAGGGTTAGTCCTCCATCCCGTTGAAAGTAAGCTGATGCCCGTCGGGCAGCAGCCGGAAGGTACGGCGGTGATAGGGACTGACGCCATGCCGTTGAAGGGCCTCACGGTGCTGGGCCGTGCCATATCCCTTATTCCTGACCCAGTTGTACTCCGGATATTCCAAATGAAGGGATTCCATAAACTCATCGCGGTAGGTTTTGGCCAGGATGGAGGCGGCGGCAATAGACAGATACCTGCCGTCGCCCTGAATGATACAGCGGTGAGGGAGCTGGCGGTAAGGGCTGAAAAATTTTCCGTCGATAAGCAGTTGCTCCGGTGCGGTGCTCAGCTTATCCAGTGCCCGGTGCATGGCCACAATGGAGCTTCTGAAGATGTTCAGCTCATCAATCTCCTGGTTGCCCACCGAAGCGACGGCATAATCCCTGGCTTCGCCGATGATCACCTCCCGCAGGCTTCTACGCTGAAGGGCCGTCAGTTTTTTGGAATCATTGAGCAGGGAATGCTCAAAGCCTTCCGGAAGGATCACGGCCGCAGCGAAGACGGGTCCGGCCAGGCAGCCCCTGCCGGCTTCATCACAACCCGCCTCAACCAGTTCTGGATCATATGCTGCTTTCAGTGCCATCTCATTGATATTGCTCCAGGAGCCTGCCCACCTCATCCACCTTCTCTTTCAGCAGTTGCTCCCTCCGGGCTTCTATGATCACCCGCAGATAAGGCTCGGTATTGGAAGGCCGTATGTTGATCCACCAATCGTCAAAATCCAACCGCTTGCCATCGAAATCGAAAGCCTCGCGGGGTTCTTCCTGCCGGGTAAAATAATCCACCACGGCATCGATGGCTTCCTGTTTGCGCTCGATGGTATAGTTCATCTCCCCGCTGCTGTAATAGTTGGATATCTGATCCACCGCCCGGGAAAAGGTGATGCCTTTTTTTCTGAGCTCCGCCAATACATCTGTCACTACCAGGGCAGCCACCATGGCTGAATCGGAGTAATAAAAATCGCGGAAATAATAATGCCCGGCGAATTCGCCCCCATAGATGGCGTCGATCTCTCTGAGCCTGGGACATGCAAAGGCGCGCCCCACTTTCCAGGTATGCACCTGGGCACCGAAATCTTTCAGGTATTCCTTCACCGAACGGGATGAACGGATGTCCTGCAATACGCGTTCACCCGGCCGGGTAAGGAAATAGTGCCCCATCAGGGCAATGATCAGGTCGGGCGAGACAAAACGTCCCTTCTCATCAACAAACACCACCCGGTCGGCATCGCCGTCAAAGAGAATGCCTGCATCACATTGATGCTTCAACACCTGTTCCATCAAAGGTTTCTGGTTCTCCTTCTTAAGGGGGTTGGGATCATGGTGGGGAAAACGCCCATCCGGTTCTTCATAAAGATAATGAGGCTTCTCGCCCAGCAGATCCCGGATCAGATAGCCTGCCATCCCATTGGAGCAATCCACGGCCAGATTCAGGCCTTCCACATCCGGATGATAATACCTGTTTTTTAAGAAATCCAGGTACTTCCCCTTATAATCCACCGGAACCACCTTACCCGGCCTGGTGTCCTCCTGCAGGGGGGCTTCATGAACCATCTGCTCCAGGCGGTCCAGGCCATTGGCATATCCAACAGGCATCACATCTTTGCCCGACACCTTGAAACCGTTATATTCACCGGGGTTGTGGGAGGCGGTGATCTGCACGGAGGCTTCAAAGTCCATCCTTCCGCTGGCAAAATAAACCATCGGCGTGGTGGCCAGACCCATATCATATACATCAGCTCCTGCTGAAGTAATACCCCTGATCAGGGCTTCCCTGATCTCTTGCGATGAAATGCGGTGGTCATGCCCGACCAGGATGCGGTTGGTGTCCATCAAACGGGGCAAAAAATGACCGATACGGAAAACATCCTCCCGGTCAAAATCCTCGTTGTAGATGCCTCTGATGTCGTATGCCTTGAATCCTTTCATAAAAGAATATTCAGATATATTCAGCGCTTAGCGCTACGCTAAGCGCTAATGGGTGTTCGCGCAGCGCTTAGCAGTCTGGGACCGAGTCTGGGACCGCTTAGCGCTACGCTAAGCGCTGGAATAGCTGCAATGAGATGCTACTTTATCAGCGCCTTCACCGGCTCGATGCCTTCGGTGGTGCCTTCCTGGATGGCTTTCAGAACGGCTCCGCCTCCGGTAAACAGGTAATAGCCGGGATCATCCACAGCTTTCATGTATACCCCGGGCAGCAGGGTCTTGAGCTCCTGGTTGGTGTCGCCGCCGCCAAAGAGCTTCATGGCTCCCTTGTTGCTGTCGATCAGCTTGTCCAGGGCGATGGTGCCTTCATCAAAATGGGGTGTCAGGCCCATCACGGCATTGGTGAAGATGGTTCTGGCTTTGGAGAAGGCATCCTGTACTTTCTGCTCCTGGAAGGATTTGGCAGAAACATCCAGCACATAATTCAGCTTGGTGCCGGCTTTCAGCCCGCGCACATCGTGCTCGCGGTACTGGCCTTCAACCTTGCCCTCCATCGTGTCGGACTCAATGATGTAAGGCAGCTCGAGGATCTTGTCCTCATAGTTCTTCTTCTTCGAATAATCGATAAATTCCCTGGCCACCTTGATGTCATCGTCGGATACCCCCTCGATGCGGATATCGTATTTGGCGCACAGGTAGGCGTTGTAGATCACACCCCCCAGGGCCAGATAATCCGAACGCTCCAGCAAGGCATAAAGGGAATCGGCCTTGGTGTCGAACTTGGCGCCTGCCACAACACTTATAAAAGGCTTCTCAGGGTTGAAGATGCGCTGGAGGTTTTCTATCTCTTTCTGCATCAGCAATCCGGCATAGGAAGGCAGGTGTTTGTTTACACCCACCGTGGAAGTATGGGGCTGCCAGGAGCCGAAGGCATCATTGACAAAAACATCGGCCAGTTCAGCCAGTTGCCCGGCCATCTTTTCAGAAGCTTCCCCCTTGTCCTCTTCACCATAGAACCAACGGGTGTTGGGCAGATAGAGGGCATCTACCTGGCCTTCTTTCAGATCCCTGATTTGATCCTGAACAGAAGCATCGATGTCGGTAATCCCTTTTCCGGACTCTTCTTTCAATTCGGGGATCCGGATGTTCAGCTGAAGCTTGTTCTCCAGATACTCTACCACGGGCTGTACCGAAGTATCCTTGCTCAGGGTAATCTCACCGCTTTTCTTATCCTTGGGGCGTCCCACATGCGACATGAGGATCGGACGGCCTCCTTTGGAATAGATCTTTATCAGTGTACCAATGGTGGAATCGATCCGGTAGGGATCCTTGATACCACCCTTTTTCACTACGTTGTGGTCCACTCTTACTAACACGACCTTGCCGTTCAAATCGGCGTCCTGCAGTTTCGCTACGTTGATTTTTTCACTCATAAGCTCTCGTTTTTTTATTTCAACCAGTCAAAATCCCTTAATGGATTCTTCCTCTTTTAATAAATATTCATGTTGGTTCAATTGAACCGACCTACAAAATTACATATTAATAATGATTTTTTCTAGTCATAAGCCAATCTGTCGTACATTTCACCGGGAGCCTCCCCAGCAAGGCAAAATTTGGAAGTTCTTACATACAAGGCTTTCAGAGGCATAACCCATCCCCTGCTGGAATAAATGACCCGGGATGGGGGCGATGATAACGATGCATTGCAAAGGATTGAGAAAATAACCAGGAAGGTCCCGGGGTTTTTACCAACAAAAAATATTTTATTTACCTTTGAAATCCGATCGCGCAAACTGGTTGAAACCCCCAACAACTCAAGAGCTCTATGTTATTCAGAGATATAATTGGCCAGGAACAGATACAAAAGCAACTGGTACAAACGGTTAGCGAAAACCGTATACCGCATGCCCAGTTATTCACCGGGCCGGAGGGCTCGGGCAAGCTCCCCCTGGCCATTGCCTATGCCCAATACATCAACTGTACCAACAAACAACAAAACGATGCCTGTGGGGAGTGCCCTTCCTGCAAGAAAATTCAGCAACTGGCCCACCCCGACCTGCACTTTGTCTTTCCCGTGAAGAAAGCCTCGGAGAGCAAACCGGAAACCAGCGACGACTATATCAGCCAATGGCGCCAGGAGCTGCTGGAGAACACCTACATCAGCCCCCGCAGGTGGTACCGCCGGCTCAACCTGGAGAACAAACAGGGCATCATACCTGCCAGCGAAAGCAACAGCATCATCCACAAGCTGAATTTCAAGAGCTACGAAGCAGAGTACAAGATCATGATCATCTGGCTGCCGGAGCGGATGCACCAGAGCACAGCCAACAAACTGCTGAAGCTCATCGAGGAGCCTCCGCCCAGCACCCTCTTCCTGCTCGTTTCAGAAAATGCCGACATGCTCCTGCCAACCATCCTCTCCCGTACCCAAAAAATCCGGGTGCCGGCCATCGACGACAAAAGCATGCTGGCGGCCATCACAGAACAATTCAGCCTGGCGGAAGACAAAGCCCGGGAAGTGGTCCACCTGGCCAAAGGCAACTACCTGAATGCCATCCATTTCATACAAACCGACGAAGAAGCCAAAACCCACTTCGAGCGTTTCGTCTCCCTGATGCGCATGGCCTACAAAAAAGATGTGGTGGGCCTGCTCCACTGGACCGAAGACCTGGCTCCCATTGGAAGAGAAAACCTCAAATCATTCTTTCACTATACGACCCGCATGATACGGGAAAATTTCATGATGAATCTTCAGATGGATCAAATCGTATACCTGACCGAGGAAGAAAAAAATTTCTCCTCCCGGTTCTCTCAGTTCATCCACAGCAGAAACGCCCGCCAAATCTATAACGAATTGAACAAGGCCTACAGAGACATCCAGATGAACGCCCATGCCAAAACGATTTTGATGGATCTGTCCATTCAAATGATAAAATTGCTAAGAGTATAATTTTCATTAAATTTGCGGTGTTTATCTAAACAGAATCTCACAATTCAACAATATATACCCATGCTTAGGCATCAAAATACAGCATTATGGACTCAAAAGAAGAGAAGCATTCTACTCAGCAGCAGACTACATATAATCAACACCAAGGATACTGTTCTTTTTGCAGACCCGAGCACTACAGCAAACTCCCGGCCAGAAACTGGCTGAAGAATATCCCCGACACTTCCATGACCACTGAGCTGGTTGAAGTGCGGTTCAAGAACACCCGCAAGGATTATTTTCACAACATCAACCGCCTGGACCTGGCTGAAGGGGATGTGGTAGCTGTAGAAGCCTCGCCCGGGCACGACATCGGCATCGTTTCACTGACAGGCGATCTGGTGTTAAAAAAGCTTGAACAGCAGGAAGCAGAGATAGAGGAGACCGAATTCAAGAAGATATATCGCAAAGCCAAGGATACCGACATCGAGAAATGGCGTCAGGCGGTGGGCCTCGAGCATCAAACCATGATCAAGGCCCGCAAAATCGCCAGTGATCTGAACCTGGGCATGAAGATCGGTGACGTGGAATATCAGGGTGATAAAACCAAGGCCATCTTCTACTACATCGCCGATGAAAGGGTCGACTTCAGGGAGCTGATCAAAATCCTGGCCGATGAGTTCAAGATACGCATCGAGATGCGCCAGATCGGCACCCGCCAGGAATCAGGCCGTATCGGAGGCATCGGATCCTGTGGACGCGAGCTCTGCTGCTCGATGTGGATCACCAACTTTGTATCGGTAACCACCAATGCCGCCCGGCACCAGGAACTCTCGCTCAACCCACAGAAACTGGCAGGTCAATGCGGCAAGCTCAAATGCTGCCTCAACTTCGAGCTGGATTCCTACCTGGATGCCAAGAAAAACTTTCCCGATACCTCCATCAAGCTGGAAACGACCAAGGGAACAGCTTATCATCAAAAGACCGACATCTTCAAACAGATCCTCTGGTATTCGTTCAGCCCCGACTCCTCTGAAAACCTGACTCCCATATCCGTGAAAAGGGTGAAGGAGATCATCGAACTCAACGACAAAGGACAGAAAGTAGAGCATCTTGCCGATTCTAATGATATCATCAAACAGGATTTCGGCTTTGAAAACGATGTGGGACAGGACCGCCTCGACCGCTTCGAGAAGAAACAGACAAACAAAAAATCTTCCACTCAGAAAAAGCGCAAGCGCAACAAAAAGAAAAGAAAGAGCAATGGCAAAAAACAATAGCAGCATTCCCGGGGTCGCACTGGTCTTTATGCTTGGGCTTTTCGCCTGCCAACCGAACAATGTCTTCCAGGATGTCAGGGACATCCCCGAGTCCCGCTGGAACAAAGACAACATACTCAGTTACAACTTCCGGATTGAGGATACCCTGCAGCCCTATCATGTGTTGTTGAATGTGCGTAATACCAGCCAGTACAACTACAGAAATCTTTTCCTTTTCATCGAAACCACCTCTCCCCAGGGCAACACAGTAAGGGATACCTTTGAGTGCGTGTTGGCCGACGAAAGGGGCCGATGGTACGGAAAGGGCTGGGGTGATGTCTATGAAAACGAGATACCCTACAGGCAATTTATCCGTTTTCCCCGCACCGGCACGTATTCCATAGAGATACAACAAGCCATGCGGACCAACAACCTCAAACACATCACCGATATAGGGGTGATCATTCGAAAAGCAAAAACGCAGTAACGTGACCAAGAACAAGCTTCAGCGTTTCGCCGAGATGAAACGTTTCTCCAACGTGATTGAACCCGCTTTTGAGGAGGTGTTTGGCAAGGATCATTCCTGTAAGGGCCAATGGCATGAAGAAGTATTCG
>JAGXLL010000086.1:6726-8452 GCA_018334675.1 Bacteroidales bacterium | reverse complement strand
ATAACTACCGACCTGATCTCTGATCTGCTGGCCAATGGCAATTCAGCCCGCTTATATCAAAACCTGGTAAAAAGAAGAAAGATCTTTAGCTCTATCGATGCTTACATCACCGGGGATATCGACGAAGGCCTGCTGATGGTCACCGGTACGGTGGCACCGCACAACGAAATGAAACAAGCTGAGAAGGAACTGCTTGACGAACTGAAAAAGCTTACCCAACAACGGGTTGAGGATGAAGAACTGCAAAAGGTGAAGAATAAGGTGGAGGCGGTAAGAACCTACACCAAAACCAGTGCCCTGCATAAGGCTATGAACATGGCTTTCTATGAGCTGCTGGGAGATGTGAACCGGATCAATACCGAAGAAGAAGCCTACCGGAAGGTTACCCCTGATGACATCCAACGTGTAGGCCGGCAGGTACTCGATCAGAACAATTGCTCCACATTGTACTACTACGCTAAAAAAGAATAACCATGCAATCCATAGACAGAACCCAACGCCCTCCTATCAAGACCATAGACTCTATTGATATAGCAAAAGCCGATAGGTACAGTCTTCCCAACGGGTTGCCTGTATATTCCATCCAATCAGGCACGGAAGAGATCCTTAAGGTAGACTTGCTTTTCAGGGCAGGAAGCTGGTTCCAGCCCAAACCTTTGGTGGCCCTGGCCACCAGCGAGATGCTGACGGAGGGATCCAAAAAATACAGCTCCGAGGAAATAGCCGGTTGGCTGGACTATTACGGGGCCTTCCTGAAAGCCGCCGCCAACAAAGATGCAGCTACCATATCCCTGCTGACCCTGAAAAAATACGTGCATCCTACCCTGGAAATACTCGCCGAAATACTCAAGAATCCTACTTTTCCGGAGAAAGAGCTAAGTACTTATCTGAACAACAAAAAACAGCAATATTTGCTGGACCATTCCAAGGTGAGCACCCTGTCAAGGGTCAAGCTTAATGAAGCCCTCTTCGGCAATCACCATCCCTATGGGAGGGTACGGGAGCTGGAGGACCACAACCAGATTACAAGGGACGACCTGCAGGCGTTTCACCGCCTTCATTATACTTCCGAACAATGTGAAATTCTTCTGACCGGCAATATTGATGATTCAGTACAAAGCACCCTCAATGCATTCCTCGGGGGAAATGATTGGAAAGGGAATGGCAAAGAAATCAAAAAGCCTGATTTCCGGCCTTTCACTACCACCGAAAAGGAGGTGTTCACCCCCAAACAGGACGCAGTGCAATCATCGGTGCGCCTGGGTAAGTTACTCTTCAATAAACGGCATCCTGACTTCCCCGGCATGCAAGTGGTTAATACCATACTGGGAGGCTATTTCGGATCCCGCCTGATGAAGAAAGTGCGGGAAGAGAAAGGCTATACCTATGGAATATTCTCGATGATGGTTCCCCTTGTCAATGAGGGTTACCTGACCATTGCCTCGGAAGTGGGAGCCAACGTATGCCGAAAAGCCATAGATGCCATCTACCGGGAAATCAAAAGATTGCGAACGGACAAGGTGGATCAGCAGGAACTGGATATGGTACGAAACTATATGATGGGTCAGCTGCTCAGGGCTTTCGACGGGCCCCTGCCCACCGCTTCCACCTATATATCATTGATGGAGATGGGGCTGGACGAAGATTACTATCAAAGGGTAGTTTATACGATCAACAACATCACACCCGACGATGTCAGGGAACTGGCCGCAAAATACCTGGAGGA
>JAGXLL010000086.1:0-5906 GCA_018334675.1 Bacteroidales bacterium | reverse complement strand
CCGACATGCCGGATGACCCACAATATATTCACCTCGACAGCCTCTCTACCCGGAACGGGAACATCCACCTGTCGTTCAGCATAGATGAGGATTCAGAACTCCATCGGTATGTTCTGCTCCGTTCGCAGGGAGTTCGCAAGGGTACTTATGATACCATCAAAAGCTATGATCAGCCCGGATCGACGATACGTTATATTGACGAGTCGGTCGATGCTACAAGAAACAGATATTACTATCACCTGGCTGCGGTGAATCAATGCGGGGCTTTAACCACCCGTTCGGATACACTGAACAACCTGGTATTAACCGTAACTCAGCAAAACCTCACCCACCAGCTGGATTGGAATGAAATCCGGTACCTGCCCGGGGTCGTTTATCAGGTCTATCGCAAAGGTGGAGATACAGACAGCTACCAGATACACCTGAGCACAGGCCGACAGGCGTATCTGGATACAGATATTCAACATTTCAAATATGACATGGTCTCCAAAAAAAGCGAATTTTGCTATTATGTGAGGGCGAAAATCAATCATACTACTGACAGGCAATCTGTTATCACCTCAAACAAACGCTGTGTTTACGCAGAACCCCAGATCTTCCTTCCCAATGCCTTCATACCCAATGCCCGTATGCAGGAAAACAGGGGTTTCAAACCTGAGTTCTCCTTTGTCCCCCAACATTATCTGTTGATCATCTACGACCGCATGGGCAGGAAAGTCTTTCAATCGGCCGATCCCGAGGACAAATGGGAAGGAAAGATACAGGGAGGACAAAAGGCCCCGGCAGGCACCTATACCTATTACCTGGAGGTAAAGAATCCCGGTGCTCCCCTGATCCGAAAGAGGGGAGAAATCACCCTGATATACAGATAATTTCTGCGGAAGAAAACCGGCTCTACCGATCATTCGAAAAAAGGAGAGATTAATCTTCTGTATGCCTGAAAGGTGCTTTTAAAGAGAGATGCCCCCCTTAAGGTTGTTAAGAAACATATTTTTACCGTATATCAATAAAGTCATCTATTCCGTTATATATTTAAATATATTGATGTATTAAAAACATCGAATGAAAATATAAAGCCATCGGGGTGAAGGATAAACCCACGTGGGCAAAACTGAAAGTACAACGCAACTTTTTGTTTACCAAATAGTATACTCCGGTTAAGCCCAAAGAGTTCCGGATATACTAAAAACAGGGATAAAGAAGTTATCTCCCGGCAGGGATGGTTTTCTTCAAAAAAATCTCCAATGCATTGTTCTGGAATAGATTTTGAAGATTGATTCTTAAATAGATTTTTTATCTTAGTACCCACGGATGGTGATGTAAATGCAAAGGGGGCACGCGCAATGAGTACGACAACCAAAACAAAACGGATCCCCAATAAGGAAGACCGCTATATTCAGGAGCAATTCAGCCTGTTGATGGACAGTTGTGCCCAATCGATGGGAGAGGATGAGCTGGACCTGATAGGCAGGGCTTTTGATCTGGCTTACCGTCAGCATGATGGTATTCAACGTAAATCCGGAGATCCCTATATCATCCATCCCATTGCTGTGGCCCGTATTGTTCATGATGAGATCGGCCTGGAGACTGAATCGGTGGCTTCCGCCTTGCTGCATGACGTAGTGGAAGATACACCCTCGAGCATCGGGGACATCAAAACCCAATTCGGTGAACGCATCGGTGTGATCATTGATGGGTTGACCAAGATCGCAGAAGTGTTTGACCGGGAAAAGTCCCTTCAGGCGGAAAATTTCCGTAAAATCCTGATGACCCTGACCAATGATGTGCGGGTGATCATCATCAAGCTTGCCGACCGGCTGCACAATATGCGCACCCTCGACTCGATGCCCCCCAACAAGCAGATCAAGATATCCGGAGAAACCATATACTTCTATGCACCGCTGGCCCATCGACTGGGACTTTACTCCATCAAAAACGAACTGGAAGATCTTAGCCTAAAATACCGCCACCCCAATACCTACCAGGAAATACAGGATCAACTCGAAGCCACCAGGCAGGAACGCAAGAAGGAAATAGAAGAATTTACCGCTCCCATCCGGAAAAAACTCGATGACAACGGTATAGAATACCACATCGTAGCCAAGCCCAAGCCCATCTATTCGCTGTGGAATGTCATGCAGCAGGAGAACATCACCTTTCAGGAAATAGACAACCTGCTCAACATCCGCATTGTCATTCATCCTACGGATGAAAAACCCGAAAAAGCACAGTGCTGGGATGTCTATTCCCTGCTGACCGACATCTATGTGCCCAAGCCCGAACGCATCCGCGACTGGATCAGCTCGCCCAAATCCAACGGGTATGAAGCCCTGCATGTAACCGTTATGGGACCTAAAGGGCACTGGATGGAAGTACAGATCCGGTCCAAACGAATGGATGAATTTGCTAAAAAGGGTTTTGCTGCCCGCTGGAAATACAAAAACCAAAACGAACGCAACGACGAACTGGATAAATGGCTCTCCAAGATCAAAGACCACCTGGACAGCCCCAAACCCGACACCCTGGAATTTCTGGATGAATTCCGCCTCAACCTTTTTGCTTCCGAGATATTTGTTTTTTCCCCGAAAGGAGATACCAAGAACCTGCCCCAGAATGCCACGGCACTGGATTTTGCCTATGAAGTACACACCGAAGTGGGCAACAAGGCCATCGGAGCCAAAGTCAACCACCAACTTGTACCCCTGAGCCATGAATTGCAAAATGGTGACCAGGTGGAAATCCTGACTTCCGAGAATCAAAAGATACAGCAGGAATGGCTCAATTATGCCCGCACAGCCAAAGCCAAGGCAGCCATCACCAACGCCATCAAGGCAGAAACAAAAAACAGAATCTACAAAGGAAAGAACGCACTTAAGAAAAAACTCTCCGACAGAGGCCTCAAACCCAACTCCAACCTGCTGCGCAAACTCATAGAAGCCTACGAAGTAACCTCCAAAGAAGAACTCTACAGTAAAATCGGCAGTGGCATCATCTCCCTGGAAGGCATCGACAAAATCATCAAAAGACACTCCCGCAGCAAATTTATCCGGTACTGGGGGCTTCAACTGTCAAGAACAGCCAACAAAACCCTGCCCAAGCATGGTGACTCGCCCAACCAACCCAAAAACCACTTCGACTATAAATCCCCATTCATCATCCGGGAAGATATGGATGAGACCCAGTTACCCTACCAGGTGGCCAGCTGTTGCCACCCCATACCGGGCGACGATGTAGTGGGCTACAAAGATCCCAAATCAGACGTGATCATCGTGCATAAGGCCAAATGTCCCAATGCCATCAAACTTATGTCGAGCCAGGGGCAATATATCGTCCCGGCCCAATGGACCACCCATAAATTCCTCTCCTTCCTTGCCAAACTCAGCATCAAGGGTATCGACCGCATTGGCATGGCCAAAGATGTTACTTCCCTGATATCCAACGAACTGAACGCCAATATCCGCAAGATCTCCTTCGAATCCTTCGACGGTGTCTTTACCGGATATATTGAGCTGTATGTGCACAATGTATCCGACCTGAATAACCTGATTCTCAACATCAGTAAAATTAAAGGCGTCGATTCTGTCAAAAGATTTGAAGATGTTTAGGGTTATTTTTTTTTAAAATAATTCTAAATAATTATTTCCTTATTCCAAATTTTATTCTAATTTAGTCCTAAATAAAATTAAATGTTCAGTGCTATGGTATGCAGTGAAACCAAAGACACCGTCAAAAAAATTTTCACAAGTTACCTGGAGAAACGCGGACATAGAAAAACCCCTGAAAGGTACGCCATACTGGAGGAGATTTATTCCAGGGACAACCACTTCGATATAGAGACCCTGTATATAAGCATGAAAAACAAGAATTACCGGGTCAGCAGGGCAACCCTTTACAACACCATTGAATTGCTGCTGGAAAGCAACCTGGTGGTCAAGCATCAATTTGGCAAGAACATCGCCCAATTTGAAAAGGCTTATCAGTGTAAGCAACACGATCACCTGATCTGCCAGGAATGCGGCAAGGTTATCGAGTTCTGTGATCCGCGCATTCAGGAGATTCAAAACACCATCTCCGATCTGATGGATTTTGATATCGATTATCACTCCCTATACTTTTATGGGACCTGTACGGATTGTAAGAGCAAAAAGCTGAACCGGAAAGAATGAAACACCTGTATATTGAAAAAAATACGGGGATCCCCTTTTTATGAGAGGGGATTTTTTTATTTTTAAGTTCTGCTTTTAAGAAATTATTATAAAATCCATCACTATGAATTTTAATGTATTACTTGGGCTACAATGGGGAGACGAAGGCAAAGGAAAAATTGTTGATGTATTTGCCTCCAGGTATGATGTTGTAGCCCGATTTCAGGGAGGGCCTAATGCAGGTCATTCACTGGAGTTTGATAATGTCAAACACATCCTGCACAACATTCCATCGGGTGTATTTCATAAAAACATCCAAAACATCATCGGCAACGGGGTTGTTTTGGATCCGGTGATCTTCAGGCAAGAAATAGAAGAATTGAAGGAGAAGGGGATCAACATCAACAGCAATCTGTTTATATCCCGGAAGGCGCATTTAATTCTTCCCTCGCACCGAATATTGGATGCAGCTTCAGAGGCGGCCAAGGGCAAGTCGAAAATCGGTTCCACACTCAAGGGCATAGGTCCCACCTATATGGACAAAACAGGGCGGAACGGCTTGCGGGTAGGTGATATTGAAGCCGATGATTTCAGGGAGAAATATCGTTTCCTCAAGAATAAACACAGGACCCTGCTGGCCCAGTATGATTTTCAATACGATCTGGAAGAAAAAGAGCAGGAGTGGTTTGAGGCCATCGAAACCCTCCGGGAATTTGCTTTCGTGGACAGCGAACATACCATCAATGAGCTGATGCTGCAGGGCAAGTCGGTTTTGGCTGAAGGGGCCCAGGGAACGCTTCTGGACATAGATTTCGGTTCCTATCCCTATGTTACATCCTCCAACACTGTATGTGCAGGGGCCTGCATAGGACTGGGGGTATCACCGAAAAACGTGGGGGAAGTATATGGAGTCTTCAAAGCCTATTGCACGCGTGTGGGCAGTGGCCCCTTCCCCACCGAATTATCCAATTCCCATGGAGAAAAGCTTCAGAAGCAGGGCAATGAATACGGTGCTACCACGGGCAGGCCAAGGCGTTGCGGCTGGCTTGATCTGCCGGCTCTCAAATATGCCATCATGCTCAATGGCGTCACCCGTTTGATCATGACCAAAGCCGATGTGCTCAGTGACTTCGACCACCTGAAGATCTGCACGGCCTATAAGATGAAAGATGGATCCACCATCAGCCACTTCCCCTACAATCAGTATGATATTGCCGAACCCATCTACAAGGAGATGCCCGGATGGAGCGAAGACATCTCACAAATAAAAAGCTTCGGCCACTTACCGGAAGCCTTCAAACAATACAGCCGTTTTATCGAAGAGCAAACAGGAGTGCCTGTACATATTATATCCACCGGTCCGAAGCGCAACAGCCTGATCGAGATAGACTGACCCTCGGGCCTGGCCGCTTAAAGTATCATGCTAAAAGGCAGATAGAACAGGTTCAAAGGACGCTCGAAGATGGGCAGGCAAAGAAAATATCATCGATCGAAACGGGCTCCCCGGCAGCTGCCGGGGAGCCCGTTTTATTATTTTTGCCATTGGAAGATCAGTCTACCTTGTTGGGTTGCTCCAGTCCGTATCCGGAAACCTTGTCGTCGCGTTTAAGCAGGAAGGCAAAGAGGATACCCAATACACCCAGACCGGCGAGCATCAACATCGGATTGGTATAATCCAGGGGCTTAACGATCTCGGCACAATAATTACCCTGTTCAAAGGAATAATAGTCGTAGTTGGCTTCCTGAGCTACACCCAAACCC
>JAGXLL010000007.1 GCA_018334675.1 Bacteroidales bacterium | reverse complement strand
TCAATATGATCGTCCTGGGCGGATTCCTTAAGGTCAAACCCATCGTGAAGATGGAAAAAGCCGTGGAGGGCCTCAAGAAATCGCTGCCGGAAAGGTACCACCACCTGATCCCGGTCAACGAAAAAGCTATCTACAGAGGCACCGAGATCATTCAGGAGGTAAGAAAAGCCAAAGCAGAAGCCTGACCCAAACGCCCTTTTTCAGATATGATTATAAGGCTGAAAAGTCTGAGCACTATTTTCTAAGTCTCAGGCTTTTTTGTTTTCTCTGTTCTGTTATCCCCTACTTTTAAAGCATATACCCCTCTCGCGTAATGCTTTAATAAACTTCACCTCATGACCCATCCATTCATACCTATCCCAGGGAAAGCCACAACCACTATCCAGTTATCAGTCAAAAAATGAACAACAATCAGAACCCGAATCGAACAAGCCGGTATTTACATTCCCTTTCCACCCATAAACAAAAAATGGATCAGTAAACGTTTGGTATTTACATTTGCAGACAAGTCAATTCTAACCATCCGTCAAAAGAAAGACAATCAACATCTTTCGGGGCAAATAAAAAATCAATCGTGTGAATCATATTTTATGTTCCACGATATGTTTCAATATTTTTTACTTTTGAAGTTTGTTTGCTAATGTCTGATGACAGGCTTCCTTAACCAATGAATCGGTTCATTTAGTGTCGATTACTGACCGGCAATAACCAAGCACAACAGACTGGATGATCACCGGGTAAGGACTCCTGAAGCAAGGTATGAAAAAGCGATACGAGCAATTACTATAAATAACCTGAAAAAAAAGAAATGATCAATCACAAAATCATCAGCGAGAAGGTTATCATCAGAACGAAAGGGCGGTTGTGTGATACGGCAGCCGAGGTGATACACAGCGATCTGTTCAGAGAGGTCATATTCAGTGGTATCCAACGACTCCGGGATAAGAACTCTCCCAATCTGAAGACCCTCAAACTAATACATACAAAGGAGCGAATCGATGCCCTCATTGAAGTGCTGGAGCTGCTCTCGCGCAACCACATAGATATAGTCAGGCAGATCAAGCCGGAGGCCGGTGCCTTGCTGGACCATCCCGATATGTTGAACAGCCTGGTGGAATTTTTCTACAATTACTGGAGGGAATACGAACGCTACATCATTTGCGACTCTCAGGATCTCGATCTGGAAAATAGGCCTTATCGTACCTTTCATGATACGGTGGAACGTCTGGCTCATCTGGTAAGAAAGATCTACCGGGATATATCGGAGAACATCATCTCCAGCCATCCCAAGACCTACCGCCAGGTCAATTCGGGAGCCGAGTTTGCCTGCATCTCTTCTCCGTTGGATCCTTTTTTCACCAACGACTCCTCCTATCAAAAACTCAGAGACATCCCGGTGATCCACCAGCTGATGATGAATCCCCCCCTGATTTTAAATACCACCATGAACAAGAGAAGGGGACAGTTCAAGGAAACCAAACAAAATCCACTTGACCTGGTAGATCTAAAGAACGATGAATGGTTGAGCTACCCGGCAAAAGTAGGCAACCTGCTTATGCACATATATTTTCACCAGAAATTCTTTGAGCTGGGTTTTGCCACCTGCAACCTGTTTGAACTGGCCTCGGCTGAAGATCTTAAGCGTAAGCCCGATGCCATCTATCTGTACGGAGTGCCGGGAGCTGCATTGGATTCGCTGGCTGAGATACCTACCGTGTTCTATGAGGACAGCGGGAAGGACATCATGATAGGTGCCTGCCCCAATGATGATGAGTTCGGTTATTTCGGATACCTCAAGAAGATGGTGCTGACCCTGCACAACATCATTAAGATCCGCAACGGCATCCTGCCTTTTCATGGCTCCCTGGTAGAAATATCCCTGCAAAACGGCAAAAATGCTTCTGTGCTGATGATCGGGGATTCAGGAGCAGGGAAGTCGGAAACCCTCGAAGCCTATAAAGACCTGGGCGAAGATCTGATCAGCGATACCACCATCATCGCCGATGACATGGGCAGCATCGAGATCGATGACCAGGGCCAAATCAAGGGAGTTGGAACTGAAATTGGAGCTTTTCTGCGCCTCGACGACCTGCAGCCGGGATATGCCTTCGGGCAGATCGACCGCTCCATCATCCTCAACGCCCATCAGACCAATGCCCGCATCATCCTTCCTGTAGCATACTACAACACCATTTTAAAAGGTACCTCGATTGATTACATTTTTTATGCCAACAACTATGAAGAGGTGGACGACAACCATCCGGTGATCGAAAAAATCAAAGAACCGGAAAAAGCCCTGGATGTTTTCAGCAAAGGACAGGTGATGAGCAAGGGTACCACCAATACCACCGGACTGGTAAGCACCTACTTTGCCAACATCTTCGGTCCCATTCAGTTCAAGGACCAGCATCAGCAGATCGCCCGACAATATTTCAAACACTTTTATGAAAAAGGGGTTTTCGTAGGGCAGATCCGTACTCAGCTGGGCATCAAAGGTATGGAACGAAAAGGCCCGGAAATTGCCGCTAGGGCATTGATAGATAGGATATCCTAACTCTAAGTTGAACCTTTGAAGTTGAACGTTTGGAAGGTTGAACGTTGAACGTTTGAAGTTTGTCATTTCAAAAACGTTGGAAAGTTGAAGGTGGAACAACAAACGTATTATCTTTTTGTTACTTTTGCCCAAATCCCCCTTTCAATCTGTAAGCTATATGAACAAACCCGTTAAGATGGATCAGACCGACAGGAAGATCCTCTCCTATCTGATCCATGACGCCCGGAAACCCTATCTTGAAATCGCCCGTGAGTGTGGCATCTCCGGAGCCGCCATTCACCAGCGCATCCGCAAACTGGAAAACAATGGTGTGATCGAAGGCTCCAAATTCAAAGTCAAACCCAAGCGGGTGGGCTATGAGATATGCGCTTTCGTGGGCATATACCTCGACCAGGCCCATATGTACAAACAGGCTGTGCAGGAGTTCCAGGAAATACCGGAAATCGTGGAATGCCATTATACAACCGGCGAATATGCCATCTTGCTGAAGATCTACTGCAAGAGCAACGAACACCTGATGGATATCCTGGTCAACACCATCCAGAACATCCGGGGGGTAGCCCGCACCGAAACCTTCATATCGCTGGAGCAGACGATCAACCGGGATATAGACATCGGATAAAGGGTTACCAAACACTTAACGTTTCAACTTTCTCCACATAACCTTTAGCCTGGAAGAGGATAAATGGAACCAGAAACATTTCATATGGTTTTTGAATCGTTTTCCTAAAACCATAAAGAATCTGTCTTACTTTTGCATCAAAGAAACAAAAAAATGAGCCAACCCGAATTGCTACTTCCAGCGGGTAACATCGAAGCTTTCCATGCGGCTGTTGAGGGAGGAGCGGATGCGGTATACCTGGGACTAAAAAACTTTAACGCCCGGGAACGGGCCGATAACTTCACCCCGGACCAGTTTCAGACACTTTTGCAGGAAGCAGAAAAACGCGGGATCAAGGTGTACCTGACTCTCAATATCGTGATCAAAAATGATGAGCTTTCCGGGTTACTGGATACCCTTTACATGCTTTCCCAGACAAGCGTCTCTGCAGTTATCATCCAGGATTGGGGTGTATACGATCTGATCCGGCTCCATTTTCCTAAACTCAAAGTGCACGCCAGCACCCAGATGGGCAACCACAACAGCCTGGGAGCCATCTATTCGGATAAGCTGGGCTTTGAGAGGGTGATTTTCGCCCGCGAGCTCACCACCAAAGAAATATCAGCCATACGCAATAAAAGCCGGGTGCAGGTCGAAATGTTCGTTCATGGCGCCCTGTGTTACTCCTTCTCAGGTATGTGTCTGTTCAGCAGCTACCTCGGTGGCATGAGCGCCAACCGTGGCAGGTGCATGCAACCCTGCCGGAGGATGTATGGCGACACCGGAGAGAAAAAATACCTGTTCAGCCTGAAGGACAATGAACTGATCGATCACATCCCCACCATCCTCAAGCTGGGCATATCATCTCTAAAAATCGAAGGAAGGCTTAAGCCTGCCGAATACGTGTACCGGGTGGCGAAGGCTTACCGCATGGCCATCGACGATCCCTCGAAAATCGACCAGGCAAAAAAGCTTTTGAAGTACGATATGGGCCGGCCTAAAACTTCTTACTTCTTCGGAGGTGATGTGGGTGAAGCCATCACCAACAACCCTTCCACCGGCATCTTCCTGGGACACGTCAAAGAAGTGCAGCCCCATTCCTTTAGTTTTGCCTCCAGGGAGCCCCTACACCAGGGCAACCGGCTGTGGATCCGTTCACCCAAAGGCGGCAACCGCAAGGCCATTAAGATCAAATCCCTGGAGAAAGGATCCGATAACCATGTTACCCTGCATGAATCCACCGAAAAAATCCATAAGGGCGACCTGGTATACCTGGCCAACCTGAGAGATAAAAAATTTCCCAACCGTTTTGAGCGGCAAGTGAAAGGCATCAAACCCCATATGCCCGGAAGCCCTAAAAAGGACAACCTCCAGGGGGTGCTCAAACCTCAGAAACCTGGTAAGACACAAATCTTTGCCCGCATTGACAGCATCAAATGGCTCAAAAAAATCCCGATGCAGGAGATCGATAACCTGATCCTCAACCTGTCAGAGCAGGAATGGCGGGAGCTGGATGTATCAACCTTCCTGATCAAAAAGAACGCCCATAAGATCTTCTTTGAGCTGCCCCGTTTCATCCCGGAAAACAAAATCGGGTTTTACCGCTCCCTTTTCCATGGCTTCCGGGAACAAGGCTACCACAACTTCATGATCAGCCACCTTTCGCAGAAGATTATCATACCCAAAGCCTCGACTATTGCATCCAACGAGCATGTTTATACCTTCAATGATGCGGCCATCCATCATCTGAGGGGAGAAAACATCAAGCTTTTTGCCTATCCCCTCGAGAACGACCTGGACAACCTCTTCAGCATGCAGGATAAGAAGGGCATCGTGCCCATGTACTTCTATCCCGAACTCTTCTATTCCCGAATGCCGGTGAAGATCAGAAATCCCCACCACTCCTTCCGCGACGATAAAAATTATGAGTTCACCCGGCTTAAGCGCAATGGCATGACTATTGTGGTACCCAGGGAACCGGTTTCTCTCACCCAGTATAAAGGCAAACTGGAGGCCGAAGGCTTCGGTCGTTTCCTGATCGATATGAGCTACGAGAAACCCTCCGACAAACGATTTCACACGGTATTGAAAAACCTGAAGGATGCACAACAGATCCAGCCTTCCAGTACGTTTAATGTAAAAATGGGGCTGACTTAAAAATATTTCCAGTCCACGTTCTCAAACCTGCAACTGCTACTGCAACTGCTAACTGCTAACTGGAACCAGAAACGGATTTGGAGTTGAACATGTGCTGATTTTTAACGTTTAACGGGTAGAAAAATAGAGGATCGAATGGAACGTCTTGAAAATATAACGCCCAAACGGGCAAAGGAACAGCAAAAAGAACTGGCCCAAAAAATTAAAATTAAAGGGGCACCTGATAATATCCGTATTGTAGCTGGTATAGATATCGCTTACCACAAAAAGCCCCCCACAGGATTCTGCGCCATCTCCCTTTTCAGTTATCCAGATATGAAGCATATCAAAACCTACACCGAGCTGGACATCATTGGCTATCCATATATTCCCGGACTGCTCACCTACCGCGAAGGTGATCTTATCCTTGCCACCCTCCGGAAAGTGGAAGAAGACGTGGATGTATACCTCTTCGACGGCAATGGCATTGCCCATCCCAGGCGACTGGGCATTGCTTCCCACATCGGCCTGCTTATCGATAAGCCCTCCATAGGCATTGGCAAGTCCCAGCTGCTTGGCGAATACAAGGAACCCAACAGCGGAAGAGGTTCAGCCAGTGACTGGACCGACCAGGGCGAGATCATCGGCACGGTCTTGCGCACCCAAGATGATACCAACCCCATTTTTGTTTCTCCGGGACATAAAATCGGAATTAAAAAAGCAAGTGAGATAACCCTCAATTGCACGACAGACTACAGAATCCCGGAGCCACTTCGCAAATCAGATCAGGAAGCAGAAAAATACAAGGATCAGGGGGATATCTAACCAGGAACATAAAGGAACTTGAAACCGTTTTGTTTTATTGCGCCGATTTTTCTACGCGTTTAAAGAAATGTTTTGGGTCGCCCCGTTCGCCGTAGGCGATCTCATCGCCTACCATACTGATGCGCACATCCAGGCAATTGGTGCAGTCGGCAGCCTCTTCGTCGGTGCAGGGTTTATTCTCGTATAATTTATAGTTGTTGCGGTACATGCCGGGGGTTACATTGGGCATGATCACATTGGCCCCGATCTTCAGGGCCTTTTCCCGTCCCAGAGGATCGATGGCCTGCAGGGCTGTGGCAGCGGCGATGTTGATGTCCTTCATCATAATGCGCAGGATGGCGATCATCTTCAGGGTCAGCTGAAAGCGTTCCTCTTCGCTGGCCAGCTGATCGCGGTATGGATATAAGGGTGTGTCTTTATGCTCGATATAGGGCCCCATACCCACCATGTCGATGTCGAAATCGCGCATAAAGATCAGGTCATCGGCCAAATCATCCCATCTTTGAAAAGGAACACCGATCATCACGCCGGTACCGGTCTGGTAACCCACCTCCTGCAGAGTTTTCAGGCTTTCCAGGCGCCGATCGTAATTATGGATATCGTCATGGGGATGGAGCTTCTGATATAACTGACGGTTGGAGGCTTCGATGCGTAACAGGTACCGGTGGGCACCATTCTCCAGCCACTCCCGGTAAACCTCTTCCGGCTGCTCACCCAGGGAGAGGGTCACGCCCAGGGTTCCTTTAGATATTTCCTGTATTCGGCGAAGCAAACCAGAGATGCGCCGGGTAAAGGCGGGCGATGAAAGTTCACCTCCTTGCAGCACCACCGACCCGTAGCGGTTCTCGTAGGCAAACCGCACGGCATCCAGGATCTCATCGTCGGTCAGGTTATAGCGTTCAGCTTTTTGATTGGCCTTACGGATGCCACAATAATAACAGTTCTTGCTGCAGATGTTGGAAAATTCAATCAGTCCTCTGAAATACACCCGCTTGCCCACATACTGCGACTTGACCATCTGGCTGGCTTCAAAAAGCCGTGTTTTCTCCTCTCCTTCCGCCTTTAAAAGATAAACAATATCTTCGCGGGTGAGGCTTTCTTTATTAAGTATGGAATCGATCTGGCCCATGTTGGTTCTTTTCATTATTCAGGTTCGGATGTTGCATCCGAAAATATCCTGGCTTGGATGCCCCTGCCTGCAAATATAACACGAAAACCCAACCTGACCTAAGTCTGCGAAAAGATCCAAATGCACCTTCGGCCATATCCTGCAAAAAGGTAGGTCTATACCGGATTACCCGAAGAGATAATATTTATCAGGATTCAAAATCATATTTTACACCAAGGGAAGCACATGCCCCCAAACCCGTTTGGGTAACGGCACCGCCGGAACCGCCTACATCCAGGTTCACCATTCCTCCTGCGCTGACAAAAAAATACTTCAGAAAATTAACACGTACGGCAACGGGAACCGTCAAACTATCCAAATAAACGGGATATTAGGGTTTGTCCATGGACGGAGGCAGGTTGGGATCCACCATCATTTTATGGTGGGAATATTCAATGCCCGTTTCAAAGTCAAAGCTTGGGCTGATCGGAACAAGATAATCCAGCCCCAAGGAATAAAAACGTTTCCCACTATAGCTGGCAGCACCATCCAAGGGTTCAAAATGAACCAGTGCATTGTCTCCAAAGGAAGAAAAAGTGAGCCCAAGGGATGCATATTTATGGGCCTTTTCTTGCTCCTGGGCATTTACGGAAAAGGTCAGGAGTAAAACCAAAATTGTAGTTAAAAACGATCTTTTCGTGTGCATGGAATACATATTTAAAACGTTATCCATTCCTTCCTGTCAAATAACCACTAAATAATACTCCGAATATTCAGCGAATCATCCAATGCATATTTGAATATACAAAAAAAAATGCTTTACTTAACGAACATATTCACAAGATTATTTTTTTATTTAATTGGTCTTGTGTAACTTACAGACTATTGCTATGAAAGATCCAACATTTCCAAGCAGGTTTGAACCCGAACTGCAGGCAGAAATCGACCAGATACCCTACATGGAAGTTGAAAAGGATGAGATGATCCGGCTCGATAGGGGAAAAATAAAAATTTTGCGCCCTCTGTAACTTACGTCACAAACTTTTATGGGGTCTGAGCTGTATATTTGTGTGAAGCAAATGTGTTAAACTTTTAAAACATACAACTATGAAATGCAATGTAGGTAAGACAGACAAAATCATCCGCGTTATTCTGGGATTGGCCATCGGAGCCGTAGGTATCTATTTTCAGAGTTGGTGGGGACTCATTGGCATTGTGCCCATATTGACGGTCCTGATCAGCTGGTGCCCCCTGTACTTCCCCTTTGGGATATCCACCTGCAAAAAAACCTGAGTCAGGCAAGACATCATTACAACAGGCAAATAAGGGCAAAAAACACCACGATTCGGATCGAATCGCAGGATGCATTCACCCCTGCGAATATTCACTGGCAGGATACATTTACCTGTGTGAATTTTCTCTGGCCACCCTCAAGAATGGAATAGACCTGTTGGGGTTTGGTGATCGATAAGCGGATATCCTCCATGCAGCTATGGAAAGATGAGCTGCTCACAGCCATATTCATATCTGAGAAACGGCTATGCCCTCAAAATATTTGTCTCTCTGCCGAAATACCGAACAGAGAAAGCTACGCTGAGCGCGGCGAACAGGATCAGCGATCCGTAAACCGCAGCAAGCAGGCCATAATCGATGGTACCGGCCACGATATCCTTGGTGGCCAGGGCGATGTTAACCACAGGTATCAAAGCCGTCTGCAGGGTCAGCTCCACTCCCGGCAACAGTCCAACAATGCCTGGAAGGATCACCAGGATGTTGATGGGGGTGATGATCGACTGGGCCTCCTTGAATGATTTGGCGTAAATGGATATGGGGATCAGGATGCCGGCAAAGAAGATGGTCAGGGGGATGAGCATGCTCAGCAGCAACAGGATGAACTGGGGCTGGAGGATGTCGCCGGTCACCTCCGTGATCTGCGCCGGCAAGGTACCGGCAAAGTTGAGGCCTGCGAATAATCCGACTATAGCCAGAAGAGCGGAAATGATACCTGTGGCTACCACCACGCTCATCTTACCGGTGAGGATATGGATACGTTTGACCGGAGTAGTAAGGATGGTCTCGATGGTGCCCCGTTCTTTCTCCCCGGTGAACAGATCGATGGCCGGATACATGGCACCGATGAAGCAGAAGATGATGAAGATGTAAGGTATGAATCCGCCCACATACTTGCCGATCTTCTCCTGCATGGTGGCCATATCCATCTTGTCGACCTGAAGGGGCTGGATGGCCTCCTCGGAAATATCGAGCATGGCCAGGCGCTCCCTGCGAAGCTTTGCCTTGTATTGGTCCAGAAGTGCAGTAAGCCGTTGTTCCACCCCTTCCTCGGTGGACTGATAATACAATTGCAAACGCCCGGTTTGCATGTTATCTACCCGCGACTGAAAATCGGGGGGTACGGTTATGGCCGCATCCAGGCTGTCGCTGCGCACATAGCGGCGATAGGAAGTATCCTGGCCGAAGGATATCAGCCTGAGGTTACGGCCACTCTCCAGTTGCGCCTGCAAGCCTGACGGCACCTGGCTGCCGGCCACAGCTACTTTCAATTCGCGACTCATGGCCTTCTCCATACTTTCACTTTGCAAGCCGCTAACAACCGTGAATATTACCGGGAATAGCAGCAAAGGTACCACGATCATAGCCATCAGGGTGCGTTTGTCCCGGACGGTATCCTTGAACTCTTTCCGGGCTATATGCAGGACTTCTTTCATTGGGCTTGGGTTTTGGAGTTATTAACAATCCGGATGAATTCCTGGGTGAGGCTGCTATTGACCATCTGTTCACGGAAACTATCCATGGTTCCGTCATAGAGGATCTGTCCTTCGTGTATGATGGCCAAATCGTCACACAACAGGTCTACTTCACTCATGATATGTGAAGAGAAGATGACGGTTTTTCCATCGTCCTTGCACTGGCGGATCAACTCGATGATGTGTTCGGCGGTGATCACATCCAGGCCTGCGGTAGGCTCGTCGAAGACCACCACCTCCGGATCGTGTATCATGGTGCGGGCGATAGATACTTTTTGCTTCATACCGGTGGAAAGCTCTGCAATGCGTTTGTTGGAAAAGCTGAAGATCTCCAGGGTGTGAAAAAGATCCTGCTTTCTGCGCTCCAGGGCCGGGCCATCCATCCCATTGAGCTTTCCGAAATAGGTGACCAGCTCGTCGGGTGTCAGGCGGTCGTACAAGCCGGTGGTGCCGGTAAGAAAACCGATCTTACCTCGTACAGCCCGGCCATCCTTGCTGACATCATGCCCGGACACTTTAATGATGCCGGAAGTAGGCTGCAGGATGGTGGCAATAAGCCTGAGGGTGGTGGTTTTACCGGCTCCGTTGGGACCCAGCAGGGAAAAGATCCTTCCCGGCTTACAGGTCAGGCTGATGCCATCCACCGCCTTGATCTGTCCATCCCTGGTGCCCAGCTTCCTTTTCTGTTGCTTATTCAGGGAGAACGTCTTGATTAAATCTTGTATCTCAATCATGCTGCTCGTGGGTTATGGATGATTCGTCATGCAATTCATTCAGGTATCGGGTAAGGGAGTCCAGGTGCCTCCCGTATAGTCTCTTCAGGTAATAACGCACCAGAGGCCGGACCAGCACAAAGAACAATATCACCGCTATCAGAAAACCCACCCCCAGCCGCGGCAATGCTCCCATCACATGATCATATGCGCTCACCAAGAGGCTGACAATAAATACTACAAAATAGAGCATGTACCCGATCCCGGCATAAGTCTTCATGAACACCCTCAAGCGCTTCACCTGCTCCTCCAGTTTCTGCTCCAGGGGCAACTCCAGGTTTTCATAACGGTAGATCCTCATATAGGAACTGTAGAGAAAACCCAGAAAAGCCAGCAGCAAGAGCACCAGAAAACCCGACAGGTAGTAACGGTGATCGCCCACCTGGGCATACTGGTTGATCACGATGATCAAAACCAGCGGTATGGCTGCCAGATTAATGCCGGCCTCGATGAGGAAGTTCTTACGCAACCTCCTGAGGGATTGCTCGCTCTTGCGTGAGAGCATCTCCCGGAGCTCACTGGTATTTTTGGAACCGCGCTCCCTGAGATCATTGGTGTAGCTCTTCCAGGCTCCTTTGAGTTTCTCAATATCCATTGGCTAGCTCCTTGTATAATTTCTGCAGTTTCTTCTTGATCCGGTTGATCTTCACCCCCACATTGGTGCGTGTCATACCCATGATCTCAGCAATGTCGTCGTAGGTCTTCTCCTCCATATACAGCATGATCACCGCCTTCTCAATATCGGTAAGCCGCTCGATGGACTGATACAACACGTGGATATCTTCATTGGAAACCTGATCCCGCTCAGGCTTGATCAGCTCATCGGAAATATTCACATCGGAGCGGTTTCGCTGTACCCGGTTGGAAGCCTTCCTGAACCCGGAAATAACGGTATTCAATGCCACACGGTACATCCAGGTGGTGATCTTCGATTCTCCCCGGAAAGTGGGATACGCCTTCCACAGATTCACCAGGATCTCCTGAAAAGCATCCTCCTGGTCGGCCCGGTTCTTATAATACATGGCCGCCACCTTGCGGATCAGATCCTGATGCTCGGTGATCAATGACAAAAATTCCTCTTTTTTACGACTTTCCTCCAATCTTTCGGGGGATTTTATTTACTACATAGGTAGCAAAGAGAAAGAAATTATTACATCCTGAAGATAATGATTAAATAGTAAAATCCCTGCCCCGACGCAGCGAAGCGAAGGCAGGGATTGGGTGATGGATGATTGATTGGATAGAAAGACTTGAATGAGGATGCATAAATAGAAGAAAAAAATTGTCCCTTCATCCAATCATCGCCTACGCGTCAATATTCGCGTACTTCGCGTGGCTCTGTATGAATTCGCGGCGGGGCAGCACGTCGTCGCCCATCAGCATCGAGAAGATGCGGTCGGCTTCGGCAGCGCTGTCGATGGTGACCTGGCGCAGTTTGCGGAACTCCGGATTCATAGTGGTTTCCCAAAGCTGCTCGGAGGTCATCTCACCCAGACCTTTGTAACGCTGAATGGTGACATTGGCTTCCTTGCCACTGCCCAGTTCTTCCACCACCTGCTTGCGCTCTTCCTCATTCCAGCAATACCTGATCTGCTTGCCTCTTCTGATCTGATATAAGGGCGGCGTTGCAATATAGATGTACCCCTGCTTTACCAACTCGGTCATATAGCGGAAGAAGAAAGTCATGATCAGGGTTTCGATGTGGCTGCCGTCGACATCGGCATCACACATGATGATGATCTTGTTGTAACGCAGCTTGGTGATATTCAGCTCCTTGCTGTCTTCTTCTGTTCCGATGGTCACACCCAGAGCCATAAAGATGTTCTTGATCTCGTCGTTTTCGAAGATCTTACTTCTCAGGGCTTTTTCCACGTTTAGGATCTTCCCCTTCAGGGGCAGGATAGCCTGAAACCTTCTGTCGCGTCCTTGTTTAGCAGTACCACCTGCCGAATCTCCCTCAACCAGATAGACCTCGGTATTATCGGCATCGCGGCTGGAGCAATCAGCGAGCTTGCCGGGCAAACCGGATCCGTTCATGGCATTCTTACGCTGAACCAGTTCGCGGGCTTTGCGGGCAGCGTGGCGGGCCTGTGCGGCCGTAATCACCTTTTTGACAATGGTGCGGGCATCCCTGGGGTTTTCCTCCAGATAGTTGGAAAGCAATTCACTGGTGGCCTGATCAACAGCGCCAATCAGCTCGGAGTTACCCAGCTTGGTCTTGGTTTGACCTTCAAACTGCGGCTCCTGAACTTTAACCGAGATGATACCCGTCAATCCTTCCCGGAAATCATCGCCGCTGATGGAAAACTTCAGTTTGGTAAGCATACCCGACTTATCGGCATAATTCTTCAGTGTACGGGTCAGTCCCCTTCTGAAACCGGCCAGATGGGTTCCACCCTCTATGGTGTTGATATTGTTCACATAGGAGTGAATGTTTTCTGAATAGGAGTTGTTGTATTGCAGGGCAATCTCCACCGGGATATCATTCTTGGTGGTCTCCACATGAACGGTATCCTCGATGATCTTATCACGCGTGGCATCAAGAAATTCCACAAATTCCTTCAGTCCTTCTTCCGAATAGAAAGAGTCGTGGAGGTATTCTTCGCCATTGCCATTCTCATCCCCATTCCCGTTGCCGTTGGTGTCGACCAGCTCCCGCTTGTCCAGCAGGCTCAGGGTGACGCCCTTATTCAGAAAAGCCAGTTCCCGTAGCCTGGAGGCCAGGGTTTCATAATTGAAATCCTGTATCTGAAAGATCTCCTCATCCGGGGTAAACGTGATGATGGTACCGGTTTTATCGGTAGTGCCCACTTGTTCGATAGGTCCCAGGGGTTTCCCTTTCTTGTATTCCTGGAAATAGATTTTTTCGTCGCGGTGTATCTCTGCTTTCAGATGAGATGAAAGGGCATTGACGCAGGAGACGCCAACCCCGTGAAGGCCACCGGAAACCTTATAGGAATCCTTGTTGAACTTACCTCCTGCATGAAGGAGGGTCATCACTACCTCCAGGGCACTCTTTCCCTCCTTGTCGTGAAAATCAACCGGGATACCGCGGCCGTCATCCGTGATGGTGATGGAATTGTCTTCATTTATCACCACATCAATATTTTGGGCATAGCCGCCCATCGCCTCATCGATGGAGTTGTCCAGCACCTCATAGACCAGGTGGTGCAAGCCTTTTTCACTGACATCCCCGATATACATGGCCGGTCGTTTTCTGACAGCCTCAAGGCCTTCAAGCACCTGAATGCTGCCGGCCGAATAATCCTGTAAATTCAGGTTCTCCTGCTCTTTCTTCTCTTTGTCATACTCTTGATTGCTCATTGGGATCCTTAAATTTATCGTCTAAACTCAAATGTCTGATTGCCAATTTTCTCCTTGGCTTAGAAGGAAATGTAAATTTAACAAAAATAATCTGCAAAGCATGGGGAAAATGCCTGTAAAATCAGGTTTTTTTGAACATTTTGCCAACCTCTAACCGCTTATAAATGAAGCTTAAAAAGAATAGGTTATGCCGGCATAGGCATGCAACCCATAAACAGGGTAATTGTTCCAGATGGAATAATTATTGGAAAGAATATTCTGCAGTCTCACATATCCTGAGAGTACCTTGGAATAACGGTACTCAAGTTTCATGTTCATATCCACAAAACCCTCCAGTTTGGTTTCCTCTCCAAATCGCCTTCCCGATTTGGCCCACCTGTCTCCGCTGACAAATACATCTGCCTCTGCAATAATTTTATCCCGTAAGTTATAACGTGCTGACAGGGTCATATCGTATACAGGTTTATGCCAGGCTCTGGCCTGGTCGTGGTATAAAACGAACTTATAGTAATTGCCCTCCAGGTTTATATGCAACTGATCACTCAGGTCGATGCCCAGCTCACCGAAAAGGTTCATCCGCTCCCCGTCGTGGTATTCCACGTTAAACTGGTTGGCTGCTCCACCGGTCGAGTTGACATCATTGACAAAAAAGTACAGGTCATCGAAAAAGGAATACTTGAAACGGGCATTATAATAAACCGAGGCACTCAGATTGCCTTTCAGTCCCCCAAAGAAGATCAGCTTGTAATTGGTGTTTTTCACATGTAAACCTGGCAGGACGAAAGGATTTTCCCTGGTGATGCGGTCATAGGAATTCAGATCAATTTTGCCGTCGACCCCTCCGTAGGGGATGATATACTGGGAGATGATGTCGTATTCCACATTGGCCACAGGGAAGAAACGAGCATGGGTATTGCCGTTAACCACATCGGCAAAGAATTTAACGCCGCCCCTTACACGCCATCCGTCGCCAAAGCGAGCTACCCAGGGTTGAAGGTGAACCAGGGTATTGGAGGTGGTATCATAGGTAAATTCACGGTTGAGATAGGTGACTTCCGAATGGAAACCCAGGTGGTTCTGATCGTAATATTTATCCAGCCCGCCGGTAAACTTCACGCGGTTTTCCCTGCTTTCAAAGCGGTCACCCAGATACTGATAATCCAGCTGTAAATCATAATTCAGGTGGGAAGAATCGATGTAAGTACTTTTCAATCCGGCACCTGCCTCAAAACGGAAGAAGTTTTGTTTGATGGCTTGTTTATCATCATAGAGTGAGGTATCCACCCGGGTATCATAGCCGTAGAAATAACGGGTATTGCTTCTTACGCCCAGATTACCATCTAAAACCGCATTGTCATAGAATTTCTTGCCAAAAAGCCGGGCGCGGCTGCGGGCATATCCGGCAGGAGCCCGTTCATCATTATCCAGTGTAACTTTCCCGGTTGAGGAATGGTGACGCAGCAGCACGCCCAGGGCATGCTCCCTGGAACGTTTGTTGGTGAGGGAGAACTCCACCAGGGGCGCGATCTTATGGCCCATCCCCATTTTCAGATAGCTGCTGTAGAGTTCTGTAAGGGGTTCTCCCACCATTGTAGCGGCAGGAATGGGTTCTACCTCCACATCGGTTTCCAGACGCCTGGGCAACAGATAATAGTTAAAATCGGTAGTTACATGTGTAGTATCGGTAATATCAGGCAATTCACTTATCTTATAGGCATCTTTGATATCAGGCTGGTAGGCTTTGGTCACCTGCACCCTTTTTTCAATCTTCTCCTGAGCTTCCAATTGAAAACTGGAAAAGAGCAAAATAAACAGTGCCGTCAAAGCCCATATCATCTTATTGATCATCATTTGCGTTTTTTTGAAGTGGCTTCATTGGACATATCGTTATCGCCGTTTTGACCGGCAGGATCATTGGAACCGGAATCACCGGCCGGGTTGTCTGATTCCTTCTCCTGAGCTGAACCATCCTTCAGGCCGGAGGGGTTTGTCTGATCCGGAACACCGCTCTGGCTTCCGGTGGTATCGGGCAGGTTTTCCTTCAGACGGATCTTTATCTGCTGTTCGCCGGTATCGGGACGGGCTTGTTCCTCCTCTTCCTTACGGATCTGCTTGTATTTTTCCCCGGCGATGGAGAGCACATCATCCTGCTCACTGACGGGCTGATAATTTTCCAGGATGCTCTTCAGGGTATGGCTGGCCTGGAAAATATCTCCCGTAGCCTTATATACATCAGCCAGCAGAATAAAACTCCTGGCTTTCCAGTATTCCTGGGAAGAGTTCTGCTGAACAAAATCGAAGATCTCGTTCTCGGCCACTTTATATTCTTCCTTCTTATAGTATATCTGAGCAATGCGGAATTTGGCCTCGGCCCCCTCCTTGCTGTTGACTTCATCGGCAATGGTTTTGAATTCGTCCAGGGACAGGTCGAACTGCTGCTTGTTGAAAAGGGCGTTGGCTTTCATATAGTGAGCCTCCCGCTCTTCGCGGGCATTGATCTTATCGGTGTGCAGTACCTTGTCGGCCATCTCCAGGACACAGTCGGGACGTTTCAGCTCATGGCAGCAGCGCATCTGTCCTACCCTGGCAAAAATAAGGTTGCGATGGACCTCAGCTATCTTCTCCAGGGGACGAAGATGCTCCAGGGCCTTTTCATAGGCTTCGCGGTCCATCAAAATACGGGAGGCTCCGGTCCAAGCCTGTTCCATGAAGGAATTCTGACGCTGATCGATGACCTCATTATAGTGTTCCAGGGCCTGGTCGGGCCGGTCATTGCGATCCAGGCAGTCGGCCAGGTAAAAATGGGCATTGACCGTAAAGCTGCCGTTGGGAAACTTCTTCAGATACTTGCGGAAGAATTCCGTGGCACTCTCACAGTCCTGCTCCATATAAAGGTTCTCTGCAGCCATATAGGTCAGCGAATCCTGTTCGTTGATGCTGACCCGGGCAAAGTCGCCCAGCCCGTTAACATAGTTGAAATATTCATCCACCCGGTTCATATCCACATAGATATTCTTCAAGCCGGTCAGGGCATCCTGGGCTTCTTCGGTGTTGGGATAGTCATCCACCACCCGTTTGTAATATTGCATGGCCTGCTGGTTGTTGTCGAGGTTGTAATGGATCAGACCCAGCTGAACCAGGGCTCGTTTGCTGTAACTGCTGGAAGGATAATCATCCACAACCCTCGAGAAATAACCGATGGCCTGCTTCTGTTGATCCAGGCTCATATAGCTCCGGCCCAACTCGAACCAGGCATCATCCATATATCCCGACTCCGGGTATTGATTGGTTAAACGCTCCAGAGCATTGATCTTCTTCTGCGGACGGCTCAGCAGGCCCAGGGCAAAGCCACGCTGGAACAAAGCATAATCCTGGTCGCGAAGGTCTAGCTCAATAGCCCGGTCGTAGTAATCGATGGCCTGCCAGTAGCTGCGGCGAATGAAATAGCAATCGCCCAGGCGGTTAAAAGCATCGGCCAGGTATTCAGAATTGGGATCCTTCTCGAAGTTGACGTATTTGCGATACCATTTGATCGCTTCCTGGTAGTCTCTCAGCTTATAATGGGCATATCCCAGGTTGTAATGGGCTCTTTCATAAAGATCGCTGTTAAAAGCACCGGAAGTCAAAAGAAACTGATTATAACTGCCGGTTGCCTTTTCAAATTGCTGCATCTGAAAATAGGACTCCCCTTTCCAATACTTGGAACGGGCAGCGGTACCCTGATCATTCCCGCTATATCCCAGCGATTTGTTAAAGGCCTGAATGGCTTCTTCGTAGCGGCGGTTGTTATAAAGCTCCAGGCCCCTGTAATAAGCCACCTTTTGATAGGCTTTCTGAAGCGGTACATCGAGTTCATCCAACTCTTCCAGGGACTGGAGGGCAGCCCGGTAGTTGTTGGAGTTCAGATAGGCTTTGACCAGATAGTTGTAGGCCTGGGTGGTATTCTCCGAATCGGGATACCGGTCGATATAATGCTTGAAAGCCTTGATGGCGTCGTTAAATGGAGAATTGCGCAGCTGAAAAGTGATCTTGGCAAAGTTAAACAGGGCATTCTCCTGGATCTGCGGATCGAAATCAAGTTTTGAGGCAAATTCGAAAGCCAGCTTGGCTTTATTCTTCTGATCCTTCCTCAGATAGCAATCCGCCAGGTGATAATAAGCGTTCTGGGCCATCTCATCTTCCTTATCGGTGACCTGCTCCAGGTGGGTAATGGCCTTGTCCAGGCTGTCCAGCTTATAAGCCACATACCCCAGCTGATAATGATCATCCCGTGCGAGCCGGCTGGCTTTATTTTCATGAAGCTTCAGGTAAGTCAGTGAACTGTCATATTGTTTGCGTTGATAGTAAGAATCACCAATGATCCTGGCTATTTCAGGAAGACGCCGGGCCGAAGCCGAATGCACGAACTGAGGAGCATATTCGGTAACCTTCTGAAACTTCTCCTGCAGGTAATAGATCTGGGTGATGTAATAGGGCATGATGGGTGCAAAAGTGCTGTTCTCCCTCAGTTGTCTGAAGCCCTCCAGCGCCGTCTGATGGTTCTCCTGCTCGTAGGCTATATGGGAATAATAATACAATGCCGGATTGGAGAAGGTGGTTGAGCGGTCCTTGACCTCATAGAAAGCCTGGCTGGCTTCTTCCAGCTCGCCCTCCTGGTAGTGGCTGTAGCCCTTCTTAAAGAAATATTCTCCCTGCTGTTCGCCGGAGAGTTTGTCGCGCTTGACCTCATCGAACCAATGGACCGCTTTATGATAATTCTCCTGCCGGTATTGATACTTGCCCATCTGAAAATACGCCGTATTCACCCGCGCATTCTCCGGATATTGTGAGATAAACCGGTCGAGCAGATACTCGGCATCCGCATGGAAAAGTTCCATGGCGCAAATGGCCATGTAATAACGGGCATTGGCTTTCAGGCCCCTTTCCGACTCGCCTAGCTGCTCAAGGGCCATCTCAAACTGCTCCTGTGCAGCGGCATATTTCTCCTTGTCATAGAGGTCCAGGGCTTTCTGGTAGGCCTGTGTTTCTCCGTTGAAATCCATGGCTTCCTGGCTCAACGCCGCAGGCGCCATAAGAATAAGCAACAGGAGCAGATAGGTATTGAGGCACTTCATAGATGGTCTGTAAGTTGAATTTCGGATAAATTTATAACAAATCCAGCAAAGATATGGGTGGACCACATCCTTTTAATTAACATTTAACTGTTAATTTCCCTTATTATTTTATTTTTTCTCTACATTTGTCGAGATAGTCTATACCATTACAAATAACTTGCCAGAGTCAACCAAAACCATCGCACTCCTATGGGCCACGTTATTCATTTTGAAAACGCCAATATTTACCAGAACGAAAACCTCATCCTTAAAAATATTGATCTGACGATTGACGAACATGAATTTGTCTATTTCGTAGGTCGGGTGGGCAGCGGAAAGACCACCCTGATCAAGGTGATCAATGCGGAGATACCTTTAAAGGAGGGGGAAGGATATGTGCTGGATTATAATCTGAAGAAACTCAAGAAACGTCACATACCGCATCTAAGAAGAAACCTGGGGATCGTGTTCCAGGATTTCAGGTTGCTCACGGATCGCACCGTATTCGAGAATCTACAGTTTGTTCTGAAAGCCACTGGCTGGAAGGATAAAAAAGAGCTGCAAAAACGGATCGAAGAAGTGCTTGAGCGGGTAGAGCTCACCTACAAAGGTTACAAGATGCCCCATCAGCTCTCGGGGGGTGAGCAACAGCGTGTAGTGATCGCCCGGGCCCTGCTGAATGATCCCCCCATCATCCTGGCCGATGAGCCTACCGGCAACCTCGATCCTGAAACGGCCGAAGACCTGCTGAAGCTGTTAAGGGAGATCCACGCCCAGGGCAAGACCATCGTCATGGCGACCCATGCCTATGAACTGGTGAAAAAATTTGAGGCCCGTACCTTCAAATTCGAAGGCAGCCGTATTGAAGACACCGGCAAAGCCGAAGAGATCGATTTGGATTCATTGTTGACATGAAATTAGGTTGAACGTTAGAACGTTTGAAGGTGGAAGGTTAGAAGGTGGAAGGTTTGACATAAGCAGTTACAGGTTGAACCCTGAGGACTGGAAGAAGTTAAAGGATAGATCTTGTAAAAGCTTACATATATAAAATCAGATCATTAGCATAATTAAAACCCTGCATCGAGTCCGATGCAGGGTTTTAGTCGACTATTAAAGATATTGTCTATAAAGCCTAAAAATTTAGAAGCAATACCGGTTTTCCTCGATGAGTTTATCGGCGATCCTTCTGCGGGCTTCTTTCACGTTGATGCGCTTCACATCGGTAAAATATTCGATGCCTTTGCGGTATTTCTCTTCATTCTCCTCGGAGTCGAGTGAATAGATGGCATCGATGGCGCATTTGCGGATCTGATCAGCCGAGTCGATCATCAATACATCCAGCATATCACGATAGAGGCTTGCCTCGCCCTGAGCATTGATGTCTTCACGTTTTTTGACGCGCAGCACAGAGGACTCAGCCACATAGATCAGCATCACGATATCGGAAAGGTTCATAAGGATCTCCTGTTCATGCGACATCTTCCTTCCGAGCTTATTGGAAGCGGCTTCTACCAGCATCAATGCTACTTTCTTGAAGTTTTCCACCAGCCGGGTCTTATCCTCAAAATAGTCGCCGGAGGGCTTGTTCTGCGCCTCACCTTTCTCCACTTCCTGCATCACCTGTTTGGCGCGCTCGAACAATTCGATCTTGTGCTTGTGTCCGCGTTTAACCACGGTATCGGCCACCCAGATGCGGTTGATCTCGTTGGTACCCTCGAAGATGCGGTTAATTCTTGAGTCGCGGTAGGCCCGGTCGGCCGGCATCTCGGATGAGAAACCCATGCCACCCATGATCTGAACCATCTCATCGACCACATAGTCGAGCATCTCGGAACCATATACCTTCAGCAGGGCCGCTTCGGCTTCATACTGAACAAAAGCCTCCATATGGCTCTTGCCATAATCCATTCCATCTTGCTGAAAGGCTTCGATGGCCTCGTCGACATTCTTGCTGGCGCGATAAACGGCCGATTCATTGGCGAAGTTACGGATCACCTGTTCACCCAGCTTGTATTTGATGGATCCGAAGTTGGAGATCAGGTTGCCAAACTGTTTGCGTTCATTGGCATAATTAACCGACTGGCTGATGGCCCGCTTGGCAGCACCGATGACGTTGCCACCCAGCTTGATACGGCCCATATGAAGGGTATACAAAGCAATGCGGAAGCCTTCTCCCCTGCGGCCCAGCAGATTCTCGGCGGGTACCTTCACATCGTTGTAGAAGATCTGAACGGTAGAAGAACCCTTGATACCCATTTTCTCCTCCTCGGGATTGATCTCGATGCCGGGAGAATCGCCGTCGACAATGAAGGCACTGAGGATGCGGTCGGCGCCGACCTTGGCAAATACGACCTGTACATCGGCAAAACCACCATTGGTGATCCACATCTTCTGGCCGTTGAGGATGTAATGTGTTTCATCTTCCGAAAGCACGGCCTTGGTCTTGCCGGCATTGGCATCGGAGCCTGCACCGGGCTCAGTCAGGCAAAAAGCAGCCATCGCTTCACCGGAGGCCAGCCCGGGAAGGTATTTTTCTCTTTGCTGTTCGTTGCCATAGTAGGCGATCGGCAGGGTACCGATGCCTGTGTGAGCTGAATAGGCTACTGAGAAAGAATAGCCGGCACCCAGCACCTCATTGGCGTACATGGAAGTCAGGAAATTCTGTCCAAAGCCGCCATATTCCTCGGGTAGTGAAATACCCAGCAGGCCCAGCTCGCCGGATTTCTCCAGAATCTGGCGCATCAAACCCTGTTCCTTATTATCGATCCGGTCAAGGTTGCAGAAAACCTCCGTCTCGAGAAAATCCCCGCAAGTTTGGGCGATCATCGTTTGTTCTTCATCAAATTCTTCCGGGATGAATATCTCGTTGGCATCCGTTGATTTGGTCAGGAATTCACATCCTTTTATGTTCAATTCTTTTTCCATTTTGTCTTGGGTTTTGATTATAATTCAAGCGATTGTTCAATGATTTCAGCTATATCCAGATTTTTGACCTCTTCGCGGTCCTTATATTTGAGCCCGTCGGTGATCATCACCATGCAGTAGGGACAGGCTGTTGCGATCACTTCGGCGCCCGTTCCCAGGGCCTCTTCGGTACGTTCAATAAATACTTCCCTGTCTCCGGCCTCTGCTTCCTTGAACATCTGTCCGCCACCAGCTCCACAGCATAAGGCAAAGCTTTTATGGCGGGGCATTTCTTTGAACTCAGCGGGAGTGGCTTTAATCACATCCCGTGGGGCATCATATTCACCGTTGGCCCGGCCCAGGTAACACGGGTCATGAAAAGTAAGGATCTTGTCTTTAAAGACATCGCTGTTCATGTGCAGCGTACCCTCGCGGATCAGCTTGTGGAAAAACTGGCTGTGGTGCCATACCTCATAGTGGCCTCCAAAATCGGGATATTCGTTCTTGAAAGTATTGTAGGCATGGGGATCGGCGGTAAGGATCTTTTTAACGCCGTAACCATTGAGGATCTCCACGTTGGTCATGGCCTGCATCTGAAACAGCATCTCATTGCCGGCCCGGCGGGCCACATCGCCGCTGGATGACTCCTCGACGCCCAGCACGGCATAGCTGATGTTCAGGTAGGTCAACACCTTGATCAGCGACCGGGATACCTTCTTATAGCGGTCATCATAGGCCCCGGCGCTGCCGATCCATACCAGGTATTCGGGTTGCTCCCCCCGGGCATGGAGATCCGACATCAGCGGTACTTCTATCTTGCGTTTGGACATAATGTGTTATTTATAATGAAAGCATCATGATTCGTTGATATAGAGCTCTTCGGCCCATTGCATCCTGTCTTCCTGAGAATATTGCCAGGGGGCTCCATTGTTCTCTATGTTGGTGAAGATGGCATTCAGGTCGCCCGGGCCGGATGACTCTTCCATAACCAGGTACCGGCGCATCTCCACGATAAGCGAGGGATGGTTGATGTTGATGGGGCATTCCTCGGCACAGGCGTTGCAAAGCGTACATGCCCACAGCTCTTCTTCGGTGATGTGATCCCGCAGCATGGCTTTGTTGTCGGAGTAATCCTTACCCTGCTTGATCATCTGTGGTCCTTTCTCTTTCATCCGTTCGCGCACATCCATGATGACCTTACGCGGCGAAAGCTTCTTACCGGTGATATTGGCCGGGCAAACAGCGGTACATCTTCCGCATTGGGTACAAGCCAGGGAATCGAAATACGTCTTCCACGACACATCTTCCACATCCTTAACACCAAAACGCTCCACCTCTTCTTCCCCGGCCGGCTCCTCGAAAGCGGCATTGGGATCCATCATCATCTGCACTTCTTTCTTCACATTTTCCATGGTGTAAAGTTTTCCCAATGGATCGAGCCGGCTGAGGAAAACATTGGGTACCGAGAGGTATACATGGAAGTGCTTGGAATAAGGCAGATAGTTGGCAAAGAAGAAGATCACCAGGATATGGACCCACCAGTTGATCTCATGGTACAGGTAAAGCTGATCGGCCGACAGGGAGGCAAACCAGGGAGCAATAAACCGGCTTACCGGGAAAGCTCCGTGTATCTCATGACCCACCGCAGCTGCATGCTGAACATAAAAAGCATTCATGCCCAGCAGCGATACCATCAGGATCAGGATCAGCGTCAGTGCTATGTTGGCATCCACATGTTTTTTATGATCCATCTCGATGCCGGTAAATCTTTTCACATGCAGGAACAGGCGCCTGAACAGGAAAACCAGGATGGCCACGGCAATGATCAGGGCGAAGACATCGCCGGCACCGATGATCACATCATAGACTACTCCAAGGGCCCTGAAAGCCCTTTCGGTGCCCAAAATACCATCGACCACCATCTCGATGCTGCCAATCAGAATCACCAGAAAACCCCAGAAGACCAGGGCATGTAATAAACCGATTACGGGCCTGCGGAAAATCTTGGTCTGTCCGATGGCTACCTTCATCATCTGACTGAAGCGTTTGCCCAAATGCCGGATGGGGTAATCCTGCCGGGTCAGCTTAAAATAGGCAAGCACCCGGAAGAAAGTATAGGTAAAAACGCCCAGGGTAACCAGCAAGGCAAGGATGAAAACAATTTGTTTGACCATAGGGGTGTAAATTTAAAAAGGCAACAGGTGGAAGACCTGCTGCCGTATAATTAGATGATTCAGGATCTTGCTTTTCTAAAGGCTTCTGTCAGTTCGGGAAGCACCTTCATGGCATCGCCGACGATGCCATAATCGGCCACATCAAAGATGGGGGCATCCTGGTCGGTATTGATGGCCACGATGTATTTGGCGGCGCTCACCCCTGCGATATGCTGTATGGCTCCGGATATACCGGCCGCAATATAAAGGTCGGGTGCTATGATCTTACCGGTTTGGCCGGTATGCTCTTCGTGAGGCCGCCATCCTTCATCCGACACGGGGCGGGAACAGGCCAGAGCAGCGCCCAGCTCATCGGCCAGGGCCTTGAGCTTATCCCAGTTCTCCGGGGTCTTCATTCCGCGGCCACCTGATACCACCAGCTCGGCATCTGTCAGAAGCAGCTTATCGCGGTGTTTTTCCACTTCTGCCACCTGGGTCTGCAATTGATCATCGGAAAGGGTGGGTTCAAATTTTTCTATTACCGGCTCCTGGGTGTTCTCATAGATACCAAAGGAGTTCTGAGCCAGGGTAAGGATCTTGCGATCGGTTTTAAGCTTTACATTGGCAAATGCCTTGCCGGAAAAGACCTTTTTGTTAACCATAAAAGGATCCAGGCTGGCGGGCAGCTGGTTGACCTCTGAGCCCAGGGCTGCCTGAAGCCTGACCGACAAACGCGGCGCCAGAGCCTTACCCGTGTTGTTGTGGGCCAGCACCAAAATATCGGCCTCTTCCTGATCTGCCACCTGCTGAATAACGGAACTATAGGCCTGGTTGTCGACGTATTTAAGGTTCTGCTGGTTGACTGAAATGATCTTGTCGGCACCATAGTCGGCGAGTTGACGAAGGTTGTCCTCTTCCACTTCACCGATCGACAGGGCCACGGTTTGCGTATTGGCCGCCTCTGCCAGTTTGCTGGCGTAAGAAACCAACTCAAAGGTGGATTTCTTGAATTGACCGTCCCAATGTTCTGTATATACTAATATTGCCATTTTCTTTGTTTTATGAATTCCTGATTGAATGGATGAATAGAAGCGATATTAAATGACTTTGGCCTCGTTTTGCAACAGATCGACCAATTCCTGTACATTCTCCGGATCGATCATCTTGCAGGGCGGTTTGGCCTGTGGCAATTCATAATCGACAAATTCAACGAGGGTATCTTTCTCGACCGGTTCGACCACATTCAGAGGTTTCTTGCGGGCCATCATAATACCCCGCATATTGGCTATCCGGGGTTCAATGGCAATGCCTTTCTGAGCTATCACCACCAGGGGCAGTTGGGAAGTCATCTGCTCCTTGCCTCCGTCAATATCACGGATGATCTTCACCTGGTCGTTCTCCAGATCCATGGATGATACGGCCGAAATGGAAGGCACACCCAGCAGCTCGGAGAGCATGCCCCCTACTGCAGCACCATTGTAGTCACTTGATTCAATACCGGCAAAGATGATATCAAATTCATTTTGCTGAACGACCTCGGCCAACTGGGAGGCCACAAACCAGGCATCTTGGGGTTCGGCATTGACACGGATGGCATCATCGGCTCCAATAGCCAGGGCTTTGCGGATGGTGGGCTCGGATCCCTTGCCTCCCACATGAACCACAGTCACCGATTCCACCGCATTGTTCTTATCTTCCTTCAATTGCAAGGCACGGGTCAGTGCCAGCTCGTCCCATGGATTGATGACCCATTGTATGCCGTTGGTATCCAACCGGGTGTTGTCATCGACAAAACGCACCTTTGTTGTTGTATCCGGCACATTACTTATACAAACTAGGATTTTCATTGACCAAATCGATTTAAGTTAATAATCCGTTCTTATCTGAAATAATCTATGATTATAAATGATTTATATTGGGGTATCTATCTTTATTAAGGTTAGCAAATATATAAATAAGATGAGAAAATTAAAACTTTTCAACCGGCCCGACCCTTTCAGCAGACAGGACCGGCAAAGATAAGCAACCATGTCATTCCCCACTGCGACCAATATAGACTCAAAATAAATTGAAGGGACAGATGACCGCACCATCCATTGAACAGATATGCAGACCGAAGACATCCCTGAAGATGGGTTGAGCAATATTTATCCCTGGGAAATTAACCCGTTAAGAGATATAGGGGGGGGTCGTCAAAGCCAGTATTTGCCCGATTAATGGCTAAAGGAGGATAAGCCGATAACCAGGAAAGATATTCTGGAACATCTGGAGCCATAGATGTGCTAATGATCATGATTGCCGCTGCAGTGGGCTATATAGCGATGCACAGGTTATATGGCCATTCCTTTTCATCACCATTGCCTGCGGGGCCATATCCGGCTTCCATTCGCTGATAGCTTCCGCAGCATCTTAGATCAGAGTTTCGGTCCGGAACGACGGTCCAATGCCGATATCTCATCGGCTGATGCGGGTTTTTGTTGCCGGATCACGATAATGCCCAAAATAGTTTCAAACGGAGAGGTGATCTATATCAACTGGGCGGCTAATAACTCTCATAACCAACACAAATAATAATATCAACATTATAAGGATATTTGTCTGCAAATCCCTTAAACCAAAGATATCCACCTAATGAAAAAAAGATTCTCTATAGGACGCAAGCTCGCCGTTGGCTTTGGCGTCGTATTCCTTGCATTTTTGGTGAACTCCTTCATCATGATCCATACTTCACTGGAAAACAAAATATTAAATGAATCCATCACGCGGCTGTATACCCCTTCGACCAATAATCTTACAACACTGAGACAAGTAGTGGTTGACAGCAAAATGCTAATTAAAAACTGGGTATACATAGACAAACAGAGTGGAACCCCCGACAAATTAAGATTAAGGAGGCTTCATGATTCTGTTTTCCCCTCAGTCATCGGCCGGTTAGAGAAGGTGGCTCCCGGCTGGGGTCAGGAAAACCAGGCTGCTTTTGCAAAGATCAAAACGAGGGTCAACGATTCACTTATTCCCCGGCATGAAGAAGTGATGGGAAAGCTCAACAGCTTTGACAGCTACAATGACGTGAAAGTGATCTTCGAAGTAACACCCTTAGTGGAAGAGGGAGGGCTGATCATGAACCTCACCAATGCCTTGCTCAATGGCCTCTATGCTTTTGGGTATCTCGCCGGACAGCACTTCATTTCCCCCCGAAGTGATCAGCACATCGTCCTCGATGCGGATGCCAATACCGGCATACCGTTTATAAGCCGGCTTAACCGTTTCCGCAAAGGCATTGAGCTCCGCCTGTGGCACCTCAGGAAAGAGGTATTGTAGTTTATCCAGCACATTCTCCCGCATATAGATACCCGGTTCGATGGTCACAACCATGCCCGGGCGCAGCACCGTACCCAGGACATTTTTGTTCACCATCTCCCCCCGGTTATCATGGATGTTGTTTTCACCATAATAACCTACATCATGCACATCAAGGCCAAGCCAATGACCGATCGGATAAAGCGTATAGAATTTCCGCTGCCACGGGCTGCTGGTATCGGTAACCAGGCCAAGCTGGTAGAGCCCGCGAATGATGATGTCGGTGGCTCTGTGATGAGCCTCGTAGATGCCTTTGCCGGGAACCATCTCCTGAGTCCCCTTGCGCAGGGCTTCGTGAACCAGCCGGTATAACTGAGCCTGCTCCCTGGAAAAAGTACCGCTTACCGGAATGGTTCTTGTTATATCAGCGGTATACCGTTCATATTCGGCCCCGATGTCCATCAACAGGAGCTCGCCCTTATGCATGCGTTCATTGTTGTGATGATAATGCAATATGGTTGCGTTGCTGCCCGAAGCCACTATGCTTTCAAAACCGGGTTGCCGGGCCCCATTCTTCCGAAATACATATTCAACGGCCGCCTCTACCTCATATTCATATAATCCGGGTTGGGTTATAGCCATAGCTTTCTGAAAGGAAAGACCGGTGATGTCAATGGCTTTTTGGAGTTTCTGAACTTCATGCCCATCTTTGATCAGGCGCATCCCATCGATCAGCTGGCTGATGTTTCGAACCGCCTGCAACCCATTCAACCTCCCCTGACGCATCATCTGTGAAAGCAGCTCCTGCATGTCTCTCTCTCCCATATCTGCATACAAAACCCCGTCTTTCTGCAGATGCCGGTGGACAAAAGCATCGAAGGCAGAAAGGGTGTAAGCGGTGTCAGCACCATAGAGGCGAACGGCATCTTCAGGTCCATACTGGTGGCCTGTATAGACATCCCCCAGCGGGCTGGCTGCGGGAAGGAACATATTAAACTCGTGGCGTTGTCCCGTCATCAGAGCCATGGCAGCATCAGGGCGCCGGTAGCCGGTGAGATAATAGAAATTGTCCGAACTACCTTTGAATATTGCCATGCCTGTGTCCATCCGGCTTAAAAGCTTCTCCCTCCTGAGCCGGTAAACCTCCGGGCTGTCAGGCTGGGCACTCAACAAACCGGGAACTACCATTTCTGCGATTAAAACAATCAGGGCCGATAAAAACATCTTATAGAACTGCATGGTATAGATATTAAATGGTTCGACATAATTCCACCTGGATCATTCATGGCTCATTTTCATTTGTGATCGGGATGGGGTGATCCGGAAACACCTCTGGCAGATGAAACCTTCTTAAAAATATAGTAGAGGGGAATTCCGATTAAAATCGTGCCCAGGGCTATGGATGATTCTACCGGCCGCTCGGCATATCCCAGCACCAAAATGGCCAGGTTGGATATCATGAAGAATAAGGGAAAGAAGGGATGGCCGGGAGCGCGATAGGAGCTCAGTCCCTTTCTGTGCAGGACAAAGATGCCATATACAGCTAATATGGGAAAGATACCCAATGCAAAGCCCATATAGGTAAGTATTTCATTGAATGCACCTGCAAAAACGATGACGATGGCTACTCCACCCTGGATGATCACTGAGAGATAAGGAATGCCGGTACGTGGGTGAATGCGGCCGGCGAAACGGAAAAAATGCCCCTGCCGGGCCATGGCGTAATAAATCCTGGGGCCCAGGATAATCAAAGCACTCACGGAAGAGAACAGGGCTACTGCTATTAAAAGGGAAAAGATGCGTCCGTAGGTATCTCCGAAAAGATTCCGGATGGCCAGCCCTCCTACCGATATTACACCCTCCATGTCACCCGGAGGGATGGCATAAATGAAGAAAACATTCAAAAGCATATACAGCATGATCACGATCCCTGTACCCAGAATCAGGGCTGCAGGCAGGTTCCTGGATGGGTTTTTCACTTCCGAACCAATGTAGGCAGCTGCATTCCATCCGCTATAGGCAAAAAGGATCCACATCACGGACAAACCCATATTCTTGAATCCGCCAAAGCTATAATCCGCCGGTGTGTTCTGGCTGAAATGTTCAAAAGATCCTTCTCCGGATGAAAAGCCCAGGATGATCATTCCCAGGATCAGGGCCAGCTTAATGATGGTAAGCACATTATGCACGTGGGCGCCCAATTTCAGCCCCTGGATGTGCAACAGGGTAAATACCAGAATGATGCCCACGGCGTAGCCTTTTCTTGCAAACAGCTCCCCGGGTATTCCCACCACCAAATGATCCGGCACCCATTGGGGAAAAGCCTGGAGGAGGTATTCGCTCATACCTATGGAAGCCGCGGCTACAGGAGCTGAAAAACCGACAATAAATGAGACCCATCCACTGAGAAATCCAGGCAGGGGATGAAAAAGACGGGAAAGGAAATAATATTCGCCGCCGGCATAAGGCATGGCAGCACTCAACTCGGCATAACAAAAGGCACCGCTAAGGGCAATAAAACCACCAATACTCCACAGCACCACCATCATAACGGGGCTGCGCAGGTTTTCCATGAGCAAACCACTGGTGGTGAAAATGCCGGTGCCAACCATATCGGCCACGATAATAGCCACCACGGAAAAAAGGCCCAATCTGCGGATCAATCCATTGCGGGAGGCATCACTCATTGGTCCTCCGCATTATCGCGTTTGTAAGCCACCATCAATCCCTGGCGGCTGTCACGATGAATATTCGTTTCACCTACTTCCACTACCTCTTTATAGTTATGGCTAAGAATCAAGTCATAAAGCAATCTGCCATCCTCTGCCGGAACATTCCAACGATTGGCCTTGTGGGGAAAATCTTTCAATATCTGAATCATATCTCTGTTTTTTAAACCTTTATAAGGGCCATTCTGGTCCTGGCACCCTGCATGCATCGGCAACAGAAGTACCCAGGCAAAAAACAAAAACCATACCAGTCGACTTTTTGTGTGCTTCATAAAAATGATTGACTCCTAAAAAATATTCAAGCCTTAAATATACAATCTTTTTAACAGAACAGCCAGCCAACATGCATTCATAAGCTGGCACAGGATTGGGCAATGCTTCTAGCGGGATTCAAGGATCTTGAGCATACGCTCACAGGAGTTTTCCCGTGCCTTCTTATTTTCCTCTGAGCCTTCCGGTTCGGCTCCACGTCGCATATAAGCGTTACCCGCACCAGTATAGATCTCATAGCGGTATGTTTTGCCTGCCTCTTTCATGAGCGCTGAGAAACTGCGCACCCTGTTTGTTAAACCCCGGTTTTCATGGAGCACGATCACCTGATAAAAAAGTTGAACATCAATGCACAAGAGCCGTCGGAGCTCACAGGAAGAAGAATTCTCAGAAACAAGAAAAATTAAAGATCGGGGGACGAAAAAAATACTAATTTAGAGGGTTTCAAACCCTTTAGCTGCATTATGAAGGTGATCATAAACAATCGTACCATCCACCTGTTTAAAGGAGCAAGGGTCAAGGAGGCCCTGCAGAAGTACGCTTTGGAACATGGAGCGGAAATGCCCGAGGGGCCATACATCGTTACCGACAGCGATGGCAACGAGCTCAGAATCACCGGAAGGCTTTCTGAGCATGATGTATTGTATGTAAAACCCAAAAGCACATAATATGAAACTTACCAAAACCCTGCTGCTGGCTTTATTAGCCCTGGGTCTCTTTTCCTGCTCGCCGGAAGAAGCAGATCAGGATGAATCAACCGATATGGTGATCCTCCATACGAACGACGTGCATGCTTCCCTGGAGTATTTTCCCAGGCTGGCTGCATATAAAAAGCAAATAGAGCAGCAATACGATCACGTGCTATTGGTCAGCGCCGGGGATATCTTCAGCGGAAATCCGGTGGTGGATTTCTATGGGGAGAAAGGATATCCCATGGTGGACCTGATGAACCGCGTGGGGTACCGCATCTCTACAGTGGGCAACCATGAGTTTGACTATGGACAGGAGATCTTCAACAAACGCATGGAACAAGCTGAGTTCCCATTCATATGCGCCAATATGGATACCCACAATGCCGTTTTAACCCAGCCCCAACCATATGCTGTGCTGGAGGAGGGCGGCTACAAACTGCTTTTTCTTGGATTAATCGAATTGGGCAACAATGGGGTACCCTCCACCCATCCCGATAAAGTAAAAGGCATAGCCTTCTCGGATCCCGTCGAATCCGCCGGAAAATTCACGGGCAGGAAAAACAACTATGATGCCTTCATCGGGCTCACCCATCTGGGGTATGAAACAGATAAGAAGCTGGCCCACACCTACCCGCAGTTCGATGCCATTTTAGGCGGCCATTCCCATACGCTGGTGGATACCCCCCAGCTGATCAATAACGTACTGCTCAGTCAGGCCGGTGATGATATGCAATTCGTGGGCAAGGTAACCCTTACCTTCCGTGAGGGGGAACTCACCAATCGTACCTCCGATATGGTATCGCTGGAGGAATATGATTCATCCGATCAGGCTCTGGACTCCCTGGTCAAGGATTATCAGAATAATGAAGCCCTGAACCAGGTGATCGGCGAGGCTGCCTCCCCCCTCAGGGGAAAGGATGAGTTGGGATCCCTTTTCACAGATGCCCAGCGTGAGATGCACAACCTGGATTTTGCTTTCCAGAACAACGGAGGCATTCGAATAACCGAAATACCGCAGGGGCCCATCCGGGTAAAAACCATCTATGAACTGGACCCTTTCGGCAATGAATTGATAGAATATGCGATGACCCCTGATGAGATCAAATCCCTGATCAAAAATGCCTCCGACCATGGCCATGTGGACCTGCAAATCTCAGGGGGTCAATATACCCTGCGCATCAACCAGGATAACGAAGTTCAGGAGGTAGCCCTGCGCGACAACCAGGGTAATGAGTTGGAGCCGGGTACCACTTATAAAGTGGGGCTCAACAGTTACATCGCCTCATCATACCATTTTGACCACAGCGATGAAGGTAAATCCCTTTACGTGACCACGGCACAAAACTTAATTGACTATGTCGAACAGGAAGGAACCCTCGACTATGCAGGGGTAAAACGGGTATTTGTCGAGCAAATGGATTGAACAAGTGGAAATACAAATCCAGCCTCCCTTGCCAAGTCAAAGAAAATATCATATGAGCGAATGGAAAAGGAGTTTTTTCGGCAAGGGGAATCGATACCTCTCAAAAAATAAGACATAAGCAAGAAATCAAAAAGAGACTGCTCCGAAGGTACAGCCTCTTTTTGATTTTTCTAAGGATCTCTTTTCTGGGGATCTCATTATGCGCTTAACAAATGCTTTGTTCAATGAGCTTCAAATATTGACTTCTATTCAACAATTCAACAACCCAAGAATTCGACAATTCTTCCTCCGCCTTCGCCTATTTTCATACCCTGAACTTCAGAGCAAGGGACAAATCACGCCTGCGCAGTAGGTCCGCCGAAGTTCATGGGCATATCCGGTCCCTTTCCCTGCTTCTTGACTTCAATCTCCCCGTAAGCCTTCTCGTATTTCTCAATATTATCCTGCAAGGCATTGAGAAACCGTTTGGCATGCTCCGGGGTCATGATCACGCGGGTTTTCACTTCGGCTTGTGGCACACCGGGCATCACCCGGATATAGTCGAGTATAAATTCCGAGCTGGAGTGATTGATCACTGCCAGGTTGGAATAGATGCCCTGGGCCACTTCCTCACTCAGGTTGATGTTGAGTTGGTTCTTCTTATTGGGATCGTCGTTGTTTCCCTGTTGATGATCGCTCATAACCGTTGGCTTTTATTTGGAATCGGCTTCCTGTTTCGCCTTTTCGCTCCTGGTCATTTGTTCATAATCATCCATTGAACCGACAATGATGTTGTCGAAGTCTCTGTTGCCGGTACCGGCAGGGATCTTGTGACCGACGATCACATTTTCCTTCAGCCCGATCAGAGGATCTTCCTTGCCGCGGATGGCAGCCTCATTCAGCACACGTGTGGTTTCCTGGAATGATGCTGCAGAGAGGAAGCTCTTGGTCTGCAGTGCAGCCCGGGTGATTCCCTGAAGCTTCTGGCTCGATGTAGCCGGAACGGCATCTCTGGCCTGAACGGGTTTGTTGTCCTTGCGTTTGAGCATGGAGTTTTCATCCCTGAGCTTTCGGGTAGTGGTGATCTGGCCGGAGCGCAGATTTCCCGAATCGCCGGCATCGATGATCACCTTCTTGTCGTAGATCCAGTCGTTTTCTTCCTGGAACTCAAACTTATCGGCAATCTGGTTCTCGAGGAACTTGGTATCACCGGGGTCTTCAATGAGCACTTTACGCATCATCTGACGTACGATGATCTCGAAGTGCTTGTCGTTGATCTTCACGCCCTGCAGACGGTATACCTCCTGCACCTCATTGACAATGTACTCCTGAACCTTGGTTGGTCCTTTGATGGAGAGAATGTCGGAAGGTGTGATGGCACCGTCGGACAGGGGTGTGCCGGCCTTGACGTAATCGTTCTCCTGAACCAGGATCTGCTTGGAAAGCGATACCAGGTACTTCTTGAGTTCTCCAGTCTTGGACTGTATGATGATCTCCCGGTTACCCCGTTTGATCTTGCCGAAGGAGACTTCTCCATCGATCTCGGATACCACAGCGGGGTTCGAGGGGTTACGGGCCTCAAACAGCTCGGTAACCCGGGGCAGACCCCCTGTTATGTCGCCTGATTTTCCGACGGTTCTCGGTATCTTCACCAGGATGTCGCCGGTCTTGACCTTATCGTCTTCCTGTGCTACCACATGGGCACCTACAGGCAGGTTGTAGGTCTTCAGCACATTGTCCTGGTCATCGACAATATGTATTTCAGGGTTCTTTTTCTTATCCTTGGTTTCAATGATCACCTTCTCCTTGAATCCGGTTTGTTCATCGGATTCCTCCTTGTAGGTAATGCCGGGGATCACATTCTTGAACTTTACCCTGCCTTCTGCTTCGGAGATGATCACCGCGTTGTAGGGATCCCATTCGCAGATCACATCGCCATTCTTGACTTCATCGCCGCTGTTGAAATAGAGACGTGAGCCATAAGGTATGTTGTTGGTAGTAAGGACAATATTGGTGTTTTTGTCCACGATCCTCAACTCAGCCAGCCGGCCGATGACAATATCCACTTTCTTGCCGTCCTCTTCGATTTTCTGGACCGTACGGAGCTCGTCGATCTCCAGGTAACCGTCGTATTTGGAGGTAATGCTGGAGTTGGCTGCGATGTTGGAGGCGGTACCACCCACGTGGAAAGTTCTCAAAGTAAGCTGGGTACCTGGCTCTCCAATGGACTGGGCAGCGATGACCCCAACCGACTCGCCTTTTTCCACCAGCTTGCCGGTGGCCAGGTTACGTCCGTAGCACTTGGAGCATACTCCGTCCTTGGTCTCACAAGTAAGTACCGAGCGTATCTCAATCTGCTCCAGCGGGGATTCCTCTATGTGATGGGCAATCTCCTCGGTGATCATATTACCGGCTTCAATAATCAACTCACCCGAGAAGGGGTGATAAATGTCGTGAACGGCAATACGGCCCAGGATCCTTTCCCCGAGGGTCTCGATCACCTCTTCGTTTTTGGTGATCGGTCCAACGACCAGTCCGCGCAAGGTACCACAGTCTTCTTCACGCACGATCACATCCTGGGAGACATCCACCAGACGGCGGGTCAGATAACCGGCGTCGGCAGTCTTCAGGGCGGTGTCGGCCAGTCCTTTACGGGCACCGTGTGTGGAGATGAAATATTCCAGTACACTGAGTCCCTCCTTAAAATTAGAGAGGATCGGGTTCTCGATAATCTCGGATCCGGAGGTACCGGATTTCTGCGGCTTGGCCATCAGTCCCCTCATTCCCGAGAGCTGACGGATCTGCTCTTTGGAGCCCCGGGCACCGGAGTCCAACATCATGAATACCGAATTGAAACCCTGGTTGTCGGTACTGAGTTGTTTCATCAGTATCTGGGTCAGGTTGGCATTGGTATGAGTCCAGATGTCGATGATCTGGTTATAGCGTTCCTTATTGGTGATGAATCCCATGTTGTAGTTGTTCATCACCTCATCCACCTGTTCGTAACCGGAGGGTACCAATTCTTCTTTCTCCTGGGGTATGATGATGTCATCCAGGTTAAAGGACAATCCACCCCGGAAGGCAGTATTGAAGCCCAGATCCTTGATGTCGTCGAGAAATTTGGCGATCTGACTGGCATCGGTACGCTTGAGCACCTCACCAATCAGGTCCCGCAGGGATTTTTTGGTCAGCAGCTTGTTGACAAAACCAAATTCTTTGGGGATATATTGGTTGAAAATGATTCGTCCTACAGTTGTTTCCACGACCTTTTTCACCTGATTGCCTTCCTGATCGTAATCGTCAACGCGCACATTCACTTTAGCGTGAAGAGCGGCGGCACCTTCATTATAGGCAATGATAGCTTCTTCCGGCGAATAGAAGGTCAGGCCTTCTCCTTTGGCGCCTTTGCGTTCCTTGGTGATGTAATAAAGACCCAGCACCATATCCTGTGAAGGTACGGTAATGGGAGCGCCGTTGGCGGGGTTCAACACATTATGGGTGGAGAGCATCAGCAGTTGTGCCTCCACGATGGCTGCATTGCCCAGCGGCAGGTGAACGGCCATCTGGTCACCGTCGAAGTCGGCGTTAAAGGGTGTACAAACCAGGGGATGAAGCTGAATGGCTTTACCTTCGATCAGCTTGGGCTGGAAAGCTTGTATACCCAGGCGGTGAAGTGTTGGTGCGCGGTTGAGCATCACCGGATGGCCTTTCATGACGTTTTCCAGTATGTCCCATACTACGGGATCTTTCCGGTCAACGATCTTCTTGGCCGATTTAACGGTTTTCACAATACCCCTTTCAATCAGCTTACGTATGATAAAGGGTTTGTAGAGCTCGGCAGCCATATCCTTGGGGATACCGCATTCATGCATCTTCAACTCCGGTCCGACACTAATAACTGAACGGGCTGAATAATCAACCCGCTTACCCAGCAGGTTCTGACGGAAACGGCCCTGCTTACCTTTAAGGCTGTCGCTCAGTGATTTAAGGGCCCTGTTGGAATCGGTCTTCACCGCATTAGATTTGCGGGAGTTATCGAACAGAGAATCCACTGCTTCCTGGAGCATACGTTTTTCATTACGCAGGATGACTTCAGGGGCTTTAATCTCGATCAGCCTCTTCAACCGGTTGTTCCGGATAATCACCCTCCTGTACAGATCGTTCAGGTCGCTGGTAGCGAATCGTCCTCCGTCGAGCGGCACCAAAGGCCTCAGCTCAGGCGGAATAACAGGCACCACCTTGGTGATCATCCATTCTGGACGATTGATATCGGTTGAAGCGCGGAAAGCTTCCACCACCTGAAGCCGTTTGAGGGCTTCCTTCTTCCTTTGTTGTGATGTTTCGTTGTCGGCTTTGTTGCGGAGGAAATAGGACAGCTCATCCAGGTTAATCTGGGAGAGCAGCTTATACAAAGCTTCTGCTCCCATATCGGCCACGAACTTTTCGGGGTCGGAATCCTCGAGCTGTTGATTCTCCTTGGGCAAGGACTCCAGTATATCCAGGTATTCTTCCTCGGTGAGGAAGTCCAGATATTTAATACCGTCCTGGGTTTTAATACCGGGATTGATCACAACATAACGCTCATAGTATATGATGGAATCAAGCTTCTTGGTAGGCAGTCCCAGCAGCAGCCCGATCTTGTTGGGCAGCGAACGGAAATACCATATGTGTGCAACGGGGACGACCAGGGCAATATGCCCCATTCGCTCACGCCGTACTTTCTTCTCGGTCACCTCCACACCACAACGGTCGCATACAATACCCTTATAGCGGATTCGCTTGTACTTGCCGCAGTGACATTCGTAATCCTTAACCGGACCGAAAATCCGTTCGCAAAACAATCCATCCCGCTCGGGTTTATAAGTCCTGTAATTGATCGTCTCCGGCTTGAGCACTTCTCCGTGGGATTGTTCCAATATCTCTTCTGGTGAAGCGAGACCTACAGCAACTTTGTTAAAATCGCTTGATACTTTATTATCCCTTCTGAATGACATAGACGTAAATTGATTTTAAAAACACAACCAAACAAATAAATAACGTATGAGCACGCCAGAGATGATCTAGTCGTTGATCATCTTAATGCTCAATCCCAGCCCCCTCAATTCATGCAACAACACGTTGAATGACTCAGGGATACCGGCAGTCGGCAAGGGATCACCTTTGACAATACTCTCATAGGCTTTAGCCCTTCCGTTGACATCGTCGGATTTAACGGTCAACATCTCCTGCAGGATATTGGAAGCTCCGAAAGCCTCCAGGGCCCATACCTCCATCTCACCAAAGCGTTGTCCGCCGAACTGGGCTTTACCACCCAGGGGCTGTTGCGTGATGAGTGAGTAAGGTCCAATGGACCGTGCGTGGATCTTGTCTTCTACCATGTGTCCCAGCTTCAGCATATAGATCACACCCACGGTAGCAGGCTGGTCGAACCGTTCGCCTGTTCCCCCGTCATACAGGTGGGTCTTGCCATAGGGCGGCAGGCCTGCCTTCCCGGTATACTTGTTGATCTCATCCAGGGTGGCTCCGTCAAAGATGGGGGTGGAGAACTTCAGCCCCAGCTTTTCTCCGGCCCAGCCCAGGACGGATTCATAGATCTGTCCGAGGTTCATCCTGGAGGGTACGCCCAGCGGGTTAAGCACAATATCCACGGGTGTTCCGTCTTTCAGGAAGGGCATATCTTCGGTGCGTACAATCTTGGAGATGATGCCCTTGTTTCCGTGTCGTCCGGCAAGCTTATCACCCACGGTGATCTTGCGTTTCTTGGCAATGTAAACCTTGGCCATTTGCACGATACCGGTGGGCAGCTCGTCTCCAATGGTGATGTTGTACTTCTCACGACGCAGCTGTGCCTCTATCTCGCGGCGTTCGATATTATAGTTGTGCAGTAGAGTCTTGATGACTTGGTTCTTGTTCTTGTCAGTGGTCCATTTCTTGGGACTCACAGTAGTAAAATCGATGTCCTGAAGCAGCTTCTGGGTAAACTTCTTGCCTTTGGGTACCACGGTGGCATTATAGTAGTCCTTGACACCCTGTGAAGTTTTTCCATTGACCAGAACCGTGAGTTTGTCGATCAGACGGTTGGTCAGCTCATCGACCTTCTGACCGTATTCCTGATCGAGGCTCTCCAGTTTCTCCTTATCGGCACCCTTGGATTTTTTATCCTTCACGGCCCGATTAAAGAGTTTCTTGTCGATGACAATACCGTTGAGCGATGGAGAAGCTTTCAACGAAGCATCCTTCACATCGCCGGCCTTATCACCGAAGATGGCCCGAAGCAGTTTTTCTTCAGGAGAAGGATCCGATTCCCCTTTTGGGGTGATCTTACCGATCATGATATCCCCCGGTTTGATGTGGGCACCAATGCGGATGATGCCATTTTCATCCAGATCTTTGGTGGCTTCTTCACTGACGTTGGGTATATCGGCGGTCAACTCTTCCAGACCCCGCTTAGTGTCGCGCACTTCCATCACATACTCTTCGATATGGATGGAGGTGAACACATCATTTTTCACCACGTTCTCGGATATCACGATGGCATCCTCGAAATTGTAACCCTTCCAGGGCATAAAGGCCACTTTCAGGTTCTTACCCAGGGCCAGCTCCCCATCCTGGGTTCCGTAGCCTTCGGTGAGGATCTCCCCTTCCTTGACCTGCTGTCCTTTGCGGACAATAGGACGAAGGGTTACGCTGGTATTCTGGTTGGTCTTTTGATATTTGATCAGCGGATAGCGTTTGACATCTCCCTGGAATCTGACAAACTTCTCCTCTTCGGTTTGCTCGTAACGCACCACGATTTCACGTGCGTCGACATATTCGATGGTTCCGTCGCCTTCAGCCACGATCTGCAGGCGGGAGTCGTGCGCCACTGATTTTTCCAGGCCGGTTCCCACGATGGGGGAATCGGGCTTGAGCAAGGGCACAGCCTGGCGCATCATGTTGGATCCCATCAGGGCCCGGTTGGCGTCGTTGTGTTCCAGGAACGGGATGAGGGAAGCAGCGATGGATGCGATCTGGTTAGGTGCCACGTCCATCAGGTCGACGGTGCTCGACTCGGCATAAGGGAAGTCGCCGTCGTGGCGAGCCTTAACTCTTTCGGTCTGGAAACCCCCTTCATCGTTGATAGAAGCGTTGGCCTGTGCGATCATCTTGGCTTCTTCCTCTTCGGCACTCAGGTATATGGACCCATTTCGGGTCAGATTCACCTTACCCGACTCTACTTTCCGGTAAGGGGTTTCAATGAAACCCAGGTTGTTGATCTTGGCATATACACACATCGAGCTAATCAGTCCGATGTTGGGTCCCTCCGGTGTTTCGATGGGGCACAACCGGCCATAGTGCGTATAATGCACGTCGCGCACCTCAAAACCGGCTCTTTCCCTGGAGAGTCCGCCAGGGCCCAATGCCGACATGCGCCGTTTGTGGGTCATCTCGGCCAGGGGATTGGTCTGATCCATGAATTGCGACAGCTGGTTGGTACCGAAGAAAGAATTGATGACCGAGGAGAGGGTCTTGGAATTGATCAGGTCAATGGGGGTAAACACCTCATTGTCACGTACATTCATACGCTCCCGGATGGTTCGGGCCATCCGGGCAAGACCCACGCCAAACTGATTGGACAGCTGCTCGCCCACTGTCCGTACGCGACGGTTGCTCAGATGATCGATGTCATCCACGTTGGTCTTGGAATTGATCAGTTCGATCAGATACTTGATGATCTCAATAATGTCGTCGTTGGTCAGTATTTTGGTATCGATAGACGTATCGAGGTTGAGCTTCCGGTTGAGGCGGTAGCGTCCAACTTCTCCCAGATCATAACGTTGATCGGAGAAGAAAAGCTTGTCGATGACATCGCGGGCGGTAGCCTCATCCGGGGGCTCAGCATTCCTGAGCTGGCGATATATCTGTAGTACCGCTTCTTTCTCGGAGTTACAGGGGTCCTTCTGAAGGGTATTATAGATGATGGCGTAATCGGATTGGGTTTGATCTTCGCGGTGGAGCAGGATGGTATTGGTTCCCGAGTCGATGATCTGATCCAGATGTTTCTCTTCTATCACAGTATCCCGCTCAATCACCACTTCATTTCGTTCGATAGAGACCACTTCACCGGTGTCCTCATCTACAAAATCCTCTACCCAACTGCGCAACACACGGGCGGCCAGCTTACGGCCCACCACTTTCTCGAGGTTGGGTTTGGACACTTTCACCTCATCGGCGAGGTTGAAAATTTCCAGAATGTTCTTATCGCTCTCATAACCAATAGCCCTGAGCAAAGTTGTTACAGGCAGCTTTTTCTTCCGGTCGATGTAGGCATACATCACATTATTCACGTCCGTGGCAAATTCGATCCATGAACCACGGAAGGGAATGATGCGGGCCGAATACAATTTGGTGCCGTTGGCATGAACGCTCTGTCCGAAGAACACGCCCGGCGATCGGTGCAGCTGCGAAACAACTACCCTTTCAGCTCCGTTGATCACAAAAGAGCCTTTTTCAGTCATATAAGGAACTGTCCCGAAATACACATCCTGGATGACCGTGTCAAAATCTTCGTGTTCGGGATCGGTGCAGTAAAGCTTCAATTTGGCCTTCAAAGGTACACTATAGGTAAGCCCCCGTTCCAGACACTCCTGGATGTTATATCGCGGGGGATCAACCGTGTAATCAAGAAATTCAAGGACAAAATTGTTGCGGGTATCGGTGATCGGGAAGTTCTCCTGGAACACCTGATACAGTCCTTCCTGCTTACGTTCCTCCGGTGTGGTATTTAACTGAAAAAAGTTCTGAAATGATTGGAGTTGAATTTCTAAGAAATCAGGATAGGGCAATTGATTCTTGGTAGATGCGAAACTGATTCGTTGATTGGATGTTTGTAATGTCATTGTATTCCAAGAATTAATAACTAACCACTACAATAAGAAAATTGGTAACCCCCATAAATAGGGAAAAAAGGTTAAGAATCCTAGTTGGTCTTAGGATTCAAAACCTCTATAATATGAGCCTCTCCGAATTCTACTTAAGTTCAACTTCAGCGCCGGCGTCCTCAAGTTTGGCTTTCAATTGATCAGCTTCTTCCTTAGGCATTTGTTCTTTCACCGGCTTGGGCAGGGAGTCTACCAGCTCTTTGGCTTCTTTGAGTCCCAGTCCAGTCAGTTCCTTGACCAGTTTAACAATTTGCAGTTTGGCACTGCCAGCGGAGTTTAATATGACATCGAATTCGGTTTGCTCTTCAGCACCGCCTCCTTCTGCACCCTCGGCAGGTCCTGCAGCTACAACAGGAGCAGAGGCCGGTTCAATTCCATATTCGTCTTTCAATATGTCTGCTAATTCGTTAACATCTTTGACACTCAAGTTAACTAATTCTTCTGCAAGCGCTTTTAAATCTGCCATTTTTTCTTAATTTTTAATGAATTTTAAATTGTTTTACTCTTCCTTTTCGGATAATGTTTTCACTACTCCAGCTAGGATGTCGTTTCCGGATTTCAGTGAAGATATCACGTCGTTCATAGGTGATTGCAATTGTAGGATCAGGTCGCCCAGCAGTTCCTCTTTGGACTTGATCTTCGAGAGATCCTCCAGCTTATCGTCGCCGATATAGAGCGATTCTTCCACATAGGCGCCCTTCAGAAGGGGTTTGTCTTTTTTCTTGCGGAACTCTTTGATGAGCTTGGCAGGGGCATTGCCCTTTTCTGTAAGGATAAGGGAAGTGGGACCCTCCAGTGCCTGTTCCAGTTCCTCTGCCGAAAACTCAACCGCGTCCAGGGCTCTTTTCAGCAGGGTATTTTTAACGACCGTCAACCTCAGATCGTTCTCGAAGCACTTCCTGCGAAGCTCGGTAGTCTCCTCTGCATTCAACCCGGAAATGTCGGCCAGGTAAAAATGGGAAGTGTTCTTTATATCTTCAATCAGATGGTTGACAATTTCTTCTTTTTCCTCTCTTCTTTTCATAGAGCTGTCAAGTTCTTTTGTTAGGTATTGGCATTAAGCAGTCTTTCTGAGGTCGCTGGGGTCAATCTTGATCCCGGGGCTCATCGTACTGGACAGTGTAATACTCTTGATATACGTGCCTTTGGCAGCCGTGGGCTTGAGTTTCCGGATGGTATTCAAAAACTCCCTGGCATTCTCAGCAATCTGCTTGGCATCGAACGATATTTTACCAATCGAAGTATGAACGATCCCGGTTTTATCGACTTTAAAATCGATTTTCCCTTTTTTGATCTCTTCGATGGCCTGACCGATGTTGTCGGTTACGGTACCACTTTTGGGATTGGGCATCAGACCGCGGGGGCCCAGCACTTTACCAAGGGGGCCTACTTTCGGCATAACCGAAGGCTGGGTGATCACCACATCAAAGTCGAGCCATCCCTCTTTAATCTTGTTGATGTATTCATCCAGACCCACATAGTCGGCGCCTGCAGCTTTGGCCTCTTCTTCCTTGTCGGCAGTGCAGAGGGCCAAGACCCGGATCACCTTACCCGTACCATGGGGCAAGGTAACCACACCGCGCACCATCTGGTTGGGTTTTCTTGGATCTACGCCCAGGCGCACATCCAGATCGACCGAAGCATCAAAATTGGCAGTGGTAATATCCTTGACCAGTTGAGCTGCTTCTTCCAGTTTATATAACTGCGTTTTATCGAATTGCTCTAAAACACTCTTTCTATTCTTGGTTAATTTAGCCATTGTGTTGCTCCGTTTTAATTGTTACCAGGAAATTTACCCTTCACGGTGATTCCCATGCTTCTGGCCGTTCCTGCTACCATCTTCATGGCCGATTCAATAGTAAAGGCATTGAGATCTTCCATCTTGTCTTCTGCAATTGCCTTGACCTGATCCCAGCTGACTGCTCCAACCTTCTCCCGGTTGGGTTCGGATGAGCCACCTTTTAATTTGGCAGCTTCCAGCAATTGAACCGGTGCAGGGGGTGTTTTGGTAACAAAATCAAAGGATTTGTCAGAAAAAACGGTGATGATTACCGGTACAACCTTCCCCGTTTTATCCTGGGTCTTGGCATTGAATTTCTTGCAAAATTCCATGATGTTGACACCTTTGGCACCCAAAGCCGGGCCCACCGGTGGAGAAGGGTTTGCCTGACCACCCCGTATTTGTAGTTTTATTACACCTTCAACTTTTTTTGCCATAGCATTAAAAACTTAAAAAATTATTCTTTTTCTACTTGCATAAAACTTAATTCGAGTGGTGTCTTCCTTCCAAAAATCTTGACCATGACTTTCAACTTCTTCTTTTCCTCATTGACTTCTTCAATGACACCGTTGAAGTTGTTGAAGGGGCCATCAATCACCTTGACGGTTTCTCCCACATAAAAGGGTACATTCAGTTCCTCATCGCCTTCGGCCAGTTCATCAACCCTTCCGAGGATGCGGTTGACCTCGCTTTTACGAAGGGGTGAAGGTTTATTGCCTTCGGTTTTAAGGAACCCAATGACGTTGGGGAGATTTTCCAGGTAATGCTGAGTGTCGGGGGTCAGATTGGCTTCGACCAAAACATAACCGGGGAAAAAATTGCGTTCTTTACTGATTTTCTTGCCGTTACGTACTTGATATACTTTTTCGGTCGGTATAAGCACCTGATTGACAAATTCACTGATCTTCCCCTTCGTGATCTCGTTTTCAATGTACTCCTTCACCTGTTTTTCCTTCCCGCCAATTGCCCGGAGCACATACCATCTCTTGTCATTTTCAGCCATTTCAGCACACCTTATTCATTAATAAAACATACTATAGATGAAATCCATCAAATTTCTGAAAGAAATATCCATCATGAATACAATCACCGCGATAATTAAGGAAGCAACCATAACAATTACAGCACTGCGCTGCAGCTCACTCCATGTTGGCCATGATACTTTATGTACCAATTCGTTGTATGAGTCTTTCAAATAAGATTTAATCTTCATCCTGTAAAAAGATTTAGCACGGGTGGTAAGGCTCGAACTCACGACCTGCGGTTTTGGAGACCGCTGCTCTACCAACTGAGCTACACCCGTGTATATGAAGGATGTTCGTTATCGTAACGTAACATCCCCTGAAATTATTATTCTACAATCTCAGTGACCTGGCCGGCACCGACGGTTCTTCCGCCTTCGCGGATAGCGAAACGCAGGCCTACGTTCAGGGCAACGGGATAGATCAATTCTACACTCATGGTAACATTATCGCCAGGCATCACCATTTCAGTGCCTTCGGGCAGCTTGACGGTACCTGTTACGTCCATGGTACGGATGTAGAATTGAGGACGGTAATTGTCGTGGAAGGGCGTGTGGCGTCCGCCCTCTTCCTTCTTCAGGACATATACCTCTGCTTTGAAGCGGGTGTGGGGAGTAATGGAACCGGGGCGTGCGATTACCATACCGCGCTTAACCTGATCCTTGTTCACACCGCGCAGCAACAGGCCCACGTTGTCGCCAGCTTCACCGGTATCGAGAATCTTACGGAACATCTCCACACCTGTGACAACCGTTTTCTTCTTCTCAGCACCCAGGCCAATCATTTCCACTTCTTCGCCGGTGTTGATCACGCCGGTTTCAATTCTACCGGTAGCAACCGTACCCCGGCCGGTGATCGAGAATACGTCCTCCACGGGCATCAGGAAAGGCTTATCCTTATCACGGGGTGGAACGGGAATATAGTCGTCCACGGCCTGCATGAGTTCCATAACCTTCTCTACCCAATTTTCTTCACCGTTGAGGGCACCCAATGCAGAACCATGGATAACGGGAGCATTGGAACCATCGAACTCGTAAAAGTCGAGTAATTCACGAACTTCCATATCCACCAGTTCGATAAGCTCGGGGTCATCGACCAGGTCCACCTTATTGAGGAAAGTAACCACTTTGGGTACATTTACCTGACGGGCCAGCAGGATGTGCTCGCGGGTCTGCGGCATGGGGCCGTCAGTGCCGGCTACAACCAGGATAGCACCGTCCATCTGGGCGGCACCCGTTACCATATTCTTTACATAGTCAGAGTGACCGGGACAATCCACGTGAGCATAGTGCCTCTTCTCTGTTTGGTACTCAACGTGCGCGGAGTTGATGGTAACACCACGCTCCTTCTCTTCAGGAGCATTATCGATAGAATCAAAACTCCGGACTTCCGACAGTCCCTTTTCACTCAAAATTTTGGTGATGGCTGCCGTCAGGGTCGTCTTACCGTGATCGACGTGACCTATGGTCCCGATATTTACGTGTTCTTTCGATCGCTCAAATTTTTCTTTTGCCATAACTTCAGATATTAAAATTTACGGTTTGGTTATTCTTGAACTTATATCGGTTAATATACAATAAACAAAACGCTCGAGCCAATGACGGGATTTGAACCCGTGACCTCTTCCTTACCAAGGAAGCGCTCTACCCCTGAGCTACATCGGCAAAAAGAGAGCGGGAGACGGAACTCGAATCCGCGACCCTCAGCTTGGAAGGCTGATGCTCTACCAACTGAGCTACTCCCGCAAAAAGGCCTGTGGGGAGGGCAGGATTCGAACCTACGAAGGCATACGCCAGCAGATTTACAGTCTGCCCCAGTTGGCCACTTTGGTACCTCCCCAAAACAGGAGCCGATGGAGGGATTCGAACCCACGGCCTGCTGATTACAAATCAGCTGCTCTAGACCAGCTGAGCTACATCGGCGAAAATCCTCATAACAACACTGTAAAGAACGCGCTTAAATCAGAAAATCGGTTTGCAAAGGTATATATATTTTATTTATCTTACAAAATTTATATTCCAATTTTTTCAATTTTATGCGCCCCTTTGCTTGGCCTTTCTTTTGGTGAGTTGTTTTCGCAGTGCATTTACCGCCAAGTCAGTGCTTTCCTCGAATGTATCGGTTTGCTTCTTGGCAAAAAGGTCGCTGCCGGGTATCTGCAACTTGATCTCAGTGAGTTTGTTGTCGGGGCTCTGCTCCTTTTCGACCCGCAGAAAAACTTCTGCACCGATGATGTTGTCATAGAACTGGTCGAGTTTGTTGACCTTATTCTCGACGAATTCAATGAGCTTCTTATCGGCATCAAAATGTACGGAATGAATCTTTACGTCCATAAAAAAACCTCCTTTTTAAGTTCTAGGATGTGCTTGCTTATAAATGGCTCTGAGTTTCTCAAAAGTGCTGTGGGTATAGATTTGGGTAGCCGATAGGTTGGCATGGCCCAGAATTTCCTTAATGGCATTCAAATCGGCTCCATGGTTCAGCATATGTGTGGCAAAGGTGTGTCTCAACACGTGAGGGCTGCGCTTCTCCAGGGTGGTGACAAAGGAGAGGTACTTTTTTACGGTGCGGTAAACGAATTTCTCGTAGAGCTTCTTTCCCTTGTTGGTGACCAGAAGAAAACCCGGGGCGCGCCGAAGAAACTTCTCATCGCGCCGGGCCATGTATTGACGGATCATCTCCACCAACGGGGCGGTAAGAGGTATGATGCGCTCCTTGTTCCGCTTGCCAATGATCCGGATCTGCTGACTACCAAAATGTATATCGCGATCCTCTATGCGGATCAGCTCCGATAAACGCATACCGGTTTGGTAAAGCATCTCCACGATCACTTGATCCCGGAACCCGTAAAAATCCTTGTCGAATAGCCGGTGGTCGGTCAACAGGTTCATGTGGCTTTCATCCACAAAATAAGGAATCCTACGCCCTACTTTAGGAGTATAAACCTTTACCATAGGATCATAGTGAATATACCCCATGCGCATCAGATACTTGAAGTAGGTTTTTAAGGTGGAGATTTTGCGGTTTATCGTCCGTTCGGAAATGTTATTGTGCAGACAATTTACAATCCATGCCCTGACTTTGTCTTCTGTGATACTCTGCACATCCCGGCTGCTATGGTTCTCTTCCAGATAGGAAAAAAATTGTTTCAGGTCATTCCGATAGGCCCTGATTGTATGGTCCGAATAACGTTTTTCGTATTGGAGATATTTTAAAAAGCCCTCCCTGTACATAGCTGACTAAGGCTTAACTGGGATAAAAAACGGCACTATTCGCTCTTCTCTCTGAGCTTCTGTTTGTATATGGCACGCTTCTTCTCTTCCCTTCTTTCCATGGAAGGCTTGGTGTAGGCCTGACGCTCTCTTAACTCTTTGATTACTCCTGTTTTTTCAAACTTTCTCTTGAACTTCTTCAGCGCTCTTTCAATGTTTTCGCCATCTTTGATTTGTACTATGATCATATGGGACCTCCTTTTTTTATTGAGCGGCAAATCTAATCAATTAATTCCACATTGTCAAAACGATATATGGAAAAAATTATTCTTTTTTATTACAAGATACAAAAAAAATTATTCAATGCATTAACCGGTTGCTCTTGCTTTTCTTACAACGGCTCACCCCTTTGCCATAACACACCTTAAGGGTCCGCCACCAAATAGGGCTCTATTTTTTGATACGTTTTTTGATCCAAAATATTATGCAACAACAGTTCATTAATATGTACCACCTCACCTTTGCGGTAATCGCGATAATCGAGGATGGCTTTTGTTTGGTATTCCCCGAGATAGGGATGACGGATGAGTTCGCGAAAAGTGGCCCGATTGATGGCGATAGGCCGGATATGGAGGGTGTCGATGATGAGGTGCTTTTCAATGGTATCCACAACAGACGGGGCCAGTCCGTAAACCTCATGAAGCTGTCCGGCATGTGCATATCCGCCCAGCAGATCCCTGTATTTACATATCCGCCGGGCATATACCTCACCGATACCGGGAAGCTGCATCAGCTGGAAGGTATCGGCAATGTTAAGATCAATATTCAGGGCATGGCTTGCCTCCCGATGAACCGCATCAGGGGGTTCAGTCGAAGATTTGCCTGCTGGCCGGTTCATTCCTGCTATCCAAACACAATCCTTTAGGCACAGAAAGGTAGAGGAATCCATCCCATAAATCTTCAGAAGGTCCTGCGGGGCATCAAACCTGCCCCCCTTCTCCCGGTATCTCAAAAGGTTGGTCACCACCCTTGTATTCAGGCCCAGTCTTTCCAATTCCTGACGAGAGGCTTGGTTGGGGTCGAACCGGAACGATTCGATCTCTTGTCTGTTTGCGGGAAGGGGACCTGTAGCCCGTTCCCCCTGGGAGGGGGCTGGGCCATTAGGTTGGGATTCACTAAGCCATTGCTCCACCTGCCAGGCAAAAAGCGAGTCGGCTACCGGTTCGGCCGAAGGAATAAGATCGGCAATATATCCCCTGAAAAGCAGCAGCAGAAGGAGTAGAAGGAGCAGGGTATATACTCCTCTTCTTTCCCTTTTGGAAAAGCAAAACAGGTTCTTCCAGTGAAAAGGCTCCATGACTGTATCAATTCATACCCGGTCAGAATTTCAACAACCCGATGCCATTAAGGAAGACCAGGGCAATGGCAAGGGGTGCCAAAAACTTAACAATCAATATAAACACATTGATCAGCTTGACCTTGAAAAGGCCCTCGCTCGAGAGTTCTTTGCGGGTGTAGTCTTTGCCCAGGTACCATCCCACAAAGATCACGATAAACAGTCCGCCGATGGGCAGCAATATGCTGGACGCCGTGAAATCGAGCAAGTCAAAAATGTTTTGGTTGAAAAGGCTGACATCCTTGAGAACTCCCCACGACATGGTCGATAAAACGCCCAGTGCGGTGATGGTAGCCGCAGCCAGGATGGTTGCTGGTTTACGTAATATACCCAGTTCCTCGGTGAAATAGGCCACCACAACTTCCAGCACCGAGATGGAAGAAGTTAGAGCTGCCACACCAAGCAAGATGAAGAAAAGCAAAGCAAAGAAGTATCCCCCCGGAATTTGCTGGAAAATGTTCGGAAGGGTACGGAAAATCAAATCGGGACCGGCATTCGGCTCAATGCCAAAGGCAAACACCGCTGGGAAAATGGCCACACCGGCCAGAATGGCAATGATGGTATCGGCGGCCGATACGCTGATGGCTGTGTTGGTAAGGTTTTCACGCTTATTAATATACGACCCGTAGGTAACCAGGGTTCCCATACCTATGCTGAGGGAGAAAAACGCCTGCCCCAGGGCTTGCAGGATGGAATTGGTATTGAGTTTGGAAAAATCAGGTTTAAAAAGGAACTCAAGACCTTCCTGTGCACCGGCCAGCGTAACGGCACGCACATCCAGTATAATGATCAATAACAACAATACAGGCATCAGGATCCGGGCATATTTCTCAATGCCCCGCTTTACGCCGGACACTACAATCCAGGCAGTGAGAAACATGAATACCACCTGCCACATGATGGGACGAAAGGTCCCCCCCTTGAAGCCTTGAAACATGCTGGTCAGCTGGTCGGATGACTTTCCTGAAAAGGCATCGGCAGCAGCTTTATAAATATACTCCATAGTCCAGGAGGCTACTGTACTGTAAAACGACAATATAATGAAGGCCGCAACAACTCCCAAAACACCAATCAAATACCAATGGGTTCGGGGTGCCAGTTTCTTGAACGAACCGAATACGTTTCTCTGGGCGCTGCGTCCAATGGTAAACTCAGAAAGCATAACCGGTATGCCAATGGCGAGAATAAAAAGCAGGTAAACCAATATAAAGGCACCGCCTCCGTTCTCACCGGCGATATAGGGGAAACGCCATATGTTGCCCAGGCCTACAGCAGAACCAGCAGCTGCCGCTATTACACCAAATTTGCTCCCAAAGCTGTCGCGTTTTGAAAAGTCGAATTTCGCCATATACAAAATTTTAGTGGATATGAAGGAATTGATTCAGTGAACAATATTATAAAAAAACTCGCTATTATGCAATCCATCCTAATAACAACCTGTTAAAAGTTGAATGTTAAACATTGAAATGTCAACATTCATCTGACAACCTGAAACGAAAAAAGGCTGTCTCCATTTAATGAGACAGCCTCTGTAATGATGGGATGGTCTTTTTATGCGATATCGATCTCCTTAGCCAGGTATACGTCCTGGATGGCATTAAGCAGCTCAACACCCTGCTCCATGGGTTTCTGGAAGGCTTTTCTTCCTGAGATCAGACCCATGCCGCCTGCACGTTTGTTGACTACAGCCGTTGTAACGGCGTCTTTCAGGTCGCTCTCGCCCTTGGAGGCACCACCGGAGTTGATCAGGCCCATGCGGCCCATATAGTTGTTGATAACCTGATAGCGGGTCAGGTCAATGGGGTGGTCTGAACTCAGCTCGCTGTACATCTTTTCATTCGTCTTGCCAAAATTCAAGGTGGTGAAGCCACCGTTGGTGGTAGGCATCTTTTGTTTGATGATATCGGCCTGAATGGTCACGCCCAGATGGTTGGCCTGTCCGCTCAGGTCGGCCGCCGTGTGGAAATCGTCCTTGTCGGTTTTGAAGGCTTTGTTGCGGGTGTAACACCACAGGATGGTAGCCATGCCCAATTCGTGAGCCCTTTCAAAAGCTTCGGCAATCTCAATAAGCTGACGGTTCGATTCGGGACTTCCAAAGTAAATGGTGGCACCAATGGCAGCTGCTCCCATATTGAAAGCCTCATCAACCGACCCATAGAGAATCTGGTCATGCTTATTGGGATAAGTCAGCAGTTCATTGTGGTTGATCTTCACAATGTAAGGAATGCGGTGTGCATACTTGCGGGCGGTGGCTGCCAGCACACCGAAAGTAGAAGCTACTCCATTGGCACCTCCCTCAATGGCCAGTTTCACAATGTTCTCCGGATCAAAATATATGGGATTGGGTGCAAATGAAGCCCCTGCAGTATGCTCAATACCCTGATCAATGGGCAGGATGGACAAATACCCTGTGCCACCCAGCCTGCCGTGGTCGAACAGACGGGCCAGATTGGCAAGTACCCTTGGACTGCGATTGGAGTGGTAGAATACCCGCTCAATAAAATCCGGACCGGGCAAATGCAACTGCTCCTTGTCAACGGTCTTACACTTGTGGTTCAGCAGGTCATCTGCCTGATCTCCCAGCAATTCTAATACTTTATTATAAGACATAGGCTTAAATGTTTTGTGAATTTTAAAAAACCGTACAAAGTTACAAAAAAGAATGGAACAGGTCTAGTTACTTCCGATGAAAATATTGCATCAAAACGGATAACCAATGGCAATGTTCCAGGAAATATTTTCCTGGTTGATGGAGCGGTTACCCGGCAACCAGCGTTCACCTGAAGGATAAGAAGGATCCTTCATCTTCAGGCCCATATCAAGCCTGAGCACGGAAAAGGACAGGTCGAAGCGCAGGCCGAGGCCGGTTCCCAGGGCGATCTGATCAAGAAAATCATCGGGGGCAAACTGGGCTCCTACCCGGTCATCAGCGGGATTGACCGACCATATATTGCCGGCATCTACAAAAAAGGCTCCTTCGAGTAACCAAAACATCTTAAAACGATACTCCCAGTTGAGCTCCAGCTTCAGGTCGCCGGTCAGGTTCGGATAACCGGTAAAATCCTCCCGCGGCCTATAGGAGCCGGGTCCCAGCGCCCGAACATTCCAGGCCCGGATGCTGTTGGCCCCTCCAGAGAAATATTGCTTGACAAAAGGCAGGGCACTGGAGTTGCCATAAGGGAATCCCCCTCCCACAAAAAAACGGTAAACAAAACGCTCATTCTCATTGAGAATTTGATAATGCCTAATATCAAAGTCCAACTTAAAGAACTGGGCAAACCGGATGCCAAAGAGCTCATAATGGTCCCCCACCTGATTCATATCAACAATTTTACTGATGCCCGTGAGGATATTGCCTGCCACTTCGGCATTTAGCCTGAAATATTGGAAGTCGCGGGTCTTACTCTTCATTTCCTGGTTGTTGTAGATCATGCTATAACTGGTAACCGAGAGAAAATGATCGTCATAACTGCTTTTCAAATAGATCTCCTCCAGATTTCGCCTGAAGTTATCGGAGATGTATGGCAAACGAAGCACATTCAACTCAATGGGATTCACATAATGGGTTAGGTAATTCCGGTTCTGCCAGCGGTAGCCAAAGGTCAGGTTTGCCAGGGTACGCGTGTAATCAGGCCTTTCCTGATAATTGTACATGGCCGAGAGGGTGGTCTTGGGATTATACTCCTTGACGAAACGGTCGCTGCGCAGGAAAGGCAGCAAAAACTTGGGAAAATCAATACTCAACTCCGTTCCCAGCCGCAAGGTATTGTCGATTTTAAATTCATCCTGATCCAGGATCTCAAAAGCTCCCGTGAATTTCGACTGGAATTGTTCGGCCCCGCCGAAGATGCTCTTGTGCGTGTAGACCAGGTTGCCGGCTCCGCCTATATTTCCCGAAGAATTGGTGCCTTCAAGCTCAATGGTATAGGATTGAAGCTTGAACTTCTTCAGATAGATATGGCAGTCCAGCTTACCTACCAATGAATCAACGGAGCTGGCCGATTCGTTGAACTTGATGTTGATGATCTGAAACAACCGAAGGGAATTCAGATGCTGGTATGTCTTGTCGGTTTCATCCTGGCTGTACCATTCTCCCGGCTCAAGGTAGTTGGATTGGGTAATCACATCCAGGTCAAAGCCTGGTTCGCCACGGTAAACAAACTTCAAATGCTTATGCTCCAGGGTGTCCAAACTTTCAATATATTCCTGTTTATCAGCAATGGCCTCCTTAGGGTCATAATCGGGAAAAATATAAATGGAATCAATTCTATATCGCTTGTGGGATCTGGTAATCAATTCATCCCCATCTTCCTCCCTAACGGGAAAAGGATTGACCTCAACGGTCAGGTCCACCTTGTTCTTCCGGGCGGTGGTATCGGCAATGTAATTGACAAAATCCTTGGAGAAACGATAAAAACCCTTGTTGCGAAGGATGGTCTCAATCATGTTGCGTTGCCGCTGAAGCAGCTCCACGGAAAAAATGTTGCCGGGATTTACAGGTAACCTTGATGTGTCGGGAAAAATAAAGGGTTCCAAAGCCGAATCCCTTACCTGGTATTCAACATTACTAATCCGGTATGGCTTCTCTGTATCCAGGTTGTATAGCACCGTTACCTTATGATCATGAAAAATGGCGGAATCGGTAACCTGTGCATCATAATACCCTTGTTTCTCCAGATAATTATTGATCTGCCGGGCAGATTCCTTCATCATGAATCGATCCCATACAACCGGGGCCTCACCGGCTTTGCGGAGCCATTTGTTTATGCCCTTTTCTTTATACGGATTGGAAAGGTTATAGAGAAAAAACGGAAAACTCAATCCCAGAAAACGCTGATTGGGTTTCTGACGGATGTATTTTTTAATTTCGCTTTTTTCAATATTTTTATTGTCGGTCTTTATCTTATATCTCTTCAGCAGGTATTCTCCTTCGGGAACATGCCTGGTGGAACTGCAGGAGAAAAGTCCAAGAGCAAGGGGCAACAAAACAATGAAACAGATGGTGGTTGTATAGCGCATTCAGATTGATTCTGTTAAATGATAACTAACTGTTTATAAACCCAAAGAGAAACCAGCGTATGTTAAGCAAAAATAAAATTAAATTTATTAACTCCCTAAAAAAAAAGAAACACAGGAGCGAGAAGGGCTTGTTCATTGCCGAAGGCACAAAGCTGGTGCAGGAGTTGCTCGGTGAAGGCGCCCAGGCCAACCTTTTATGTGCCACAACCGGCTGGTTTGAAAAAAACCCTCCTGATGCCAGGGCAAAGATAAAAGAACAGATAACAGTCACCGAACAAGAGCTTGGCAAAATATCCACCCTCCAGACACCTGCGGAAGTACTGGGTGTTTTTGCTGTTCCCGGAAGCTTTTCAGAGGAGGAGGATCTGTCCGGAAAGCTTTCCCTGGTACTTGACGGTATCAACGATCCCGGTAACCTGGGCACTATTGTCCGGCTGGCCGATTGGTTTGCAATAGAAAACATCATTTGTTCCACCGATACGGTTGATCTGTACAATACCAAGACGGTTCAGTCCACTATGGGTTCGATAGCCCGGGTAAAAGTAGCCTACAGGGAGCTGACGGAATTTCTTGAGCCCTGGAGCCGCCAGCCAGTTTTCGATATATACGGTTGCTTTCTGGAAGGTGAAAATCTCTATACTACGCCTCTTCAGGACAAGGGAATGATTGTGATGGGCAGTGAGTCGCACGGGATCTCGGAGAATCTGTGGAGGTATATCAACCGCCAGCTATACATTCCCGCTTTCCCTTCAGCGAAGATGACAAAGGCCGAATCGCTGAATGTATCGATGGCTACCGGCATTGTCTGTTCAGAGTTCCGCCGCAGGCAGTGGATCTCGGGGAATCATTCAAAATGAAATGACAGGCTGACCATCCTGGATTTCAGCTTATCAATTGAGTTTACATAACCCGATTTATTTTCATGCTTATCGGGATCCAGCACATTCAGGGTCCCGACGGATAATTTCAGCTCCACGGAAAGTTTAAAATAGGGCAGGTAAAAATCCATGCCCATACCCCCTTCCAGGTATACATCAAAGGGTTTAAGCTTGACAAATATGCCTTCGCTTACATTAAAATCCTTGTTCCGGGCCATATCCCAGCGGAAATTGACCCCTCCTATAATGTAAGGTCTGAAGTTGTAATAACGTTTGGCTTCATAACGCAGGGCAACAGGAACATTAATGAAAGTGCTTCCGATATTCATCGGTGACTCTTGCGTCAATGCTGATGAATCGACATTGCCAGGACTTTGCACTCCATTGGATGGATCCTGTGAAACATCAGATAAGTGGGTGTAGTAGTTCAGGTTACGTTGCCCCAGGGATATCCCGGGCAAAAACCTGAAGTCCAGGTATTCGGTTAAGCGAAAATTGGTAACAATGCCGATATCGATCCCGGGGGAGAGGCGGTTGATCTCGGGGAAAGTATCGGGCAGGGCACTCTCGGGGCTGAGGGATGCTTCAGACGGATAAATACCAAAATCCATGGTATTCAGCCCCAGGGTATACCCAAAATGAAAAGGCTTGTGATCGATCTTCTGATAATTCAGAATGGGGTCATCCTGGGCAGAAGCCGGCACAGACAGGGCAATTAGAAGAAACAGGAGGATCTTTTTCAAAACGATAGCATTTATTAGCTATATTAACGCAACACCGGTTTGATTATTATGAAAAAGGCCCTTTCAGAACCGGCTTAAGCATTCATCAGATCATCCAGGGCTTGTTCATAGTGCTTTTTCATGTCATGAATAAACCCATAGGAATCGTCATCGATCCGCAGTTCCGACTTGGTGACATGGCCAAGGGTTGAGAAGGGCACATCCCGTTCAAGCATGAAATCAACGAATTGTGTTTCATTAGAAGATGTAACACTTACCACGATGCGGCCTTGGGCTTCGCCAAACAGAAAAGCGTCAGTACGGATATCGGCACTGGTGGTGATATCGAAACCCATGTCCCTTACCATGGCCGATTCCAGGAGGGTTATGAACAATCCTCCTTCCGAAACGTCGTGGGCCGAGCGGATCAGGCCGTGTTCAATCAGATCTTTAATTGCCTGTTGAACATGGTACTCTTCTTCCATGTCGAAGAAAGGAGCCGGCGATTTTTCCACCTGGTGGTAAGAGACCAGGTATTCGGAGGAGCTGATGTCTTCAATGGAGCGTCCTATCAGGAAGATCATGTCGCCCTTTTCCTTGAAGCCGACGGTGGTTTGATGGTTTTTGTTGTTCATTATCCCGATCATGCCAATCACGGGTGCAGGGAAAACAGGCTCTTCCTTTCTCCCGATGGTGGTTTGATTATAGAAACTCACATTACCTCCGGTTACCGGGGTGTTAAAGCGACGGCAGGCATCTCCCATGCCTTTGACGGCCTGAACAAATTGCCAGTAAGCTTCAGGATTATAGGGATTGCCAAAATTCAGGCAATTGGTGATGGCGGTGGGCCGTCCGCCGGTACAAACGATGTTACGGGATGCCTCAGCAACAGCTATCTGGGCTCCCACATAAGGATCGGCGTTTACATACCGGGCATTACAATCGACGGTCATCGCCAGGGCCTTGTCCATCTCTTTCAGGTTGAATACACCGGCATCACTGGGGAAATTGGTAGACATATTGGCGGTACCCACCATCGTATCATACTGTTCACTGACCCATCTTTTGGAGGCGATGTTGGGGTTGCGTACCAGGTTCATGATCACCTCCCTCAGGTCGGCGGGTTCGGGTATATCATTGATGGAGAACTTCTTATATTCATCAATATAGTCCGGCTTCGTATGTTCGCGGTCATATACAGGAGCACCGCCGCCCAGCACCAGGGTGGAAGCCGGTACATCAGCTACCAATTCACCCCCGGAGTAAAAATACAACTTATCCTCATCAATGACCTCCCCGATGATCTCCCGATTGAGATCCCATTTGTCGAAGATCCTTTCCACTTCTTTCTCATGGCCTTTTTCGACCACCACCAGCATCCTTTCCTGCGATTCGGAAAGCAATATTTCAAAGGGATCCATATCTTGCTGGCGCAGGGGCACCTTATCCAGGTCAATCTTCATGCCCTGCCCGCCTTTTTCCGACATCTCGCTGGTGGAGCAGATGATCCCTGCAGCACCCATATCCTGCATGCCAACAACAGCCGCCGATTTATTTAGCTCGAGCGTGGCCTCCAGCAGGAGTTTTTCCATGAAAGGGTCGCCTACCTGTACCGAAGGCAGGTCCTCGGCAGATTTCTCCGTAAGATTGGCTGAGGCAAAAGTGGCTCCGTGGATGCCATCCTTGCCCGTGGAGGATCCAACGATGTATACAGGATTACCCACTCCTTTAGCCACTGCCGATATCAAGCGGTCTTTCTTGACCAACCCCACCGACATGGCATTGACCAGGGGATTGGCATTATACGATTTATCAAAATATACTTCCCCTCCCAGAACAGGCACTCCAAAGGAGTTGCCATAATCGCCTATGCCTTTAACAACCCCGCGCAAATGCCACCTGGTCCGATCCAGTGATGGATCACCGAAACGCAGCGAATTGAGCTGGGCCACCGGCCGGGCCCCTACGGTGAAGATATCGCGGTTGATCCCTCCAACAGCGGTTGCCGCACCCTGGTAGGGCTCAATGGCTGAAGGGTGATTGTGTGATTCTATCTTGAAGGCACAGCCATATCCGTTACCCAGATCCACCAAACCAGCATTCTCCTCGCCAGCCTCTGCCATCAGCTGATCTCCTTCCATGGGCAGGGTCTTTAACCATTTGATCGAATTCTTATAGGAGGCATGCTCTGACCACATGACCGAGTAAATGCTCAACTCCGTGAAGTTAGGATTCCTTCCCAGTATCTGGCGGATCTTTTTGTATTCTTCGGGGAGCAAACCCAGTTGCCTGGCTGTTTCTACCGTTACTTCCATCATTGTTCCTGTTTATTGCATTTATTGACCAAACAAATATAAATAACTCATCCAACAATACCCGGGATGGCTTCATATTTTAAAACAAAACCTGCCGAATGCCGGCAATCCTACCTTCATATGAGGCCCAGCCGCTTGGCCCTGCGCTCCCAGATCTTCATGGCCTGCTTCTGCATATCCTCCACGTTATCCAATTCATCCATGATCTCAGCTCCCAGCAGGGTTTCGATCACATCCTCCATGGTAACGATTCCCGACATCTCACCGTACTCACCCACCACCATAGCAATGTGTTCCTTCTCCTGGATCAGCTTGTAAAACAACCGGATGATGGGCATCTTCTCATTAACCACCATGATGTTGCGGCCCAGAGCATGCAACTTCCGGTTCCACTTCTTCTCAATCATATGCTGCATCAGATCATCCTTTAGCACATAACCGGTAATGTTATCGATGTTTTCCTTATAAATGGGGATCCTGGAAACCCGAACTTTTTCATATGCCTCAAGAAAACTGTGCACCGTTTCTTCTTCTGAGGCCGAAACAACTACCGTGCGGGGAGTCATGATACTTTTTACCACGATATTGTTAAATTTCATCAGGTTCATCAGGATCTGCGACTCTTCCTTCCTGAAGATGCCTTCCTGAACACCAATCTCCGCCATAGCCTGGAATTCAGCACGGCTCAGCACAGCGCTGCCTTTCTCCTTATTGAGTATCTTGGTGATGAATTTACTAAGTATAATGAAGGGATACAATGGGGAGTAAATCAATACCACCAGCGATCGGGCGGTAAATGGCGCCAGTTTTTTCCAAAAACTCGCGCCCAGGGTTTTGGGGATGATCTCGGAAAATATCAGTATCACAATTGTCAATGCTGCTGAGGTCAACGACAAATACTCATTGCCCCAGATCTCCTGGGCTTGTGCACCTACACCGGCCGCACCAATGGTGTGAGCAAAAGTGTTCAAGGTTAGTATGGCAGCCAACGGCAAATCCACCTCCTCTTTAAAACGCTTCAGAGTGCGGGCGTAGCTTTTATTTTCATTGACCTTTGCCGCTATGAATGAGGGTGTGATGCTCAGCAGGGAGGCTTCCAGCAATGAACACAGAAACGAAAAAAACAATGCAATAAAAAGATACAACAATAAGGTGACCATAAGACTTTGAATTGTATAGAATCTTCACAAATATACCTATTTCTCATAAAAGTGCATCTCCCTGATATACTCATAAACCTTAACAGGAAGAAAATACCGCATGTTTTTACCCTGTTGGATGGAACGGCGTATCATGCTGGAGGATATTTCGATCAGCGGGGCATCCCACCAATGAAAATCATATTGATCCCTGAAGGCCTGGGGATCATGCCCCGGACGGGGATATACATACAATTCATAATGGGAGAGCAATTCACGGTAATTCTTCCATTTATGGAAATGGACGAGGTTGTCGGAACCCAGGATCAGACAAAACTGGTTTGAGGGATGTTTTTCCCTTAAATAAGCCAATGTATCGATGGTATAGGAAGGCTTGGGAAGCAAAAATTCAATATTGGAAGGTCTGATCTGGTGATCATCCCCCAGGGCCAGCTCCACCATATGATAGCGCTGATATTCCGGCAGCAGGTTTTTCTTCTGCTTAAAAGGGCTTTGGGGACTGATAACCAGCCATATCTGCTCAAGATCAGAAAACTCAGCAAAATAATTAGCAATGGCCAAATGGCCAATATGAACAGGATTAAACGAACCAAGAAACAAACCCACCTTCATGAAAAACAATGAATTAACTTTGAATGAATTCAGCCACCATATTTTCCGCCTCGCTCACCGCCTTCTCCAAATCCGTATTGTATATGATGCGGTCGAAAAGCTCGGCATATTTAAGTTCGGATTCGGCTTTAAGAATACGCAGGTTGATTTTCTCGGGATCATCGGTTGAACGGCGCTTCAATCGCTTTTCCAGCTCTTCCAGGGAGGGAGGCATCACGAAGATGGCCAGCGCCTCACCCCCAAAGTTCTTCTTTAGGTTCAACCCACCCTGTACATCAATATCAAAGATGACATTTTTCCCCTGGTTGCGGATGCGTTCAACCTCACTGCGCAGGGTTCCATAGAAATGATCTTTGTATACCTCTTCCCACTCAACAAACTCCCCTTCCTTGATCTTCCGCAGGAATTCCTCCTGAGAAAGGAAATAATAATCCCGGCCATGCTCCTCTCCTTTACGTTTAGGACGGCTGCAGGCGGATATCGAAAATTCCAGGTTCAGATCTTTCTTGAGCAGGCGCTGGACGAGGGTGGTCTTACCTGAACCGGAAGGGGCTGAAAAGATCACCAGCTTGCCTTTTTTCCTATATACCATAGCTCAGATACAAGATTTATAATACATTCATGACCTGTTCCCGGATCTTTTCCAGTTCATCCTTCATTTGTACCACCAGCCGTTGCATCTCATAATCATTGGATTTTGATCCGATGGTGTTGATCTCCCGGCCTATTTCCTGAGTAAGGAAATTGAGCTTCTTCCCAACGGGCTCCTGCTGTGAAAGCAATTCCAGGAAATAGGAAAAGTGATTTTCCAGTCGCACTTTCTCTTCTGTGATATCCAGCTTTTCAAGATAGTACACCAATTCCTGTTCAAAGCGGTTCTGATCGACCTCAAAGTTGTTGCGATAGGCTTTGAGCTTCTCCTGGAGCTTTTCGCGGATCCTCTCCACCCGGGCTTTATCATGGGGATCGATCTGCTGAAGAAAATTCCTGAGGGCCTCGATCCGCCCGCGGAAATCGTTCTCAATGGCTTGTCCTTCCTGCTCCCGGAAACGTATTACTTCCTGAAGGGCTTCTTCCATGGTTTGCCAAACCACGTTCCATTCCTCCTGCCTGAGCTCCTCTTCTTCTTTTTCAAAAGCTTCCGGCATTTGCAGAGCTGTTTGCAAAAGCCTGGAATCGAAGTTGATGCGCTGATCATCGGAGATGCGTTTGATCTGTTTGATATAATTTTTAATCACGGCCTGATTCAGGGTGGCTGCCTGGTCCTGGCCGGTAACCTCGTATAAAACCAGGCCGCTGATTTTGCCGCGTCCCAGATACTCCCCGACCCTTTTCCGCAGTTCAATCTCTTTTTCCTTCAGGGCAGAAGGAAGCTTGAGGTTGATATCGCTCTGCTTGCTGTTTAATGCCCGTATCTCGATGGTTATATTTTTGTTCAGGTAGCTCCCTTCCGCCTTACCATAACCGGTCATGGACTGTAACATAGTTATAGGTTTGATTTTGCTGCAAAGGTACAATAATCCTTCTAATAACCAATCATCAGGAAGGGCTATTGGCCACCACCACTTTTTGTTTCCACCTGCCAGTCATGTAATATCCATAAGCCATAACCAGTCCTATGACCCATCCCAGGGGAATAGCCCACCATATACCCACCGGTCCGAAGTTCTGGGAAAGCAGATAGGCACTGGGTATACGTATCACCCACAGGGAGAGAATAGTGGTGATCATGGGCACAATGGTGGCTCCTGCCCCTCTGAGCACGCCTGAAGTGGAGAAAAGAGCGGAAAAGACAATGTAGAAAGAGCCTACAATAGCCAGGTATTGCTGACCGATATGAATGACCGCCGGATCATCGGTGAACAGGTTCATGATGAATGCACCGAAGAAGGTCACCAGCAGGGTGACGCTCAGCGACACCATGGATGACATGACCAGGGTAGCCCTGAATCCGGTTTTAACCCTCAATTCTTTACGAGCACCCAGATTCTGGCCCACAAAGGTAGCCAGGGCGTTTCCAAAATTCATGGCAGGGAGGGTGGCCAGGGAATTAACGCGGGCCGCTACACTGTAGGCAGCAATCACGTTGGTACCAAAATCATTCACGATCCAAACCAGTGCCATCATCCCCATGGCAACGGCAGTTTGCTGAATGCCCGTGGGAACCCCAATGCGCATGCTCTTACCAAAGAGCTCCCTGTCAAAAGACAACCGGGTTAGGGAAAATCGAATTACCTGGTGGGTTCGGTTCAGATATAAGATCGCTGTTACAAAGGCTCCTCCCTGAGCAAGCACCGAAGCTATTGCCACACCTTTGATGCCCCAGCCGAATACCACCACAAAAAGCAAATCAAAACCGATGTTGAATATGGTGGAAATAATAAGGAAATAAAGAGGAGTGCGGGAATCACCCAGCCCCCTTAAGGCGGCACTGGTACCCATAAAACCAAAGAAAGCGATTACTCCGCCAAAGAATATCTTCAGATACTCCTCTGCCAGGGGGATGACCTCCTGAGGCAGGCGCAAAAGCAAAAATATCTCCCTGCTGAAGACAATACCCAGTATGCTCACCACAATGGAAGCAAAAAACAAAAATATGAAAAGGGTATCGATGGTTCGTTTCACCCGCCGGGTATCTCCCGCTCCGAAATGCTGGGCAATAACCACAGTAGAGCCGGAAGTTATGCCCAGGACAAGAGCAAAAAACACAAAAATAACGGGAAACGAAGCCCCCACCGCAGCCAATGCTTCTTTGCCAATGAAATTCCCAACTATCACACTGTCTACAACATTGTACAACTGGTGAAAAACATTTCCAAGAAGCATGGGTAAGGCAAACCTCAGTATGAGCTTCCCCTCTTTTCCTTTGGTTAGATCTTGCATTGGCTATTAGGTGGTTTCTTCCCTATACACCCATCCACCACCTTTTGTTTGATTTATGCTCTATTATTACTAACTCCAAAAACAGTCAATCAAACCGATCAAACCTTTTCCAGCTCAACGGTGAAATGCCTCATGATGGGGGCTTCGTTTATTATTTTCAGTCCGCTGGAAATATCATTCCTGCGGTCATAGACATTCTTCAAGGCTGTGGCTACCAGTTCCATATGGTTATTGGTATACACCCTCCGGGGAATGGTAAGCCTCAACAGCTCCAGCTCAGGATAACGGTTTTCCCGGGTCTGGGGATCGCGGTCGGCCAAAAGGGTGCCAATTTCAACGGCTCTGACACCTGCCTCAAGATAAAGCTCCACAGCAAGCGTTTGGGCCCGGAATTGCTCCCTGGGCAGCTCCGGCAGGAACTTATTGGCATCTACAAAAATGGCATGGCCGCCAAAAGGCTTCTGCACAGGTATGCCAAACGCCTCAAGACGGCTACCCAGGTAGGCCACCTGACGGATGCGGGCATCCAGATAATCGAAATGGGTACCTTCATACAAGCCCTGCGCCAGGGCATTCATATCCCGGCCCGACATGCCACCATACGTGATATATCCTTCAAACATAATGTTGTATGTACTGGCCTCCCGGAACAGCTTCTCTTCCTTCAAACCAATGAACCCGCCGATGTTGACAATGGCGTCCTTCTTGCTGCTCATGGTCATCATATCGGCATACTCAAACATCTCCCGCACAATCTCCCGGATCTCCTTATCCTGATATCCTTCTTCCCGCTTTTTTATAAAATAAGCATTCTCTGCAAAACGGGCCGAATCGAACAACACCCGTACACCATAGTTCTGTGCCATAGCATGCACATCCTTTAGGTTGCGCATCGATACGGGCTGGCCACCCGATGAATTACAGGTCAATGTCACCACAACAAAGGGAATACGGCTTGCCGGATGGGATTTCAATACATCTTCCAGCTTGTCCAGGTCGAGGTTGCCTTTGAAGGGATGCTCGACCTGTGTATCAAAAGCCTCATCAATGGTGCAATCTACTGCACAGGCTTTTCGAAACTCAATATGGCCCTTGGTAGTGTCAAAATGGCTGTTGCCGGGCACCACGTCTCCATCCTTCACCAATACGGAAAAAAGCACGTTCTCGGCCGCACGGCCTTGATGCGTGGGCAGGAAATACGGGAACCCCAGTATATCCCGAATGGCCTCCTTCATCTTATAATAGGAGGAAGCTCCTGCATAACTCTCATCCCCCAACATCATGGCTGACCACTGCTGGTCACTCATGGCTCCCGTTCCCGAATCGGTAAGCAAATCAATAAATACCCGGTCACTGCGCAGGTTAAAAAGATTATATCGTGCTTCTTTAATCCATTGTTCACGCTCTTCCCGTGTACTTCTGCGAAGGTTTTCAACCATCTTGATCTTATAGGATTCTGCAAAAGGTAGTTTCATAACGAATCCATTTCAGTTAGACTTCCGTTGAATAAAATATAAAATAAACAGAGGGGGTAGAATGGGCTCAATATTTGGGGTAGTTGTCCCTTCGCTTAATATTAAGATAGCGTGTTCTCGCTATATGCTCAAGGATATAGAAGCTAATCATCTCCGATTTTTCCTGCAAAATTATTATTTTATAAAAAATTGAAATAAATTTTCAGCCGAATTTATTGAGAAAATTTTTTGCCGATGAAGATAAGAACGATTGTGGTTGGATTAATTGGTATTTTTTTAGTATTTCACTCCTATGGACAGGTTTCCGACACATTAACCAGTGACACCATCTCCCTCTTTCGGCACCCAGACGAGACCGGCACTTCACGGCATGAGGTGCCTCCCGGGGCAACAGACAGCATAAGGGATTCCAGCAAGGTGGACACAGCCCGGACAGAACAGGCCCCGGACACAGTTGCTCCCGGCCAGCAAACAGGTATCTCGGATTCTCTTTTCCGCAGAAAGATGAAAGATACAGTAAAAGTGGTGGTCAGGGATACGGTGGTCGTCACCCAACGCGACACCATCACCCGGTATATGCTGGATGTATTTACACCCCGGCCTGAAACAAAGTTGGACAGTGCCATTTCCTACCTTCTGAAACATGCCGTGCAGGACACTTCCACATTGCTTGCCGATACCACCCGGAAGATGTTTCAGCATTTTCTGCACTATGCCAAAAGCCATCCGGTAGATTCGACCATCAATTTTATGGAGGGACTGATGCTTGAGGATACAACCACCCGGTTCATTGCCGATACCAACCAGCAGGCGGTAAACGACTCCCTGAATCATTACCTGGATTACATCTGGCAAAAAACCTACCGCGATTCCATCAAGTTCACGATCTACAACAGATCCATGGATTCGAGCCACCTGTGGCTTACAAAAAATCCACAAGATTCCAGTCGTTTCCTGCTTTATGACGATAAGGATTATCCGGCAGGCATCTGGATTCATCCCCGTAACAAAAAATCCATCCGGCTCTCCTTTGTCGAAGATGTTCGGATAGAGGAAGTTACCACTCAGCAAACGCTGCGCGAATATTTACCCATCACACTGGATGAAGTGGGCCTGCAAAAACAGGAAGAGATCAACATGGTCTTTCCCCAATGGGATATTGACGGCCTGGGTAAGGCGCATTTTAACCAGGGCTACCTGTCCAACTGGTCACGCGGCGGAGAAAGTTCGCTCAGTACCCTTTGGACCCTCCGGTATAGTGCCGATTACAAAAAAGGCAAAACCATCTGGGACAACGACGTGGAATACAAGATAGGTTTGCTGAAATCGGGTGATAAAAGCGTCCGGAAGAATGAAGACAAACTGGAACTTAACTCTAAGTTTGGTTCCAATGCTATAAAAAACTGGTACTATAGTACCCTGCTCAACTTCCAGACTCAGTTTTTCAACGGATACAAGTATTCCGGTCAAGATGACCGCACCGCCATCTCCGGTTTCCTGGCACCCTCCTATTTGGTCTTCTCGGTAGGTATGGATTACAAGCCCAGCAATAAATTAACGTTGCTGCTTTCACCCATCTCCTCCAAGTTCACAATGATGAGGGATACAGCACGCTTCGATCAAACCAATTTCGGTATCCCCAAGTCCAAAAAGTCTAAAATAGAATTGGGTGCCTATGTCAAATCGATCTTTTCCTTCAATTTCTCCGAGCGCATCAACATAAAAAACAAAGTCAACCTGTTTATCAATTACCTGGGCAAACGCGAAGCCTTGGACGTGGACTACGAGTTGACCCTGAACATGAAGATCAACCGGTTGATCACCACCAACATCAATGCCCATCTGGTTTACGACCGGGATGTAAGCAAAAAAATCCAGTTCAAAGAAAACCTCAGTGTGGGCATGCAGTATAGGTTTTAGTGCATTTTCATAGCGCTTAGATTTTCATAGCGCTTAGCGCAGCGCTAAGCGCTGGTGAGTGACCGCTGGCGAACACGCTTCTACGCTTAGCGCAGCGCTTATTAAACCATATTAAACGCATATTTGGCGCACAATGAAAGAGAGCCAGAAACCTTCCGGTTTCTGGCTCTCTTTGTAATACCCACTTACTAACCCTAAGTGTGTTGAAAACTAAACCCAATAAATACAGATTACGGGAAATTGTATCTGCAATAATTAAACGATACAATTCCGATTTTGTTGTTAAAAATATTATATTTTTTCTTTTTTTCCAAAAAAAGTTCAAGGCATTGAATATACGGGAAATAATAAATACTACAGGCACGTTGGAAGGGATGATATAAATCACCTCTTCCAGGCCTTAGACTCCAGGCCTGGTTAAAAGAATTACAGACAAATTATGTTGCAGAATATTCACCAAATATCCATTTTTCTTCGCAAATTTGGGCTGTTTAGAGGTTATTTCATTTTTGACAGAAAATCATAACAAAGCAGAGCAGGAAATATGCAAAAGGAGATAAAATTCAGTCTGTTATACCGAGACATGTGGCAATCCAGCGGCAAGTATGTGCCGCGTGTGGATCAACTAAAGCAGATTGCGCCTGTGATTGTAGACATGGGTTGTTTTTCCCGGGTAGAGACCAATGGCGGAGCTTTCGAGCAGGTTAACCTTTTGTATGGGGAAAATCCCAACAAAGCCGTCAGGGAATGGACTCAGCCGTTCAATGATGCGGGGATCCAGACTCATATGCTGGAGCGGGCGCTTAATGGGATAAGGATGTATCCTGTACCGGCCGATGTGCGCCGGCTGATGTTCAAGGTCAAAAAAGCCCAGGGAGTGGATATTGCACGTTCATTCTGCGGACTGAACGATCACCGAAACCTGGAGCTTTCCATCAAATATGCCAAAGAAGCGGGGATGATCTCGCAAGCCACCCTCAGCATCACCCACTCTGAGATACACACCATCGATTATTACATGGGTGTTGTAGACAAAGCCGTGGAATATGGCACCGATGAGATCTGCCTGAAGGACATGGCAGGTGTGGGAAGACCTGTCACTCTGGGCAACCTGGTGAGAAGGATTAAGGAGAAACATCCCCACTTGGTGATTCAGTACCACGGCCATAGCGGACCCGGCTTTTCTGTTGCCTCTATGCTTGAAGTAGCACGGGCCGGCGCCGATTATATAGATGTGGCCATGGAGCCCCTTTCCTGGGGGATGGTCCATCCCGATGTGATCACCATCCAGGCCATGCTGAAAGATGCCGGTTTCAAAGTACCGGAAATCAATATGAAAGCTTATATGAAAGCCCGGGCATTAAGTCAGGAGTTCATCGACGGCTTCCTGGGTTATTTCATCAACCCCAGAAACAGGTATATGTCATCGCTGCTGGTGCAGGTAGGCCTGCCGGGTGGCATGATGGGCAGTATGATGGCCGATCTGAAAAACGTGCAACAGGGATTAAACCAGACCTTACAGGCGAAAGGGGAAAAAGAACTTACCGAAGATGAACTGCTGGTCAAACTTTTCGATGAGGTCAAGGATATATGGCCCAAATTAGGCCATCCCCCGCTGGTAACCCCCTTCAGCCAGTATGTGAAAAATATCGCCCTGCTCAATGTGATGCAGGAAATTCAGGACAAACCTAAGTTCCAGATGATCGACAACAACGCCTGGGATATGATCCTGGGCAAAGCCGGCAAACTACCCGGCAAGCTCGCTCCCGAAGTGGTCGAACTGGCTGAAAAGCAGGGTAAAGAGTTTTATGAAGGAGTGCCCCAGGATAATTACCCGGATGAGTTGGATAAGTACAAAAAGGAGATGGAAGAGAACGGCTGGGACTTCGGACCTGACAATGAGGAACTCTTCGAGTTCGCCATGCACGAAAGGCAATACAGAGATTATAAATCCGGAGCAGCCAAGAAGAGATTTCAGGATGAGCTGAACAAGCTGCGTAAAGAAAAACAAAACGGCTCCGATAAGAAGGCGGTACAGAAAGACCCGTCTAAAAAAGACATCACCTCTCCTTCAACCGGCAGAATCCTCTTCAACATCAACTATTACGTACACGAAAGGGCCATTGAAGCCGGCACACATATCAATAAAGGCGACAGGATCTGCTACATCGAATCCAACAACACCTTCAACGAGATCAACTCAGAATATGAAGGTGAAGTAGCGGACATCTTTATAGAGCAAGGCGAGTTTGTTGACCGGGGAGACGTGCTGGTCAGGCTGAAATAAAAAATCAGGTAAACAAATTCGGCGCTAAGAGCCAAAAAAAATCAGCGCTAAGGGCCTTTAAGACTCTAGGCGCTGATTTTTTTGAACAAAATTTTTCCTGTCAAAACTTATACTGTTTGATGATCTCCTCGGGGTTCATCAAAATGTCTACATACTGAGCACGTTTATAAACGAAGGGATTGCTTAAACGGGCTCTTGAGAGTTTGCCCCTGAAATCATCCAGGGAAGAATAACCCTTCTTATCCATCCACTTTTCAATATCCTGCAGCATCTTTGTGACATGTCCGATCTTATTGATATAGATGCTGCTAACTGTTTGAACGCAATCGGCTCCGGCCAGGATCATCTTGATCACATCCTGTCCGTCGAATATCCCGGTACTGGAGCATACATCCCCTTCTATATTGTCATACAGCAATCCGGCATATCGCAGGGGCATCTTATGGTCGCCCTCGCGGCTCAAATTGAAGGGGAACTTATGATCTTCCTCGTCCACATTGATCTCGGGTTCAAAAAACCGGTTAAAAAGTACAAACCCGTTCACCTTCTTTTGATCCATCTTACGAATGATGTTCAATGGATTGGAATAAAGCGAGCTCAGCTTCACGCTGATGGGAATGGAAACGGCTTTTTTTATCGATTCGAGGATGTTAAGCTGCTCCTCTTCGACTCCTGTGGCGTCTCTCTCAAAGCTTTGGGGGATGCTGTAGAAATTAAGCTCTAAAGCGTCTACACCAGTCTCCTCAATTTTTTGTGCATATTCTTTCCATGTTTCTTTATAAATGGCATTTAAACTGGCTATAACCGGAATACCCAAAGCCTCTTTGGCTTTACGAAGCTCATTGAGATGTTCCTGGGGTCCGGCATGCTCAATATTTGGGTGGGTCTTGATCATCTCGGGATGCCGATCGTCGAACTCCGTCAGTTCTTCCTCAAGTTGATAGCCCTCGAGATGGATCTGTTCTTCGAACAGAGACTTATAAACCACGGCCGAGGCGCCGGCTTCTTCCAGTTGCTTCAACTTGTTCAGATCAGAAGACATATTGGAAGCGCCAGCAATAATGGGGTTTTTCAAACCCAGGCCCAGGTATTTTGTACTTAAATCTGCCATAACGTAGACTTTTTAGGATTATTAGAATTCTAACAAGTTAAAAAAAAATAAGTTCAATTGAAAATAAAACGGGAGGCTAAAAAACGAAGGGCAACCTGATTTCCACCCGGGTACCCCTGGGATTACCCTGCTCATCTTCCAGATCAACATACTGAACATCTATCTCGTTGCTGTATAATGAATTTAGAATGTCAATCCGATCCTGCGTAATCTTAGAACCCAGGGACTGCTGAATGGCCCCCTGGTCCATCTTGATCTCATCGGCTTTTTTCCGGCCAATGCCGTTGTCCTCGATGGCCAGGAAGAGGGATTCTTCCTGGCTGGCGAGACGCACCAACAGGAACCCTTTGCCTTTTTTATGCAACAGACCATGGCGGATGGAATTTTCCACATAGGGTTGAATCAACAGGGCTGGTATTTTGTATTCAAAAGTATTGACATGCTCATCTACTTGAATCTCATAATCAAATGATTCCTCAAACCGGAGTGATTCAAGCTCCAGGTACAACCTCAGGCCACGGATCTCATCCTCAATGGGAATAAAAGTATGCTGGGAATTATCGAGGACAATGCGCATCAGTTTGGCGAATTTGGAAAGATAGGTCAGCGAAGAAGTGGTATCATCATCCAAAAGGAAATACTGAATGGAGTTGAGGGTATTGAAGATAAAATGGGGATTCATCTGCTGACGCAGCATCTTCTGCTTATATTCATTGATATTCTGCAGCAGTTCCCTGCGCCTTTTCACCATTCGGATGCGATACTGAATGAAAGCCCATAACACCCCCGTGATCACCAATACAACCATACCAATGAACCACCAGGTTTGCCAATAGGGTTTATCGATCTGAAAGGCTATGGACAGGGGTTTATTGCTCCACACCCCATCCTCGTTGCTGGCCTTAACCTGAAAAGTATAGTTTCCCGGAGGCAGGGTGGTGAAGCTTTTGACCCGCCGGGTGGTTGCCTTCCAGGCAGAATCCAGCCCCAGCATCCGGTACTGGTAATTCAGGTGCCCCGGCTTGCGGTAAGATAAGCCCTTATAATGGATGGTAAAGAAATTCTGATTATAAGCCAGTTTAAAAGTATCTCTGACCAAGGTATCCTGATCATTGATCTTTATGTTTTTTACATAAATCCGGGGCGGGTGGGTATTGCGACTTACCCGGTTCATATTAAAGCAGGTCAATCCGGCGCTTGTGGCCACATACATAAGGGAGTCCTGTATGGCCAGGTCGTTGGTCTCAGGAGTAGGTAAACCATTGTGGTCAGAAATATTAAAGATCGGGCAGCTCCTTTTCTTCAGGTTATGAAGCTGGATCTTACTCAGGCCCCGGTTGGTAACGGCCCAGATCGCATCGCCGGCCACCGTGATGCTCTTTATGGAATTGCTGATCAGCCCGTCGTCCTCAGTGAGCTGATATACCTTTTGATTCCTCTTGAACAAGACCCCCGCCCCTCTGGTGGCTAAAACAATATAATGATTCCATTCCTTAATATCGGTGATCCTGTGATACAACAAATCGTTTTCCTTTCCAAGAGAGTGGTAGGATTGGTTCACTCTTATCCATAGACCGTTTAGTGTGCCAATGTACAAGGTGTCCTCTATGGCATATACAGCTTCAACCTGATGCCGGAATCCATGATCATGGTGTGAAAGATAAACCTGTTCTCCTTTGCTAAAATAACTCACACAGACGGACCGGCCCAACCATGCTTCATCACCACGGGTAAACACATCTTTGACAAAATTCTCTCCCTCATCCTCCTTGATAAACTTATTTTCATCCCGATCCATCAGATAATACAGATTATCCCATCTTCCAATCCATAAGCGTTTCAAATATTCATCATAATGTAAGGCAGAGATCCCAGCCTTTTGAGTATTTTTAATCGGGTAATGGTCAAAGCGATCACCGTCCCATCTGCCTACCATTGGCTCTTTATAACCAATCCATACATTTCCACTGGTATCACCCGCTAGTTCATCGATTCGTTCATCTGTCAACCCGTCATCCTCAGAATAATTCACTATGTCAATATTGGGGGCGTAAAAAACTCCATCCTGGAGGGTTGAAAACCAGAATCCACCTTCCTGGTCCTCTATCACGGAAGAAACAGCATATTCCTGAAGAAACCGGGTTTTGGCAGATTCCAGATTGAAACGGTCATACAATATGGCGCCTTGTCGGGTGCCCAGCCACAAACGCTGATCCTGGTCACAACTCATCCATAACAGCTCTGGCTGGAAAATACTTGATTGAAGGGAATCGCCAGCAATGTGCCAAAGGCGGCTGTCCAAATAAAGCATCATCGGTTCACCTTTACTCACTCCAAATGCCCGGTGTATATATTTTTTGGTTCTTGAGGTGGTTCTAATGACATAAGAGATATCCCTTCGGTTGATGTGGACTCGTTTATGCAATGCGCTGTGCTCTGTACTCTTTGGCACCAGCACCTTATCCGGGAAATTAAAAACTTCAAGTTCGTGGGGCTTATCATGGCTCAGATGATGAATATTCCCGGCCGGATCTATTCTTAACAAGCCCTGTCTTTTAATTGATAAATACACATTATCGGAGGAATCCACATAGAACCCGGATTTTTGATAGAGTTCTTTGGTTGTGGACATTGCCTTACGAATTTGTTGATTATACTGATAGATATGTATTTCTCCATCCTGATAATAAGAAAGTCTCAGATTAAAAGTCAGGAACCAGATCCTTCCGCGATGGTCCTCATATATTTCAAAGACGGTGTTGTCGCTCAGGCCGTCTTCCAGGTCAAAATTCTGGAATTCGCTGCCGTCGAAACGGGATACACCCATGTTTGTGGCAAACCAGATAAATCCCTTGGAATCCTGGTAAACATGGTACACTTCAGATGAGGGCAACCCCTGAGCCACACCATAATGTCTGTAGGCAGGGCGTTGGGCAAAGCCAGCCTGCAGCAACAAGGACAAAAACAGGCAAATCATCAGGGATCGCAACATAAACGGGCAGATCTTCATGAATCAATCAATAAATATAGCAGATTTTACACAACAAAAAAAGAAGCAGGGAAAAGCCTGCTTCTTTTTTTGAGTTGGTTTGTTACTGAGGATTAACCTTCAGACAACTTCTTATACTTATTATAGCGCCATTTGGCGTCATCTTCGGCCTGTTTGAACAGCACATCGGCCTGTTCCGGGAAAGATTTCTTCAGGGAAGTATACCGGACCTCGCCTTTGAGGAAATCCTGGAATTTGCTGAAATCAGGCTCTTTCGAGTCGAGCTGGAAGGGGTTTTTGCCTTCGGCTTCCAATGCCGGATTATAGCGATAATTTTGCCAGAACCCTACTTTCACTGCCTGTTTCTCTTCTTCCTGGGTTTTACCCATACCGACACGCAGGCCGTGGTTGATACAGGGTGAATAAGCGATGATCAGGGACGGGCCGGGATGGGCTTCCGCTTCCTTGATCGCTTTAAAGTACTGGTTTTGGCTGGCACCCATGGACACCTGTGCTACATAGACGTGGCCGTAGTTCATGGCCATCATACCCAGGTCCTTTTTGCGCGACTTCATACCGGAAGCGGCAAATTTGGCCACCGCGCCTGCGGGGGTGGCTTTCGAAGCCTGGCCGCCGGTATTGGAATATACCTCGGTATCGACCACCAGTACATTGACATCCTCGCCGGAAGCCAGTACGTGGTCCAGACCGCCGTAGCCAATGTCGTAGGCCCATCCGTCCCCACCGATGATCCACACCGAACGCTTGGTGAGGTAATCTTTCAGGGACAGGATATCCTGGGCCAGCGGATGATCTTCCTTATCAAGCTTCTGAAGAAGCTTTTCGGACACCTCGCGGGACTTATCCGCATGCTCCTTATTGTCGATCCACTCCTGGAAGAGGGCTTTGGTTTCATCGCCCACGCCATTGTTCATGGCTTCCTGCATCTTTTGGGCAATGCGTCTTCTGAGCTTGTTCACACCAACGGCCATTCCGTAACCGTATTCGGCGTTGTCTTCAAACAGGGAATTGGCCCAGGCAGGTCCTCTGCCGTTTTTACCCGGCTTATAAGGTGTGCTGGGTGCAGAGCCGCCATAGATGGATGAACAGCCGGTGGCGTTGGCGATCATCATACGGTCGCCAAATAGCTGGGTGATAACCTTAATATAGGGTGTTTCACCACAACCCGGGCAGGCACCATGGAACTCAAACAACGGCTCAGCAAACTGACTGTTCTTCAGTGTCTTTTCCTTAGGTACCACATCGTCTTTGTAACCGATCTTTTCGTTCATATAGTCCCATTTCTCATCCTGATCCATCTGAGAATCCAGGGGTTTCATCACCAGGGCTTTTTCCGGGGAAGGACATACATCCACACAGTTACCACAACCGGTACAATCCAGTGGGCTGACCTGTATTCTGAAGTTGTATTCTTTAATGGGGCCTTTGCCTTTGATGGTGTCGATGCCTTCGGGTGCATTATCCACCTCCTCGTCGGTGAGCAGGAAGGGCCTGATCACAGCGTGTGGGCAGACATAGGCACACTGGTTACACTGTATACAATTTTCTGCGATCCATTCAGGTACGTTTACGGCTACTCCCCGTTTTTCATACTGAGTGGTACCTGCAGGGAAGGTTCCGTCTTCGCGGCCAACAAAAGCACTTACCGGCAGTTCATCTCCTTTCTGAAGGTTCATGGGCATGGCCACATTCTTCACAAAGTCAGGCAAGTCAGCATAATCTTCATCTTCACCCTGAACCTTGATGTTCTTCCATTCTTCGGGTATCTCCACCTTCTCAACTTCACCACCCCGATCTACGGCTTTGTTGTTCATGTTAACGATGTCTTCACCTTTCTTACCAAAGGTCTTGACAATAGCCTTCTTCATTTCCTCAACGGCCTGTTCATAAGGGATCACCTCGGCCACTTTAAAGAAAGCGCTCTGCATGATGGTATTGGTTCGTCCGCCCAAACCAATCTCTTCGGCAATCTCGGTGGCATTGATGGTATAGAAGTTGATGTTCTTGTCGGCCAGTTGCTTCTTCATGCTATCGGGAAGCTTATCCTTCGTGGTCTCAGCATCCCAGATGCTGTTTAGCAGGAAGGTTCCACCCTCTTTGATGCCCTGCAGCATATCATACTTTTCCAGATAAGCCGGCACATGACAAGCCACAAAGTCGGGGTGGCTAACCAGATAGGGCGATCGGATCGGATAATCCCCAAACCGAAGGTGAGAAGTAGTGGTACCCCCTGACTTCTTCGAGTCATAGGCGAAGTAGCCCTGGGCATATTTATCGGTGGCCTCACCGATGATCTTGATGGAGTTCTTGTTGGCTCCGACGGTTCCATCACCTCCGATACCATAGAAACGGCCTTCGAAAGTGCCTTCCGGAACCACACTCACCTCTGGCTGCTTGGGCAGGGAGAGGTAAGTGACATCATCTACGATGCCAATGGTGAAACCATTCTTGGGCTCTTTCTGCTTGAGGTTCTCAAATACCGATACGATATCGGAAGGTTTGGTATCTTTGGAGCTCAGTCCATAACGTCCGCCTACAATCACCGGAGCATTTTTCCTTCCATAGAACAGGTTGCGCACATCCAGATAGAGGGGCTCACCCATGGCTCCGGGTTCCTTGGTACGGTCCAGAACGGCAATACGCTTGACACTGTCGGGAAGGGCCTTGAAGAAATATTTTTCAGAGAATGGACGGTAAAGATGCACATTCAGCAATCCTACCTTCTCTCCCTTATTATTGAGGTGATCCACTACTTCCTTGATGGTCTGGGTAACAGAACCCATGGCCACAATCACGTTTTCGGCCTTATCGTCGCCATAGAAAGTGAAAGGATGATACTCGCGGCCTGTGAGCTGAGTGATTTCCTGCATGTAGTGGTCCACGACATCAGCCACCGGTTCATAATACTTGTTGCAGGACTCCCGGGCCTGGAAGAAGATGTCGGGGTTCTGAGCCGTTCCCCTGGTAACAGGGTGTTCCGGGCTCAAGGCATTGTCGCGGAACTTCTGCAGGGCATCATAATCCACCAGCGGAGCCAGCTGATGATCCTCCAGATATTCTACTTTCTGTATCTCATGAGAATTCCTGAAACCATCGAAGAAATGAGTAAAAGGAATCCGGGTTTTAATGGCAGTAAGGTGGGCTACTGCTGCAATATCCATGATTTCCTGGATGCTGCCGCTGGCCAGAAAAGCAAATCCGGTTTGTCTGGCGGCCATCACATCACTGTGATCACCGAAGATAGAAAGGGCGTGAGTAGCCACACTCCGTGCACTTACATGGAAGACAGCGGGGAGCAACTCACCGGCCATTTTAAACATATTCGGGATCATCAATAATAACCCCTGAGAGGCGGTAAAGGTTGATGTTAACGATCCGGCCTGCAATGATCCGTGCACTGCACCGGATGCACCACCCTCAGACTGCAGTTCTGTTACCTTGACTTCATCTCCAAAAATGTTCTTTCTTCCATGGGCCGCCCATTCATCAATATACTCAGCCATGGTTGATGAAGGCGTAATGGGATAGATAGCAGCTACCTCACTGAACATATAAGCTACATGAGAAGCTGCATAGTTCCCGTCACACGTTATAAAATTTTTCTTTTGTGTCATATTAATTCCTCAAATTATTTAAACAACAAATTGAATCACCCAACAAAATTATAATAAAAATTTCACTCATCTCCAGTTCATGACGAAAATCAGCCTCTCAGCACACTATTCATTTTAATTAAAAATAATGGGCTGAAAGGTTGTTAAAATGGCATACAAAAAGCGGATCCCTAATAGGGACCCGCTTAAGTTAAGCAGATATGTTGTATAACATGTTTGTGCGATTATTCGCTGTTCATCGAGATCAGAAACTCCTGGTTGGTCTTGGTACGGGCGATCTTGTCGCGCAGGAATTCCATAGCCTCTACAGAGGTCATGTCTGTGAGATAGTTGCGCAGGATCCAGACCTTATTGAGGATTTCCTCATCCAGCAGGAGTTCTTCACGCCGTGTGCTGGACATGGTGATATCGATGGAAGGGAAGATGCGGCGGTTCGAGAGGCGGCGGTCGAGTTGAAGCTCCATATTGCCGGTGCCTTTAAACTCTTCAAAAATCACATCGTCCATCTTCGAACCGGTTTCGGTCAGTGCCGTAGCAAGAATGGTCAGGGACCCTCCTTCTTCGATGTTTCTTGCCGCCCCGAAGAAACGCTTGGGTTTATGCAAGGCATTGGCATCCACACCACCGGAGAGGATCTTGCCCGAAGCCGGAGATATGGTATTGAAGGCGCGGGCCAGGCGGGTGATCGAATCCAGCAGGATCACCACATCATGGCCACATTCGGTCATTTTCTTGGCTTTCTCCAGCACAATGTTGGCTACCCTTACGTGGCGCTCGGCCGGTTCATCAAAGGTGGAGGATATCACTTCTCCCTTCACATTGCGGGCCATATCAGTAACCTCCTCCGGTCGCTCATCGATCAGAAGCACGATCATGTATACCTCCGGATGGTTGAAGGAAATGGCATTGGCTATATCTTTCAGCAGAATGGTTTTACCCGTCTTGGGCTGGGCTACAATCAACCCACGCTGACCTTTGCCAATGGGGGCAAACATATCTACCATCCTGCAAGAGAGGGTGTCCTTGTTGCCATTGGTGAGTTTAAATTTTTGCTCGGGAAACAAAGGGGTTAAGTAGTCAAAAGGCACGCGGTCGCGAATAAAATCCGGGCTGCGGCCATTGATCTTCTGCACTTTGATCAGGGGAAAATATTTTTCTCCTTCTTTGGGCGGACGGATGGTACCTTCAACGGTATCGCCGGTCTTGAGGCCGAAAAGTTTGATCTGCGACTGAGATACATAAATGTCATCAGGGCTGTTCAGATAATTGTACTCCGCCGAACGCAAAAAGCCATAACCATCGGGCATAATTTCAAGCACCCCTGAGTTGGAGATGATCCCTTCAAACTCATACTGGTTGCGGTCGGGGGTCCTTTTCTTTTTTTGTTGTGCAAGGGTCTGTTGTTGATCCCGTTGTTGTTGGTCCCGTTGTTGCTGGTCGCGTTGTTGCTGGTCGCGCTGTTGCTGGTCGCGCTGCTTGTCCCTTTGCTGCTGATCACGTTGCGGCTC
>JAGXLL010000085.1 GCA_018334675.1 Bacteroidales bacterium | reverse complement strand
GCCCCGGTTTTCCTTGAGGTGGTTCATGAACCCGCCGAATTCGCCCATGTCGATCAGCAGGGGGGAGATCACGTTGCTCATGGCGATGGAGGCGGTGCGGCTCACCCGGGAGGCGATGTTGGGCACGCAGTAATGGATCACCCCATATTTGACGAAGGTGGGGTTGTTGATGGTGCGTATCTCGGATGTCTCGATGCATCCGCCCTGGTCGATGCTGAGGTCGACGATCACCGTGCCTTCCTTCATCTGCTGTACCATGTCCTCATCCAGCAGCATGCGCGGCTGGTTGCCGTACTGGTACATGGCCCCGATCACCACATCGGCCGATTGTATATCTTTTTTCAGCACCCGGGGATGGAAGACGGAAGTATAGATGCGTGTGTTCAGATGTTTCTGCAAACGCCGCAGCTTGATGAGCGAATAGTCGAATACCTTGATCGAGGCGCCCAGGCCCATGGCAGCTTTAACTGCATATTCGGCGGCGGTGCCTGCCCCCAGGATCACGATCTCGGTAGGGGTGATGCCGCTTACGCCCCCCAGCATCACACCCTTGCCGTGGCGCGATTTGCTCAGGTATTCCGAGGCAACCTGTATGGCCGCGGTGCCGGCTATCTCGCTCATCGCTTTGACCACCGGATAGCTGTTGTCCTCGCCCCGCAAAGATTCAAAGGCCACGGCAATAACCCTCTTACGCATCAGCATCCTTATGCAGGCCTCGTTTTGCTGAGGCAGGTTGAGGTTGGTGAACAGGATCTGATCCCCCTTGAGGTATTCGATCTCTTTGGAGGTGAGCGGCGAGATGCGCAGGATGATGTCGCATTGATATACCTGTTCCTTCTCCTGTACGATGAACCCCCCGTTTTCACTGTAATCATGATCCTTGTAGCTGGCCGGCTCCCCTGCCCCGGCCTCAATGATCACCTCATGGCCCTGGTTGACCAGTATCTCAACGGCCTCGGGCGTGAGGGGCACCCGGCTCTCAACCCCGCTGTCGTCGCGTGGGATACCGATGATCAGACGGGAGCGTTTTCTTTCTATCTCGAGCATCTCTTCCTGGGGAAACAGGCCTGTTTTTCCAAAACCGAAGTAAGGCGGGGTAGGTTGGTCTTGTTTCATCATGGATCATGGTTTTTACAGGGTACCGGCTAAAATATCTCCAATACCCTCGAGTTGTTCTGGCTTTGGACTATTTTCACAAATGTGGTTTGGTTGGGCAGCAATTCATCGATCTTCTCCGGCCATTCAATGAAACAATAATCATTGGTGCTGAAATAATCTTCCAGACCAATTTCCAGGGCTTCATCCAGGTCCTTGATGCGGTAGAAATCCATATGGTAGATCCGCATGCCCTTCTCATTCTGGTATTCATTAATGATGGAGAAGGATGGGGAACTGACAATATCGATCACGTTCAACTCATTACATAAGGCTTTTATAAAGGTTGTTTTGCCCGCCCCCAGATCCCCGTAAAAGGCAAAGACCCGTTTGTCGGCATTCCTTTCCAGGAAGGACCGGGCGGCATCGGGCAGGCTTTTCAGATCCTGAATGCGAATTGTATCCATTCTATCTCGAGGTGTTTATTTTTTGGGTTCCAGCTCTATGTAGGGTACCAGCATCTCTTCCATGGAAATGCCCCCATGCTGGAAGGTGTTTTTATAATAATTGACATAATAGTTATAATTATTCGGATATACGAAATAATCCTGATTGTAGGCAAAGATATAGCGGGTGCTGATGTGAGGCTTGGGTAGGTGGATCTCTTTGGGCTCCAGGCTGTCGTAGACCTCAGATTGTTTATAGCTCAGGTTCCTGCCATTTTTATAACGCAGGTTGACCGACGTTTGTTTGTCACCGATCACTTTTCTGGGATTTTGTACCTGGATGCTGCCGTGATCGGTGGTGATGATCAGGGTGATCTTCTGTTCGGCCAGTTCTTTGATCAGGGAGAACAGCATGGAATGCTGGAACCACGAAAGGGTGAGGGATCTGTAGGCGGCCTCGTCGCTGGCCAGTTCTTTGAGGATCTCGATCTCGGTACGGGCGTGGGAGAGCATGTCGATGTAGTTGACGACCAACACCGACAGGGGGTGTCGCAGCAGCTGTTCTTTGTTTTGCAGCAGCTTCTTGCCGGGTCTCGAATGGCTCAATTTGTCATAGTAATAGCTGATGTTCAGGCCCAGGCGGTCGATGTGGCCTCTCAGCAGGTCTTTTTCCCGCAGGTTCTTGCCGCCCTCTTCTTCATCGTGGAGCCACATATCGGGATAGATCCGGGTGATCTCCAGGGGCATGAGTCCGGCAAACAGGGCGTTCCTCGAATATTGGGTGGCTGTAGGCAGGATGCTGTAGTACAGGTCTTCCTGGCGGATATTGAAAAACTCATTGATGGAGGGTTTGAGCTTCATCCAGTGGTCGAACCGCAGGTTGTCGATCAGGACCAGGCATACCTTTTCGCCTTTCTCAATCAGGGGGAAGAGCTTGTTCTTAAGCAGGCTGGGGGAAAGGAGGGGCTTATCGGCTTGTTCGTCAAACCAGTGGGTATAGTTCTGACGGATGAACTTAGCGAATTCGGTGTTGGCATCATTCTTCTGCATCTTCAGCACCTCGTCCATGCCGTTCTCGCTCTGACCTTCCATTTCCAGCTCCCAGTGCACGATCTTGCGGTAAATATGCTTCCAGTCTTCATGCGTACCGGCCTGGTTGATCTGTTGGGTGATATTCTGAAAGCTGGCCTGGTAGCCGGCAATGGTTTTCTCGGAGATCAGCTTTTTGGTCTCCACATGCTTTTTGATGGAGAGAAGGATTTGTTTGGGATTGACCGGCTTGATCAGATAATCGTCGATCTTCGAGCCAATGGCCTCATCCATAATGTTCTCCTCTTCGCTTTTGGTGATCATGATCACCGGCGAGGAAGGAGCGTGCTCCTTGATGGGACCGAGGGCTTCTATTCCATTGGTTCCCGGCATATGCTCGTCCAGCAGAATGATGTGGTAGGTGTGTTCCCTGAGCATCTCAAGGGCATCATCGGCATTGCTGGCTGTATTTACCCGATAGCCTTTTTCTTCAAGGAAAAGTATTTGTGGCCTTAACAGATCTATTTCATCATCTATCCATAGTATATCAATCTGTTTCATTACATCTTTCTGTTACTTTTATGGCATTGGCCTAATGGTAGCTTACAGGATTTTTTGATTAAAGAAATTAATATATTCAATTATTGATTTCTTGTCAAGTAAAGTCAGATAATTTTTCACGGAGATGAAGAAGTAGCGGTAGTCATCCATCTGTTCCTGAGTGAATACCCGCTCCTGTTTTTTTGAGAGCACCTCGTAATATTTTTTTGCCTGTTCGTAGTTTTCGAATCGTTTTACGGTAACGGCCGTGAAAAATTCGTTGAAGGTCTGGCTGGATGTATTGTAATCCTTTTGGAGGAAATAGTCGAGGTTGAAGTTGATCAGGTCGAATTGGAGGCGGCCGATATCGGTGTTTTGGGTTTCGGTGATCACCACGAAGTAGTAGGGTACTTCGGTGTTGTGGCTGTAGAGGCTGTCGCTGGCGGGGGGCTGGCTTGGGGAGGCAGCATCGGTTTTTTCCTTTTGGGCCTGGGCATTGCCGGGTTTGTTCTGCTGGAATTTTCGTCCGATCTGCTGTAGCTCGTTTTTTTTCAGGTAGGAAAGGGTGCCGTTGGCTTCGCTGGCCACTTCCGTGTTGGGATAATTCTCCACCAGGGCCTGCAGGTTGTTGCGGAAGGAGACCAGGTCCTGTGTTTGTCCGATGGCGAGGGATTTGAGGTATTCAAAACGCGCCCGGTAATTTTTCTGGTCGAAACGGGAAAGGGCTTTGTTGCAGCTGTCCATCACCCGGCTGTATTGTCCCTGGCGGTAGAGCTGAAGGGTTTGGGCGTACATCCGCTCGATGCGGTTCCGGGTTTCTTCCAGCTCCCTGAAATAGTCGGGGTTTTTCAGCACCCTGGCATAGTTGCTGTTGGGATAGCTGCGGATGATCCGCTTCTTGTACTGCTCTGCCTGCTGGTTGTGGCCCAGTTCGGTGTGCAGTTTGTAGAGGTAGTAATAGGTGCCGGGTTTAAAGGGGTTTTCCGGGTATCGCCGGTTGAGGTCCTGAAAGGCTTCAATGGCTTTGGACGGGTTTTCCAGGTCGTTCATGTAGATGTTGCCCACCTCGAAGTAAGCATCCTGTATTTTTTGGTGGGACACTTCCATGGCCGAGTCGGTGAGGGGTATGTCCTGCAGGTAATATCTGCGGTTGGTTTTGCTGTATTGGTCTTCTTCCTCCTGCGGGGTTTGGGTGCCCTGTTCCCGGGCGAACTCACCAAAGCCGGCCGATGATGAGCTGCTCAGCCGCCAGTTGTCGTTGAGCTCGCGGTCGCCCCAACGCCGCTTGAAATCTGTTTCGCCCCGTCTGCGTATTGTCGGGCTGTAGAAGTACCAGCCTCCCTCGGTTTGACCGCCACGGCCGATCCGCTGGTTGCTCCTTTGTCCCGCATACTGCCTTTGGGCCTGCTGAGCCCGGGCCTGCTCCCTCTGTGCTTCCCGGTGGTTCTCGATGATTTCGGATATCAGCTGGTTCCTTTCGCTTTGTGGCATTTGCGCCACCTTTTGCAGGCTGTCCTGCCGTTCGATGGTGTTGAGGTTATCCACCAGGCCCGTGAGGTGCCGGGTTTTGATATACAGATCGTTGTAGCCGGGATAGGAGGGTTCCAGTGTGGTTACGGCGCTGTCGTAGTAAGCCTGGGCCGTTTGGTATTTTTTGTTGTTGAAGTAGATGTCCGCCAGGGAGAGGAAGGAAATGCCTTTTTGATTCTGGTTGCTGGTGCTGGCTTGAGCCGATTGCTTGAAGTATTCCAGCGCCTGCTCCGTATTGTTGTTTTGCTCGGCGATCTTCCCCAGGGCATAATAGATCTGGTCCTGGTAGTTCTCATTTTTGTCCTTGCGCAGCATATCCTGCAGCTCTTCCTTCATCTCCCTGCCGCTGCGGTTGGTGAGGTGGGCCAGCCAGGCCCTTTTGAGCCGGGCATTGAAAGCAAGCCTGTAGTCGGGTCGCATGTCGAGGACCTCTGCGTATTGCCCGAAAGCCTGGTCGGGCTGGTCCATCTCTTCGTACAGCTGGGCGATTAAAAAGGCATGCCGCTCGCTGATCTCATCGTTTTTGTGCTGGCGAACCGATTGCTTCAGGTGCGGGATCGCCTCGGAATACTGATCGCTCCTTACGTGCAGGTCGGCCCGGGCCCCGTGGAAGTCGGCCTGAACCTGCTGCTGCATACCCTCTTTCTTCTGCAGGCCGTTGAGGATCTTTTCGGCTTCGCGGTATTGGCCCAGCTCGATATAACAACGACTCAGCCATACGTTGGCCCTGTTGCGGATGCCTGGATCCTTGAACTCCCGGGCGGCATATTCCAGTACCTTGGAAGCCGTCTGATATTCCATCTCCCAGAAGTAAGCCCGTCCCATCAGCAGATAGGCGTCATCCACATATTTGTTGAATTCATTCTTGTCGTAATAAACCTTTTCCTCTTCCGACAATTTCTTCTTGTCTTCGAGCTTGTCCGGTTTGGACGAGATGGAGTGCAGCCGGATCAGCTTGGAACACTTCTCGATGGTCCGCTCCATCTGAGGCCTGATGTTTTGGGTAAGTTCCTGTTTGCCGTTGATGTACACGGGCAACAACCGCGTAAAATCATGCTGGTAGGCATCCTGGTACTGATCCAGCCCTTTTTCAAAACTCTCCCTGCCGTTAAAAAGAATGTTGTAGTAGGACGTCAGGTTGTGGTAAGAACGCGTAATGGGCGTATTTTTCCTGGTACCGCATTGATTGAGCAGGGCAGTGGCCAGGAAGAGCAAAAGCAGAAGACGATGTTTGGATGCCGACAATTTCACTTTGAATAGGTTCTTTAACCCAATTAACTGAAAAATGGCTGTGTTATTATGCAAGAGGCAGGCAAAATCATACCGGCCTCCGCTCCCATCCCCGGGATAGAAGCAAAGGACGGCAGATGTAGGAAGACGGGTTAGTGCCTATTGATTGGTGGCTACTACTTCCTTGATCTGTGGCACCTCCTTCTTTATAGCCTGTTCCACACCATTTTTCAGTGTAAAGAGGCTGAAAGGGCAGGTCCCGCAGGCTCCCTGCAATTCCACTTTGATGGTCAGGTCATCGGTGATCTCTTTCAGGACAATGTCACCGCCGTCGGCCACCAGGTAAGGACGGATTTTTTGGATGGTATCCTTTATTTTTTGTTCCATCTCCTGTCTTTTGGTTTCTTCCATATGGATAGGCTTTAAGTTATTGATTTTTGATGTTTACGCGCTGGGTAGGCCCCTGGTTTTTGTTTCGATTGTCAGTAGCCTTTACCAGGTTGTCGGTCAGTTCGGAAAACGCCTGGCCGGTTTGGGTGTGCTCATCCAGGGCGGAAGGACTGCCTTCCTCGCCGCCTTCCATGATGCTTTGTACAATAGGGATCTGGCCCAGCAGGGGCAGGTTCTCTTTTTCCGCCAGGTTCTTGCAGCCGTTTTGGCCAAAGATGTAATACTTGTTATCGGGCAGTTCGGCAGGAGTGAACCAGCTCATGTTCTCTATCAGGCCCAGCACCGGCACATTGATCTTTTCCTCGGTGAACATGCGGATGCCTTTGATGGCATCGGCCAGGGCCACCTGCTGCGGGGTGCTGACAATGGCCGCACCGGTTACCGACAGCTCCTGCACCAGGGTCAGGTGGATGTCGCTGGTGCCCGGGGGCAGGTCGATGAGCAGATAATCCAGTTCACCCCATATACCCTGATGGATCATTTGCCTGAGGGCATTGGTGGCCATGGGACCCCGCCATATCAGCGGGCTTTCCCGGTCGACGAAGAAGCCGATAGACAGGATCTTTACGCCATATTGTTCAATTGGCGTAATACGGTCTTCCCCTTCCACTTTTTGCACATAGGGTCTTTGTCCCTCTACCTGGTACATCCTGGGAATGGAAGGACCGAAGATGTCGGCATCGATCAAACCCACCTTGAAGCCTTTGTTGGCCATCGATACGGCCATGTTGGCCGCGATGGTGGATTTACCCACCCCGCCTTTTCCGGAGGCTATGGCCACGATGTTCTTGACACCGGGCAGTGCCTTCTCCGGTTGATTTTCCTTTTCCTGGCTCTTTTTCTTCTCCGGTATGCGAACGGTGATGTTGCCGCGGATGGCCGCCTCATCGCCCAGCTCTTCCTCTATGGCCTGTACACAGGCTTTCTTGATCGATGAGGTGAACGGGTCGTTGGGTTTCTTGAAATACAGGGTGAAGGAGATCTTTTTTCCTTCGATCCGGACGTCATCCACCATCCCCAGAGAAACGATATCCTGCTGTTTTTCAGGATGTTTGACTTTCCTGAGAATTTCCAGTATGTGTTGGTTGGTAGTTGCCATGGCTGATAATGTTAATTTAATTTAAATAAACAACAAAATTAACCAGAATATTATACATTCCCTAATCAAAGGGTGTTGATCTCCAGGCTGGGGTCCCAAAACAGACGCTGAAAGTCAAGCACCTGATCGTTTTCCACCTCTACCCCTTCTTCGCGAAGCAGCTGTTCCATCACATCGGGGCCGGGAAAATGATGCTTCCCGGTAAGCAGGCCGTTGCGGTTCACCACCCGGTGGGCCGGTATGAATGATTCCAGCTGATGGGCGTTATTCAGGGCCCATCCTACCATTCGTGCCGAGCCGGGAGCCCCCAGGTAACGGGCGATGGCTCCGTACGAGGTAACCCTTCCTGCAGGGATAAGCCGGGTAACCTGATATACCTTGTCGAAGAAAGATTCATTCGTCATCGGGCGGCTCGATGAGTTTTTTTTGCTGCTCCAACCTGAAAGCCAGGTATTTTATCTTCCGGTTTTCTTTTATAAATTGCTGTTCGTAAAAGGTTTGAATGTCCCTTACCTGTTTGAGTCCCTCGTCCTGCGTGGCATGCACATCGGACTCCTCCTGCAGCACTTCCAGGTTATTGGTTTGTGCGATTTTGCGGGCATATTCGTATACATTTGTGTTATCGGTTTTTAGGTGCACCACCGAACGGTCGCGGAGGAAATGCTGGTAACGCGTCAGAAATTGTGTGGAAACCAGTCTTTTGCGTGCTTTTTTCGGTTGGGGGTCGGGGAAGGTGATCCATATCTCACTCACTTCATCCCGGGCAAAGAAGGACTGGATGAAGTCGATGCGGGTACGAAGAAAGACCACGTTGCTCAGTTTTTCGTGGAGGGCCTGCCGGGCCCCTTTCCACATGCGGGCTCCCTTGATGTCGATGCCGATGAAGTTGCGTCCGGGATACTGCCTGGCCAGGTTCACCGTATACTCACCCTTGCCGCATCCCAGCTCCAGTACAATGGGATGGTCGTTGGCGAATACTTCTTCATGCCATTGGCCCTTACAGGAATGATCCTTGCCAAACACCTCCTCAAAAGCGGGTTCAATCACGTTGGAGAAACGTTTCATCTCGGCGAAACGCTGAAGCTTGTTCTTGGTCAC
>JAGXLL010000084.1:3727-8596 GCA_018334675.1 Bacteroidales bacterium | reverse complement strand
TTTAGTTCCACCGACCAGGGTTTACCGCCTCTGGTGGAGATGCGGGCTTTGATGCGGCTGTTCTCGAGCACGATGAATTTTTGTTCCCCCTCTGCACTGAGGCCAAACGAACCGTATTTCTCGCGCAGCTCCTCACTGGTGGAGGGGTCTTCAGATGCTTGCTGCTGCTTTTGATCTGCGGCGGGCTGAGCCGTTTGTTGACTCTGTTGTTCCTGTCTTTGGGCAGTATCAAGTTGTTCCTGTTGCTGTACACGTTGAAGGGAGTCTCTTCTTCTCTTGGCCCTTTCAATCTCATCCTGTGACGGCTTGTTGACAATGCCGTACACAACCAAAATCAATGCTATGACTATCAGGCCAATAATTGAATTTTTATCCATCTTGCTTTAATTTAAACACCTTATTTAAATCGGGGCTCAAAGATAAACTTAAATCGTAAGATTTTCAAAATCTAACCCGGAGAATGTGATCGGCTAAGAGCACATTTCTTTAACGAAAGCTACGAATAAGGGATGGGGACTAAGCACCGTGCTGCTGTATTCGGGGTGGAATTGAACACCCACAAACCAGCGGTGTTCGGGCAATTCAATGATCTCCACCAGGTCGGTATCGGGGTTGCATCCGGAAGCCACCATTCCTGCTTTTTCAAACGCCTCCAGGTAGAGGTTATTGAACTCATAGCGGTGGCGATGCCTCTCCCGTATATGTTGGTTACTATATACATCGGATACCCGGGTGCCTTCCTTAATATTGCAGGGGTAACTTCCCAGCCTCATGGTGCCGCCTTTTTCGGTGATGTTTTTTTGTTCTTCCATCAGGTCGATCACGGGGTAGGGGGTGCGCCGGTTGAACTCAGTGGAGTCGGCTTCCTTATAGCCCAGGACGTTGCGGGCATATTCGATCACAGCACATTGCATGCCCAGGCATATCCCCAAAAAGGGTATGTTATTTTCCCGAACATATTGGGCAGCCAGTATTTTTCCGTCGATGCCGCGCTGGCCAAATCCAGGGGCGATCAAAACGCCATCCAGGTCTTTAAGTTTCCCTTCCAGGTTGTTCTCCGTGATGTCCTCCGAGTGAATGGTCACCACATTGACCTTGCACTGGTTTTCTGCCCCCGCGTGGACAAATGACTCCTGTATGGACTTGTAGGAGTCGGGCAGTTCCACATATTTGCCGATCAGACCAACATGAATTTCTTTTTTGGGATTTTTCAGCTTTTTAACAAACTTATTCCAGGGGGAGAGTTTGGGCTCATCCTTAGCTTCGAGTTCCAGCTTCTTGAGGATGGTGAGGTCGAGCTTTTCCTCCTTCATCATCAGGGGCACCTCGTAGATGGTCTCCACATCATGAGATTCAACTACAGAGCCCAGCTCCACGTTGCAGAACTGTGCCACCTTCTTGCGGATGTCCACATTCAGGGTGTGTTCGGTTCTGAGAACCAGTACATCGGGTTGCACCCCATTCTCCAACAAGCCTTTGACCGAATGCTGGGTGGGTTTGGTCTTGGATTCTCCGGAAGCGGAGAGGTAGGGGACCAGGGTCAGGTGTATCACTACGCTGTTGTGCGGACCCAATTCCCATTTAAGCTGACGTACGGCTTCAATGTAAGGGAGGGATTCTATGTCGCCCACTGTGCCGCCTATCTCGGTGATCACCACATCGTAGTGGTACCTTTTCCCCAGCAGCTTGATGTTTCTCTTGATCTCATCGGTGATATGAGGTATCACCTGTACCGTCTTACCCAGGTAGTCGCCGCGTCGTTCTTTATTGATAACCGACTGGTAGATCTGTCCGGTGGTAACATTGTTGTTGCGGGAGGTCAATACATTGGTGAAGCGTTCATAATGACCCAGGTCCAGGTCGGTTTCCGTCCCGTCCTCGGTTACATAGCATTCACCATGTTCATAAGGGTTCAGGGTGCCAGGGTCGATGTTGATGTAAGGATCCAGTTTTTGTATGGCCACCGAATAGCCCCTGGCCAATAACAGTTTTCCCAATGATGCGGATATGATCCCTTTACCCAATGAGGAGGCTACACCTCCGGTAACAAAGATATATTTGGTATGTTGTGTCGTCAATTTACTAAGATTTTATTCTTCGGTATCCATTTGATCAATCAACCGGATCTTTTCTTCCAACAGGTCCATTTCTTTTTTAGCTCTTTGGATCTTGTCCTCAAAATCCTGGATCATCGAACTGGCTTCGCTTGAGTCACCCGAAATAAAGCCCAGGTTGTTTTCCCATGTGATGATGTTGGTCTCCAGTTTCTTGATTTTGTTCATGAATTTGTCGCGCTCCTGTCTTAGTCGATTTTCGGCTTTGGGTTTCTGCTGGATATTCTTGATCTTGCTGCGGTATTTGTATAATTCTCTCTGATTGTCGTCGATTTTTAGCTTGTCATATTGCTCGTACATGGCTTCGCGGTATTCCTGCTGAATTTTATCCTTATATTTATAAGGCACGAAGCCGATGTTGCTCCATTGCTCATCAAATTCCATAAGTCTTTTCAGGTTCTCTTGCGGGTCAGCTCCCGGCTGAAAATTCCTGATCTGTTCAATCAGATCCTGCTTTTGCTTCAGGTTCTGGCTATAGTCTTTGCTTTGACTGGAATCCTGGCTTTTCTTTTTCTGAAAGAACTCATCACAGGCTGAACGGAAACGGTTCCATATCTCTTCGGAATGTCTTTTGGGAACCGGACCGATCTCCTTCCATTTTTTCTGCAGTTCAATCAGTTCTTTAGCTGTATTGTCCCAATCGGTGCTCTCTTTTAATTCTTCGGCACGTTCGGCGAATTCCTGTTTTTTCTTCAGGTTGTTTTCCTGCCATTCCTTATGTTGGGTATAGAATACCCGCTTTTTGGCGAAGAAACGGTCGCAGGCTTTTCTGAAACGCCGGTAAATCTTATTGTTATGCTTTTTAGGGGCAAAGCCGATTTTTCTCCATTCCTTCTGTAGATCCAGGATCTGCCGTGTATAGTGGTTCCAGTCTTTATGGGTATCAATCTCCATTTCTGCGATCTCCTCAGCTTGTTCACAAATCTTCTGTTTGGCCTCGAGGTTTTCATTCTGCTGTTTTCTCAGCTCTTTGAAGTGTTCCTGGTGTTTTTTATTGATCACCCGGGTAGCCTCTTTAAAGCGTTGCCAAAGCTCTTCTTTTTTGTCATTGGGAACAGGACCGATCTCACGCCATTGATCATGGTACTCCTGAAGTGTGTTAAAGGCTGCCACGATATCATCCAGCTCATCCAGCTTCTCAGCTTTTTCACAAAGATCCAGTTTGGCCTCCAGGTTCTTTTTCAGGTCAAGATCACGCAGCTCCTTGTTGATCTTGACATAGTCGTAGAAGCGTTCTACATGATGGTGATAGGTACCCCAGAGATCTTTGAGTTTGTTTTGAGGTACGGGTCCGATCTCTTTCCAGCGTTTCTGTAGCTCTCTGAATTCACGGAAGGTCTGACCGAGGGATTCCTTCTTGTTGACCAGGTTTTTCAATTCCTCGATGACTTCGTATTTCTTCCGCAGGTTCTTTTTCTTTTCCTCCTCAATGTCGCTGTTCTCTTCGGCTTTCTTTTCCTTGAAATTCTTGAGCAGGTCCTTGAGCTCCTGTTCCAGGGGATCTTTACCCGGCGAGAAATCTTCGGGTTGGCCGCCCTTGTTGATAAATTCCTTTTTCTTCTCTTCATTCAGCGCCCTTTGCTTCTTATAGAAGGTGGCTTTGATGATGTCGACCTCTTTCTTAATATCATTGATATTGTTGGACTGTAGAAGATTTTTAAGGCGTTCAATGAGATCTTCACGGCTGAAGGTGGTATAATCAATGCCGGGGATGGATGAATCTTCTTGGGATTCAAGGTTTTTAGGGGCTTGCGATTCCCCTCCGGTTTCAGAGCGCTCTTCCTCGGGTTGACTGGATTCCTCTTGCTGTGAAGGCTGTTCGACGAGCTCCTCCGGTTGGTGGTCCTGCTGGTCCTGTTCCTCCTGAGATTCCTGTTTCTTTTGCTCTTCCAGGCTGGGATTTTGAGCGCCCTCTTGCTCCCGGTTTCCTTCGGTATGAGAGGAGCCTTCACTGCCATTGGCATCTGGAGAGGCATCATGCTGGTTTTGGGTTACAGAATCAACCTGATCTCTTTGAGGTTGCTCCTGCTCGGAGTTGAATTGCTGATTGTCCTGAATATCCATAAAAATCCCTGTTTACTTCCCGGCTTTCATTAAGCCATTAATTGATCCCTAATCCTAAGCAGATCGAACAACTAAATTATTTAAAAATTCTGAATAATAAAAATGCACGCAATAATTATAAAATGGACAAATATAAAATATAAATCGATTCGAAAAAAAGGACCGTCCCAAAACCTGGGTGGAAAGGCAACCATTCAGGTAAAGGAAAAATACCTGTATTGATTGCGTTTGCCAGTTTGTGGAGCTGTCTGGAATGGAAAAGCCTGTGGCGAAAAAACTTTCTGCAACAGGCTTTTTGATGATTTTAGGGTGCCAATCTATCGGTTCTTTTATCTTCTTTTTCTTCCCGAAGAAGAGGATGAACGCACGGGTGTGCTCCTACCGGCTTTTGCCGGTGGGCGGTACACCGGGGTGCTTTTCCGGATGTTTTGGGGGAAGGACCGTAGGGTAGGCTTCCTCTGGAAAAAATTATTTTTTGGGGTATAGCTTCTCCTGGCCTCGTATGGGTTAACGGGGCGTAAGGTTTTAGTAGCCCGGATGTATCTTTTGGGCGGGGTATATTTCCTTTGGGGTTCCTGCCTGGTGTACTTACGTACCTGTGTGGTACCTTGATTGTTCGGGATTTGAGGATTTTTTCTGTATCGTTGAGTATGGCTGGTAAAAGGTTGATTGGATCTGACCGAAGGCAAAC
>JAGXLL010000084.1:0-2862 GCA_018334675.1 Bacteroidales bacterium | reverse complement strand
AGCCGCACATAGAAGCTGTTGAGCTTCAGTTCACCGCCCAGCCTCAGGTTGTTGGCTACTCCATAGGTGCTTTGGATGCTGTCGTTTTCGTAGTCGAAAGGCACATCCTGCTGGTTTTCAATTAATTGGGTATTTCCATAATCCAGTCTTTCATAATCGGCGCTGATCATGCCAATATTTGCTATTTTAAAGGCCACTCCCCCCACCAGTTTGGAAGGAGTAGTGAGTTTATAGGAAAAGGTGCTTTCCTCGCTTTGGCTGGTCAGGTTGTCTCCGTTGTCATAGTTTCCCGTCATCTGATTGTACCATCCGTATTCCAGGTTACTGAAATAGGTTGGAGAATGAAAAGCAGCACCGATGCGCACAAAATCAACCGGCCTGTAAATGGCCCCGACCTTGAAGTTGTAGCCGGTGCCGGAATGGTCCTCATGTTGTATAAAACTCATGCTGCTGAAATCGGGGATTTGGTTATTGTCTTCCGATTCGGAATAGGTGCTCTTATAGGTGAACTTATACCTCTGGATACCAATGCTCAGACCCACATAGAGTTTGTTGTTGTAATTGGCTCCTGCAGCAATAAAATATTCCCCAAGGTTGCCACCATTGTTGATGGTTTTGCGCTGATTGACACCAAGCATACCCGTTCCGGCTGTATCCGAATAATTCATCTCGTCGGTGACATAACTCCAGTATTCTTGGGTATCGAGCGTATCCTGATAGTTGATCAGGTAAGTTTGCCAGGCCAAGTATTCATAAGCAGCCGGCAATTCCGTTTCAGGTTCAGGAGGATACGGGTCTATGCGGTTGGCATTATTAACCCATTCATGAAGTTTGGACCGGTCCGGGTTAAAATGGCTGGCTTCAACCTTGCGATCAAAATTGTGCAGGGTATTGTAACCCAGCCCGATGTTGATGTTTTTCCAGCCGACACTGCCTTTGAGGTTGTAGCTGGACATCAGTCCCAGATTGTTCAGGTTGACCTTGTAGTTCAGGGCGTCTTCCTCAAAGGTGGATCCTCCGTAGGTGGTGGTGCTCGACATGTCCTGAGTCTGGAAAGAGGGGGTCAGTACGAATTGCATGCCGGTATAGACCCCTACGCCAGCAGGGTTGACACTGATAGAGGAGATGTCACCACCCAGGGCTGTAAAAGCACCGCCCATTCCCATGAAACGGGCTGAGCCCTGATAGATGTTCTGGGAATTGCGAATGGCCGATTCCACTTCAACCTGCTGAGAAAGAGCAAAACTAAAGGGGAATAGAATGACTAATATCGCGATGAAAATCTTTTTCATAACTTTTTTTTATTAGAATATTCAAAGAATTATTAAAAAATGCCCCATATGGCTATGGGGCATATCGGTGTTTATCCGATGTTTTATTTGCGTTTTCTGCCCGATGAACCGGAAGAACTGGAAGAACCGGAAGAACTGGAAGAACCGCTTTTTCTTACGGATCCGCTCGAAGAAGAACCGGACGATCTGTTAGAACTACTGCCCCTGGTGCGGTAGACCGAGTTTCTCTTCCGGCCGGAGCTGTTGCTGCTATAACTCGAGGAGCGTTCATTTCTGACGCGCTCATAGTTGGCTTCGCGGTTGGGCCGGTTGTAACGTGGCTTGTTCAGAGAGGTACTGTTCTTCCTGGAGCGCACATATTGGGATGTGCCGGTACGGGATCTCTCGCTGTTGCCATCGCGCAGGGTGCGGCTGTCTCGGCTGTCTCGGCTGTCTCGGCTGTTTTTGCGATTATCTGATGTGCGGATAAAGGCGGCAGCCTTGTTGGTGTTCTCATTGTCCGTGTGTTTCTTTACCCGGTCGGAATGACGCTCATATTTAGCTATACGACCTTCATCGTTCAGCTCAAACTCTTCTTGAAGCAACCGCTGATAATCATAGGGGTTGTTATAGTAATTGTTGTAATAACCACCCATATATGATGAGAGTCCATAGTAGGAACCATAGCCATAAGAACTAAATCCATAGGGATTGTAACCAAATGAACTGTAGCCGAAATTGTAGCGGTTAAAACCGCCATAGCCAAAGGTGTTAAATCCGTAAATACCCGTCATAGACAATGCACTGCTGTAGGGTGAGAAAGAACTAAACCGATTGTAGGGATAGTTATAAAAACTCCCATAGTTGTAACTCATACCGAATTGGCTGGTCATCCATTTGGGCTCTACCCACACCTGATCGCCCATGACGATTACATTGTAAAAGGACGGGTCATATGCAGAAGCGTAATGGTAAGCATCTGAGTAGTAGAAGCCATACCAGTCCGACATGCCATAAGAGAGGCTCTTCATGGCTTCTGATCTTTTCTGGCGGGCCAGGTCGTAATCATCCACCAGTATCTCCTCATAAGGGTTGCTGTAAGATGATTTTTCCTCATAAATAACCGAGTCGACACTCTGAGCGGAATCTTCCTTTAGTATGTTCTCGGCCTCGTCGTAATAGCTCATGTAATTCTCCTGCTGTACCTGCTGATCGGGATTCTGGTACAACTCGTCAGCCACCCTTCTTTGTTGCAGCGATGTGGAGCATGATGCGGCAAACAGTGCGGCTACGGTGATGAGTAATATGGATCTGAGTTTCATGTTAACAACCTCCTTTTGTATATTTAAAACGTATATTGGATTCTCTATATTATTGCAAATTCGTGACGGCGCTTATTTTATAATTAGGATTTAATTTCTTTAATTTGTACCCCTATTTTGATTCGTTTTTCACTCAAATTAATGCAAATATCATTCCAAAATGGCAAGAGAAATCACGAGCAGACAAGAGAATTATTCACAATGGTACAATGACATCGTCAACAAGGCCGATCTGGCCGAAAACAGTCCGGTTCGGGGGTGTATGGTCA
>JAGXLL010000083.1 GCA_018334675.1 Bacteroidales bacterium | reverse complement strand
TAATCCGGAACCTTTGCCGGATCATCTTACCGGCATCCGCGAGGCCATCATTCAGCATAAGGCTGATCTGGGTTTTGTGGTGGATCCCGATGTGGATCGCCTGGCCATCGTTAATGAAGATGGCAGCTTGTTTGGCGAGGAATATACCCTGGTGGCGGTAGCCGATTATGTATTGCAGCAAAAGCCAGGCAATACAGTTTCCAACCTCTCATCGACCAAGGCACTTAAAGAGCTGACCGAACAGCTGGGGGGAGCCTATTATCCCTCCGCTGTGGGTGAGGTCAATGTAGTGGAAAAGATGAAGGAAAAGCAAGCTGTTATAGGAGGAGAAGGCAACGGAGGCGTTATACTGCCTGCTTTGCATTACGGAAGGGACGCCCTGGTCGGGGTGGCTTTATTTCTCTCTCATTTGGCCCGGTCGGGAAAAAGCTGTTCCGCCCTCAGGAGTCGGTACCCCACTTATCACATCAGTAAGAATAAGATACACTTAACCCCTGATGTCAACGTTGATAATATACTTGAGCGGCTGAAGCAGGAATTTCAGGATTATCCCATCATCAGCATCGATGGTGTGAAGATCCACTTTGATCAAGGATGGGTCCATCTGCGAAAGTCAAATACTGAACCCATCATCCGTGTTTATTCGGAGGCAGAGGATGAGCCTTCCGCCAAAGCACTTGCCCAAAGCATCATCCGGGCAGCAGATCAGATTACTTAATCCATTATATCATGAAGCGAAAAGTTGGAATAGGCATTGCCCTGGGGGTAGGTGGGGTGCTCGCACTGATCTTTCTGGTAGAGGGCAACTCTCAGGGATCACGGGAGCCATTGATCACCCATGTTAGGAAGGGTGATTTTCGGGTGCCGGTTCATACAACCGGAGAACTACAGGCCAAGCGCTCTGTAGAGATCCGGGGACCGGAAGCCATGCAAAACAGAACACTCCGTATCCGGGAAGTCAAGATACTGGATATGGTAGAGGAAGGAACCGTCGTCGATTCCGGTGATTATGTTGCACGGCTTGATAAAACAGAGGCTTTGAGCGAGTTAAAAGATATTGAAGATGATCTGGCTAAGCGCAAGTCGGATTATATCAAAACCAAGCTTGACACGGCCATGCAACTCAAGAAACTCAGAAATCAGCTGATCGATCTGGAATATAGCTTAGAAGAGCACAAGATCAAGGTCAAACAGTCGCAATATGAGCCACCGGCCACTCAACGCCAGGCCGGGATTGAGCTTGAACGGGCCAGGCGTGAGTTGCGGCAGGCCAGGGATAATTATCAGCTGGAGATAGAGCAGGCCAAGGCAGAGATGAACGAAGTATCCATTAACCTGGCCAAGCAGCAGCGTCGAAAGCGCAAGATGGAAGAAGTGCTGAAGGAATTTACCATTCGGGCCCCCCGCGATGGAATGGTCATCTATAAAAAAGACTGGAACGGGCAAAAGCGCACAACAGGATCCACCATCAGCCCGTGGGATCTCACCGTAGCCACCCTGCCGGATCTGACCTCCCTGATCTCTAAAACTTACGTCAACGAGATAGATATTAGTAAAGTAGAGACCGGACAGCCGGTGAAGATTGGTGTGGATGCCTTTCCTGGCGAACAATATCCGGGAAAGGTTACGGATGTGGCCAACATCGGGCAGGAGCTCAGGAGTACCGGTGCCAAGGTTTTTGAAGTGCTCATCACCCTGAATGAAACCGACTCGATTTTGCGTCCTTCTATGACAACCAGCAATGAGATCATCACCGGTTCTTACAGGGATGTGATGTACCTTCCTCTGGAAGCTGTTCATAGTAAAGACAGCATCCATTATGTATATACCACCAATCCGGGTAAGAAACAGGTGATCGTGGGAGCTTCCAATGAGAACCACGTGATCATCCGCAAGGGCCTGCGCGAGAATCAGCAAGTATATCTTTCTGTTCCGGAGGATGCCCAGGAGATGGAAATAATTCCCGTTAAAGAATCACCTGTGTGAAGAGATACCTGCACGATATCGAGATAGCCCTGGAAGCCCTTCAGGCCAATAAACTTAAAAGTGCCCTCACCGCCCTGGGTATCCTGTTTGGAGTGGCAGCAGTGATCAGCATGCTGGCCATCGGCCGGGGAGCGAAGCAGGAGATATTGGATCAGATGGAACTCATTGGTGCCAGCAACATCATTGTGGAATCTTATGTGCCTGAGCCCTCTGCGGAGGAAGGGGATGAATCTTCCGATTCGCAGCAGAGCCGGGAAAGGAAAGACAACAAACGCTTCTCACCGGGTCTTGATATGCAGGACCTGCGTTCCCTGCGGACCATCATTCCCAACCTGGAGCATACTTCTCCGGAAGTGATCCTCCATTCAAACATCATCCACCGTGGCAGAAGCATTAGAGGAAACTGTATTGGTATATCCAATGATTATTTCGACATTTATCATTTTGAGCTGACCCGGGGCAGACATTTTTCCAACCTACAGCAAACAGAGGGCAAGCGGGTGTGCATCATTGGTTCAAAGATCAGTTCCCGCCTGTTCAGCCAGGAGAACCCCATTGGGCAATACCTGAAGTTTGGCGGGGTATGGTTGAAGGTGGTAGGTGTGCTCGAAAAGGAGCCTGTTACTTCAGAAACGATCAGTGAATATGGATTCAATGATGTGAACGCGTCTATCTATATACCCGATAAAACCCTGATCCTCCGCATTAAGAACCGCAAGCTTTTGCATAACAAGCCTCCAAAGGTACGTTCCGGTCGGATGGCGGGCGGTTATTTCCGCCTTCGTTCCAGCGGGCCGGATCAGGATAATTACCATCAGTTGGACCGCATCATCATGAAAGTTAGAGATCCCGGGCAGTTGGCCACTACCGCCGGGCTGGCCGAACGGATCCTGACCCGCCGACACAATGGCATGAAGGATTTCCGGGTTATTGTTCCGGAGATGTTGCTGCGCCAGAAACAGGAGACCAAGGAGATCTTCAACTTTGTACTGGGAGCTATTGCTGGGATCTCCCTGTTGGTGGGTGGCATCGGCATTATGAACATCATGTTTGCCACGGTTATGGAAAGGATCCGGGAGATTGGCATCCGCATGGCTATTGGTGCTAAGAAAAAGGATATCATGGTCCAGTTTTTGACTGAGGCGGTGCTGATTAGCCTGATCGGAGGTCTTTTAGGTGTCGGACTGGGCCTTGGAATGTCGGGTTTGATAGAGCAACTCACTGATATACAAGCCCGGGTGACCATTGGGTCCATATTGGTCGCCTTTTTGGTAAGTGCCACCGTAGGCGTGGTCTTTGGCTATTCACCAGCCAAAAGAGCTGCCGACAAAGATCCTATTGAATCCCTGCGCCACGAATAATTTCCCTTACTTACGGAGAGAAATCATCCTGGCAGCAGCCTTACAATAAGCCCCTTCTGAGGCTTAAAAAATTGGCCCGGCTGGCGCGTTGAACAAATTTTGTGCTTAGGATGTTGCTGACATATGCTGCAACTTTCTGGCAAATTCGTTACATTTGTTTTATGTTTTCTAACATAATAAATAAACGCCAAATCATATACTTATGAAAGACATCGACATTGCCCGCAAAGCGAAACTCAAACCTATTCAGGAAATAGGCTCCAAAATGGGTATTCGTGAAGACGATCTGGAATTATATGGTAAGTACAAAGCCAAAATTCCCCTGAGATACATTGATCAGAAGAAGGTTGATCAGAGTAGTCTGATACTTGTTTCTGCCATATCACCCACTCCTGCAGGGGAAGGTAAGACTACCATGTCAATCGGTTTGTCACAGGGGTTGAACAAGATTGGGGTCAACTCTTCGGTGGTGCTCCGTGAGCCTTCACTGGGGCCGGTTTTTGGCATCAAGGGAGGTGCTACCGGAGGCGGTTATTCTCAGGTGCTCCCCATGGAAGACATCAATCTGCACTTCACGGGTGATTTCGGGGCCATTGAGAAAGCCCATAACCTGTTGGCAGCCCTGATCGATAACTCCGTTCAGCACCGCAACAAAAACATCGATCCCAGAACCATTTTATGGAAAAGGGTGATGGACATGAACGACCGGGCTTTGCGAAAGGCTATTGTTGGACTGGGTGGCCGGACATATGGTGTGCCCAGAGAAACAGGATTTGATATTACCGCGGCTTCCGAGCTGATGGCCATCTTGTGCCTGGCTGAAAACTTTGGAGACCTCAAGGACAAGCTGGGCAACATATTCATTGGTTACACCTATGACAAAGAGCCCGTCTTTGCCAAAGATCTCAACGCGCACGGGGCTATGGCTGCTCTGATGAAGGACGCCATCAAGCCCAATCTGGTGCAAACCCTGGAAGGCAGCCCGGCTATTATCCATGGCGGACCTTTTGCCAATATTGCCCAGGGTACCAACTCCGTAATTGCCACCCGAATGGGTATGTCCATGTCCGACTATGTGGTTACAGAGGCCGGTTTTGGATTCGACCTGGGCGCAGAGAAGTTCTTTGATATCAAATGTGGCTATTCCGGTCTTTCTCCCAAGGCTGTCGTGTTGGTAGCTACTGCCCGGGCACTGAAATACCATGGGGGTTCCTCGCTCGACCATATCAACGAACCCAACATGGAAGCCTTGCAAAAAGGTATCGAAAATCTGGAGAAACACATCGAGAACATACAAACCTTTGAAATATGCGCTGTGGTGGCCATCAACAAGTTCGCCACCGACACAGAGGAAGAGCTGAACTTCATAAAACAGCGCTGCGAAGAGAAAGGCGTGGAGGCTGTAGTGACTGATGTATGGGGACAAGGGGGCGAGGGTGCCATTGAATTGGCCAAAAAAGTCAAGTTTACAGCCGATAACTGCCAGAATGCCTATAAACCCATGTATGAATGGAAATGGGATGTTACGAAAAAGATCGAAACCATTGCTAAGAAGATCTATGGAGCAGCGGCCATCGATTATACAGCGGCGGCCCGCAGCGATATGAATAAAATCGAGAAGCTGGGTCTTTCCGGGCTGCCCGTATGTGTGGCCAAAACCCAAAATTCCCTCTCCGACAATCCCAAGCTGTTGGGACGGCCTAAGGATTTTGTGGTTACCGTTCGTGAGATCGAAATATCCTCAGGGGCAGGCTTTTTGGTACCCATCACCGGTAAGATCCTTCGTATGCCTGGTCTGCCATTCACACCTGCGGCCGAGAAGATTGATGTGGACAAGGACGGCAACATCTCAGGATTGTTCTAACGGTAACATGCTTTTGATATCAGAAATACAACAGGCGCCGGTACTCGCGACCGGCGCCTGTTTGTTGCGCCATGTATGCCCGGGAAAAATACCTCCTTCTCCCGCCCATGGCCGGAAAAGAACGGATCCCCGCTTGGGACGGAGATCCGTTGGACTGGAAAAGCAACACACGCAAAAAGTATCTTGACTCTTCGATATCAGAGCAAAGAACAAGGGAATATTCTAAAATTTTAACCCTAAACCTAAAATTTCCCTTGTTCTATGAAAAACACGTTATAGGCTCATGGTCTGGCCCATGTAAAATTCCAGAAGCTTCAGGCGGAAGATGAAATTGTATTTGGAACGTGAAACATTGGAACGGGCGCGGCTAAGGTCGTTTTTCGCGATGCGGTATTCCACGGCGTCCACCATACCCACTTCATATCTCTCTTCAGCATATTCAAAGGCTTCCTGGTATGATTCGAGTGCCTCCAGGTTGGCCTGATAGTTCTCATAAGCCGCTTTGGCTTCATTGTGTGCGCGCTGAATGTTTTTATACAGGTTTTGTTTTTGTTCCTGCAGCATCAGTTTGTTATCTTGCACATTAAGCCGGGCATTGGCCACATCGTTCTGCTTATTGAATTGATTGAATAGGGGTATGCTCAGTGAAAGCTGCAATCCCATCCGGGCATTGATGTCTCTCAACTGCTTCATAAAGGAAGGTTTAGAAAGCTCACTGTAATACGAACCAATTCCCGCACCAAAAGATAACTCGGGCAGATAGGTTCCTTTAGTGACAGTCAGGTTTTTTTTGGCTCCTTCCAGCTGATAGCGTGCCCGTTGAATCATTGGGAAGTCACCCAGTGCCTGTGAGTAAACCGTATCTGTAGGCTTGATTTGTTCTCCCCCCATCAATTCCAGTTTCTTGGGGACCTCAATTCTAAAACGCTCTATGGAGTCAAGGTTCATCACCTGAGCCAAATCCACGTAGGCCATGGACAATTCATTTTTGGCGTTGGTTAGATCAGCTCTTTCCGAAGCGGCCTGGGCCTTGATCTCCAAAAGTTCCCCCTTGGCTTTTTTCCCTACCCTGATTTGCTCCTTCACCTGCTCGATCTGATCTGTGGTGACTGCCAGCTGTTCTTCCCGGATCTTCCTCTGTTCTATGGCCGAGAGCACCGTCAGATAATAGGTGACAATGTTCATGGTAACATCGTAGCGTGCTTCTTCTATGCGTTCCAATTGGGCAAGCATCTGGTATTTGCGCTGTTTGATGGTATTGATTTTTTGGAAGCCATTGAATAAAGTGACTGAAGTGCTGGCACTGGCATCTGTATATTGAAATTGCTGGTTTACATATACATATTCATCGCGGTTCAGCGTTTTACCAAAGTTATAACTGTGGGAAATATTTGCAGAAGCTGATGGCAGCAAGTTTTTTCGTGCCTGTTGGTGGGTGTTGGTAGCCTGTTCAGCTCCTACTTTTTGTCGTTTGATGTTGATGTTGTGATCCAGGGCATAATCGATGCATTCCTCAAGCGTCCAGGCGTGCTGTGCGATGGTGCCTGTTGGAATACTCATTATCAGGGCTAGTGTAAAGAGCAAAGGATACCGTGTCAATTTCATAGGTGTCGGCGTTTGGTTTCTATTTTGCATACATAAATTATGCCATTTGTAGTAGGGTGTTTATTTCTAGTTTTTTGCAGAGGGTCGGGCAGGCTTTCCCTTATGGAATGAGTGAACGAAAATGAAACAAGTTTGTTCGTATACGTACACAGATGGGGGCGTACTACGTTGATTACATATTTCAATACGGTTATTTGAAATTGGGATACGATTAAAAAATGAACTTTGTTGAATGGTGTTTTCATATTACTTTTATCCTCAAACCTAACATCCTATGTATAGACAGATCTGGCGTCAAGTGCACCAATCCGTAGCGCAAATCAGTTTTTACACCCACGATAAGATCAACACCATTAGTCTGACAGGTTTTAAGGTGAGGAATTATCTGGTAACCGATGATTATGTGCGCAAGATTTCTCATTATGATCATGTCGAGATCAGATTTGTCGGGGAAGATGGTATGACTGCCACGGTCAGTAAAAAATTCTCGAAAGCGAAATTTGAAGAGAGCATGGTGGTAGGCCTCAATGATAAGATTCAGAATATTGTTTTGGTCAAGTTGGATGATCCTAAATTTAAAAACATTCCCAGCCTGCAGCTTTGCGAGGACTGTCATACGGAGATCGGAGAGCCGGTGGCCACATTGGGTTACAAATTAAACCAGCAAAATCTGTCGATTAAACAGGGCATTTTATCTTCCTATTACAATTCCTTCGGGGTTCGTTACCTGCAGATCGACAGCAGCATCAAGCACGGTAATGCCGGCAGCCCTGTGGTCCGGGGCGAAACGGGTGAGGTGATAGGAATCATCGGGCATAAGCTCACGGAGATCTCTCAATCCTATAAGAAACTCAAGGATATTATGAATAACAACCTCCAGTTACTTAAACGCTATCAGGGATGTTACAACATGGATGACATTGATCCGGTTCAGGTATTGATTGCCAATCAGAACCAGATCAAGTACATTACCAAAGAGATTTACCGAACGGCCAGTATGGGTGTCGGTTACGCGCTTCCTTCCAAGCAGATAGTCAACTTCTTCAAGGAAAATCTTATTATGGAAGGGTTATCATCGAAAGACATTATAGCTGGATTCTGAGTTTTCTGTTTTAATAGTTTGGGTCGATAAAGGGAGGTGGCCTCATAGAGGTCGCTTCCCTTTTTTTTGTCTGGGGTGATATGTTTATATTTGCTTAAAAACGGTGTCATGCAAAAACAAAAGATCATCGAATTCATTCATAACATTGAGTTGCTCAAGGGTCTGGATGATCAGGAATTGGATGTGCTGGCCGATTATTTGGATGAGCAGACCTATGAAAAGGGAGAATTGTTGTTTGAAGAGAATGGCCCGCGAAAGGACATCTTCATCATTTACACCGGAGAGGTGGAGCTTTTTAAGACGCGCCATTTTGGTGCGGAGACCCGGCTTTCTCATTTCAATGTGGGTGATTTTCTGGGAGAAGGATCGTGGGCAGAGGACACACCGCACTCCACATCCGCCCGTGCTTTGTCTCAAACAATGGTTTTCAGCATCCGAAAGAATTACTTTGATGATAATCCGCGGGCGGCCTTCAAAATCTTTTCCAACATCGCCCGTGTCATATCCCGGCGTATGCGCCACGCCAACAACCGGATGCTCAATGTAGCCGCCCAGTATGAATCGGGACAGACCCGCAGGGAGCATGATTTGCTGGGAGAGCGTAATGTGCCCAATGAGTACCTTTACGGCATCCAGACCCTTCGGGCAGCTGAGAATTTCAGCATCAGTGGGGTCACCTTGAACTTCTATCCCAATCTGATCCGGGCCCTGGCCATGGTGAAGCTGGCAGCAGCCAGGGCCAA
>JAGXLL010000082.1 GCA_018334675.1 Bacteroidales bacterium | reverse complement strand
ATGGGGTTTATATGCATAGCCTTTATAAATGAAAGGATTGACATTCATTTCATATGAGCCCAGGAAATATAAGAGGGAAGGGAGGTTTTGCGGGAGAAGGTGGGAGAGAAGTGGCATAAACATCAAATTTCTATAAAAGTAGGGAAATAATGTGTACAAGTCAAGGAACCAGGAGAGATTTATCCGTCGCCTGGCAGGAGGGAACAAGCCTCATTTACATGAACGGTTGTAAGGGATTGAATGCTTATTGCCGGATGATCTTAACCAGCTCAACACGGCGGTTGCGGGCGCGGCCGTCAAAGGGTAGCTGACAGAATCCAAATCCTTTTCAAAAATTTTATTCAAATCATAACGACCTCCGGGAATATTCTCATTACATTTGATGTATCATGAAATAACATGCTCACTGAAAAATCAGGCGACAGAGGCTCATTCGTTTGAAAAAAACAAAATAAGGCGGACATGACAGACTTCAACAGATTATATCCCGAATCGAAGGTGGAGCTTACCCCCTTCACCCTGAAGCATTACGACACCCTGCTGAATGTAGGCACTTTCGGCTTTTATAAATCATTAATCCGCAGAGCCATCCATGCCATGAACATCCGGCCCGACGATGACATCCTCGATATGGGGTGCGGAACGGGCCGCAATGCCTGCCTGATGGCCAAATATCTCTCGCTTAACGGCAGCATACTGGGAATGGATATCTCGGAGATCATGCAGGAGCATTTTGAGGACAATTGCAAAGATTATCCGCATGTACAATTCAGGAAACAGCGCATCGATCAGCCCTTCGACCTGAATGAACAATTTGACAAGGTATTCATGAGTTTTGTTTTTCATGGATTTCCCCAGGAAGTGCGGCACATCATCCTGCACAATGCCCTGAGGCATCTGCGCCAGGGCGGCACCTTGAATATCCTGGATTATGCCGAGTTCGATGTGCGTTCGACTCCGCTGTGGTTCAGGATCCCCTTTAAGGTCCTGGAGGGGAAATGCAAGTATGCCTGGGATTACCTTGAGAAGGACTGGAAGGAGATCCTCTTCAGCTATGGTTTCAACAACTTTGAAGAGTCATTTTTTATCAGGAACCATCTGCGGCTTCTGAAGGCAGAGAAGCCGGACTGATCATTCGGCGGCTTATTTTCACCCGGCTGCCGGCCTTCCTGTTGTGGTAGGGGGTGACATCTGCCCGGCCCGATAGCGGTGCCGGTTCAATCCTTCTTTCTGACCCGGTATGCCGCCGTTTTCCTGGAGGTTGAGCATCTTCACGGTGGCCTTGATGGCGGCCACCGTCTGGTCGGGGTCGAGGCCCCGGGTGCGGAAGGAATGACCTTCGTTGCACCAGGTGATGACCGCCTCGACCAGGGCATCGGTGCGGCCGCCGGGGGGTATGGTGACCAGGTAGTCCTGCAGGGCCGGGTATCTTTTGCCCAGGTCGTCGTAGATCTTATAAAGGGCTTTCATGAAGGCATCATACTGGCCGTCGCCTGAAGCGGTGGCTTCATATTCATTGCCGTTGATGCCCAGCCGCAGGGTGGCCACCGAACGCAGGCCCTCGGCCACCGACAGGCTGTAGTTCTTCACCTTGATCTTATCGTCGATCTGATTGCTCTGCAGCAGGTCGGCGATGATGTATGGCAGATCTTCCCTGGTGATGAAGTCCTTGCGGTCGCCCAGGGCGATCACTTTCTGGGTGAGCTTTTTCATGGTTTCCCCGTCCAGTTCAATGCCCAGCTCCTCGAGGTTTTTCTGAATGCTGGCTTTGCCCGACATCTTACCCAGGGCATACTGGCGTTTGCGGCCGAAGCGTTCCGGCATCAGGTCGTTGTAGTAGAGGTTGTTCTTCTGGTCGCCGTCGGCATGGATGCCGCTGGTCTGGGTAAACACGTTTTCGCCCACCACGGGCATGTTCGAGGGGATGCGGATGCCCGAGAACGACTCCACCAGCGTGCTGATCTTAGCCAGGCTGCTTTCCTCGATGCCCAGCTGAACGGTGTCTTGGTGATCATTCAGGATGCCTGCCACGCTGGCCAGGGGCACATTGCCGGCCCGTTCGCCCAGCCCGTTGACGGTGGTGTGGATGCCCCTGGCCCCGGCTGTGGCAGCAGCCAGCACGTTGGCCTCGGCCAGTCCGTAGTCGTTGTGGGGGTGAAAATCGAAGTGCAGATCGGGGTAGGTATCACGGAGCCGGCTGATGTATCGCCTTACTTCCTCCGGGTTGAGGATGCCCAGGGTGTCGGGCAACATAAAACGCAGAATGGGTTCCTCCTTGAGTGAGCGGATGAAATAGTCGACATAATCGGGTGAGCGGCGCATGCCGTTGGACCAGTCCTCCAGGTAGACGTTGACGCTGATGCCCATGGATTGGGCCTCGGCAACCAGCACCCGGATCTTCTCGATGTGCTCACCGGGCGACTGGCGCAGCTGCCCGCGCACATGGGCCTCTGAGCCTTTGCACAGCAGGTTGATCACCTGTCCCCCGGCCTGACGGATCCATTCCAGGGAGGCGGTCCCATCAATGAACCCCAGTATCTCGACCTGCTCCAGCCTGTTGGCCTGGCGGGCCCACCGGGTGATGGCCTTTGCGCCTTCCATCTCGCCTTGTGAGACACGTGCTGAAGCGATCTCCACCCGCTCGGCCTTCACCTCTTCCAGCAGTACCCGGGCGATGTTCAGCTTCTCTGTTTTGTTGTAGGATACCCCTGAGGTCTGCTCACCATCGCGCAGGGTGGTATCCATGATTTCTATGTGCATGGGGCTGAGATTTATTTGTTTTATCTTGAGGAATATCCTATCTGGTAAAAAGAACCTGGCAGGATGCTTCCATTTTGACTTTTTCAGGTTTTCAGCTGCTTCTGCTCAAAGGCTTCGATCCGGTCTTTCTGCTTGAGCAGGTAATCGATGTCGTCCAGCCCGTTCAGCAGGCAGTGTTTTTTGTAGGCATTGATCTCAAAGGATTCCTGTCCGCCTGCAAACCGGATGGTTTGGTCTTCGAGGCTGACGGTAATGGAGGTTTGGGCATCGGACTGAACGGCCTGCATCAGTTTCTGAAGAAAAGCCTCACGCACCTGTACCGGCAGCAGCCCGTTGTTGAGGGCGTTGTTTTTAAAGATGTCGGCGAAGAAGCTGGATACCACTACCCGAAAACCATGGTCGATGATGGCCCAGGCGGCATGCTCGCGGCTGGAGCCACTGCCGAAGTTTTTGCCGGCCAGCAGGATCTGACCCCCATAAGCGGGGTTGTTCAGCACGAAATCCTTGTTGGGGCTGCCCTCGTCGTTGTAGCGCCAGTCGCGGAAGAGGTTCTCGCCGAATCCTTCCCGGGAAGTAGCTTTTAGGAACCGGGCCGGTATGATCTGGTCGGTGTCAATGTTTTCCACCGGCAGGGGGATGGCGGTGCTGTTAAGTGTAGTGAATTGGGGTATAGACATGTTGTTTGTTTTTGATGGTTTAAGGATGGAAGGTTCCGGGGTCGGTGATGCGACCGGTGATGGCTGTGGCTGCTGCGGTGAGCGGGCTGGCCAGGAAGGTACGCGAGCCGGGGCCCTGTCTGCCTTCGAAGTTGCGGTTGGTGGTGGATATGGCATATTTGCCCCTGGGTATCTTATCCTCGTTCATGGCCAGGCAGGCCGAGCAGCCGGGCTGGCGCATCTCGAAGCCTGCCTCCCGCAGGATCTCCTCCAGCCCTTCCTGCCGGGCCTGCTGTTCCACCTTTTTGGATCCGGGCACGATCCAGGCAGTGATGTGACCCGATTTCTTGTATCCCTTCACAAAATGGGCGAAGGCCTTCAGGTCCTCGATGCGTCCGTTGGTGCAGCTTCCCAGGAACACATAATCCACCTTCTGTCCGATCATCGGGGCTCCTGGTTTGAGCTCCATGTATTGGAGCGCTTTATTATAGCTTCCCCTGGAGGCCCCGGGTATCTCCTCCGGCTGTGGCACCTGCCCGGTGATCTTCACGCCCATACCCGGGTTGGTTCCGTAGGTGACCATCGGCTCGATATCCCGGGCATCGAATTGATATTCCTTGTCAAAGACCGCATCCTTGCCGGTGTGCAGCTTTTTCCATTGTTCCACTTTTTGGAAGAAGGCATCGCCTTCCGGTGCATACCGGGTGCCATGGAGGTAGTTGTAGGTCGTCTCGTCCGGGGCGATCATACCGCCGCGGGCCCCGCTCTCGATGCTCATGTTGCAGACGGTCATGCGGCCTTCCATGTCCAGAGCGGTGATGGCCGGGCCGGCATATTCGATGAAATGGCCTGTGCCGCCGGAAGTGCCGATTTGGGATATGATGTAGAGGATGATGTCTTTGGCCGTGACGCCTTTTCGCACCTGCCCGTCCACGGTGATGCGCATGCGTTTGGGCTTGGTCTGCAGGATACATTGTGAGGCCAGCACCATCTCCACCTCGCTGGTGCCGATGCCAAAAGCCAGGGCGCCAAAAGCCCCGTGGGTGGAGGTATGGCTGTCGCCGCACACCATCGTGCGACCCGGCTGGGTGATGCCCTTCTCCGGACCGATCACATGCACGATGCCCTGGTCTTCTGAACCCAGCCCGTAATAGGTGATGCCATGTTTAACGGTGTTGGCTGCCAGCTTTTCTACCTGCAACCTGGAAAGCTCTTCCTTGATCGAGAGGTGTTGATCCTCAGTAGGCACGTTGTGATCGGCCGTTGCCACCGTCTTTTCCGGCCTGAAAACCGGAATGCCGCGTTTGTCCAGACCTGCAAAAGCCTGCGGACTGGTTACTTCATGGATCAGGTGCCGGTCGATATAAAGTACGGACGGCCCGTCTTCTATTGTATCCACCACGTGGCTGTCCCAGATCTTGTCGAATAATGTTTTTCCCACAGTTGTCGTTTTTATTTGTTCGTAATGTATTTGCTGTTAACAAAGATGAGCCGGACTAATGGGTTGATGGCACACAACCCCGGCAGGATCTTTGAAATCCAAAGCGTCAAATGGGAATGAAGATAACCGTTGCGGCCATCCAATAAGGGAAGTTATCTGGGGACATTGTGGCTAATGCTTCTGCAAATATGAGCATGTTGTCCTGCATATGCAAATCTTTTTCAGGGAGATTTTTTTGTGGATGGTTTATGATCACATTCTGAATCCACTGTTTCTTGCTACTTTTAGCGGAAGTGATTTTTTGGTGAATCCCTGAGGGTGCATGAGTTAAGGGTTTTCTTCTGTCATTGTAAAAAAGAGGTGTCTTTGTCTTTCTTAAGTCCCTGCTTAATAATGCTTTATATTCCGGCTTATCCTTGCCTGACTTTCGTAGATGCTCCAAATTTTGAATTTTCAGCTCGCCCTCATTCCCATAGTTTTGTTCCCTGATTCGAGAATTATAAATCATTTAACACACCGTGCTATGGGAAACAAGGTCATACAGGTTTTTGATACCACCCTTCGCGATGGCGAGCAGGTTCCCGGTGCTCAACTCAATACCCTTGAAAAGATCGAGGTGGCCCAGGCTCTGGAAAGACTGGGAGTAAATGTGATCGAGGCCGGCTTTCCGGTTTCCAGTCCGATGGATTTTCAATCCGTCTCGGAGATCTGCAAAGTGGTGAAGACACCCACCATATGTGCTCTCACGCGTGCGGTGGAGAAAGACATTGATGTGGCAGCCGACTCCCTGAAGCATGCCCGTTATCCGCGCATTCATACCGGTATAGGCACTTCACCTTATCACATCCAATACAAGTTGAATTCCACCCGGGAAGAGATCCTGGAGCGGGCGGTAAAGGCGGTGCGGTATGCCCGGCAATATGTGGAAGACGTGCAGTTTTACGCTGAAGATGCCGGCCGCACCGACAATGATTTTTTGGCCCGGGTGGTGGAGGCGGTCATCGACGCCGGCGCCAGTGTGGTGAACATCCCCGATACCACCGGCTATACGTTGCCGGCTGTTTTTGGGGAGAAGATCAACTACCTGTATGATCATGTGCCCAATGTGGATAAGGCGCGGATCTCCGTTCACTGCCACAACGATCTGGGCATGGCCACGGCCAACACCGTGTCCGGCATCATCAACGGGGCCGGCCAGGTGGAAGTGACCATGAACGGTGTAGGCGAGCGGGCAGGCAATACATCCCTGGAGGAAGTGGTGATGACCCTGGAGAGCCACAGCGACCTGCACTTTGATACCAGCATACAGACCGAACAGATCTATGAGACCAGCCGCCTGGTTTCCCGGTTGATGCGCATGCCGGTTCAGGCCAACAAGGCCATCGTGGGGCGCAATGCTTTCGCCCATTCGTCGGGTATTCATCAGGACGGGGTGCTCAAGCACCGGGAGAACTATGAGATCATCGATCCCAAGACCGTTGGTGTACCGGAAAATTCGATGGTGCTGACGGCCCGCAGTGGAAGGGCAGCTTTCAGGCACCGGATGAAGAAGCTGGGTGTGACGGTGAACGGTGATCTGCTGGAGGGCTATTATCAGAAGTTCCTGGAGATTGCCGATAAACAGAAACAGGTGAACGATGATCACCTGCTGGCCATCGTGGCCGATGAGCACCAAAGCAACGAGGCTTATCTGAAGCTCAGGAGCCTGGATGTGACCTGCGGAAACAATAAAGATGCCGTGGTGAATCTGCAGGTTGAGGTTGAGCAGGAAGTGCAACACGCGGAGGCAACAGGCAACGGTCCTATTGACGCAGCCTTTAAGGCGGTGAAGCAGATCGTTCACAACGGCTACAGCCTGGATGAGTTCCTGGTACAGGCCATAACAGGAGGATCGGATGACATCGGCAAGGTACACGTGCAGCTGGAGAAGGATAAGAAGCTCTATTACGGTTTCGGTTCGGATACCGATATCATCACCGCTTCGGTGAAAGCTCTGCTTGATGCCGTGGGCAAACTGATATGAGCCAATATGGATATGCCAGGAAAAGGCAGGAAATAAAATATTGAAACGTACGATTCCGGTAAAATGGGATGAGGTTGTTTTTCGGGTGACATTGTGGCTAATGGCTCAAAAAAACAACCCTAAACCGGAGGAGCGTTCTGCATTACAGCTATGCAGGACGTTCCATTCTCATTAAAAATACAGATTATGCATTATAATATTGCTCTATTGGAAGGGGATGGGATAGGCCCCGAAGTGATCGGAGAGGGCATCAAAGTATTGGATGCGGTGGGTGAGGTCTTTGGACACAGCTTTGGCTATAGCCGGGGTTTGGTCGGGGCCGCCGCCATTGATGCGGTGGGTGATCCCTTTCCACACCAGACCCTGGAAACATGCCAGTCCGCCGATTCTGTTTTTTTCGGCACCCTGGGTGATCCCAGGTACGACAATGATCCCGGGGCGAAGGTAAGGCCCGAGCAGGGCCTGCTGGCCATGCGCAAATCACTGGGTTTGTTCACCAACATACGGCCGGTGAAGGCTTACCCGGAGCTGATGGATTCCTCACCCCTGAAGAATGAACGCCTGGAGGGTACCGACCTGGTGATCTACCGGGAGCTGACCGGCGGCATCTATTTCGGTGATAAGGGCCGCAAGAAGGGCAGCGCTTATGATATTTGCGACTATAGCACGCATGAGATACAACGCGTGGCCCACCTGGCTTTCCAGGCGGCCCGGAAACGCCGCCGCAAGGTGACACTGGTGGATAAGGCTAATGTGCTCGAGACATCCCGCCTGTGGAGGGAGACCGTGCAGGAGCTGGCCGGTGAGTACCCCGATGTGGCTCTGGATTATCTTTTTGTGGACAATGCAGCCATGCAGATCATACAGAATCCTTCGCAGTTCGATGTGATCCTGACCGGAAACATGTTCGGGGACATCATCTCCGATGAGGCCTCGGTGATCACCGGTTCGCTGGGTATGCTGCCTTCTGCCTCGGTGGGGGAGGAACAAACACTCTTTGAACCCATACACGGGTCTTTCCCCCAGGCGGTGGGAAAAGGCATCGCCAACCCCTTTGCCACGATCCTTTCTGCTGCTATGATGCTGGATGTGGCATTCGACCTGAAAGAAGAGAGCCGGGCCATCGAACAGGCAGTGGCTAAGGTGATCAGGGAAGGAGAGGTGACCCCCGACATCCGGCCGGGTTCCCGGGTAACTACCCGGCAAGCCGGCGATGCGGTGGCACGTGGCATTCAGCAGGTAAAAGTCTAAGGTTGATGCCCCCGAAGGCTTTACCAACGGGGGCATAGATATTCATAACCAAAGCGGAAGCTTTATACCGCAGCTGCCTGTTTTTCGGGCTGCATTGAAAAATAAGCGATGATATGCAGGATCCATCCTACAAACATGACAATCCCCCCTACAAAAATAATTGTCGTGATCACTCCGATTAAATAAAGCAAGCCTGCTGTTCTGAATAATTTGATGTTGGTCTGCGCGGCCAGCGTTTGCAATGATTTGAATACGAAGAAAATCCCTACGATACCGGCTGCCAGCATGATGATAGCGCCAAATATTGATATGCCACTTCCGAAGATCTGGCCCATCAGTTCCTGATAATTAGATAAATCCATTCCGGTCTCCGCAGAGGTGAATATGGCCGTTCCCAGACCAATGGTTATAAAAATTCCTCCGATGATATTGCCGGCAACGGCAATGATCGTCCCTGTCAGGGCTTTCTTGAAAATTTCCGGTTTTTCATAAGCTTTAGCAAAGTAGTAGTGTGAGAACAACAGAAGAATCATTGATGCCAGGCCTGCCAGAGCGCCCAGAAACGGGATAATAA
>JAGXLL010000081.1 GCA_018334675.1 Bacteroidales bacterium | reverse complement strand
TTCAGCGATAAGCTCCTACCCCACAAATCGGATGTGATGTCCGACTTCTCCAAAAACGCCCGCGAATACCTGGTAGAGGCACAGGTACGCAAGACATCGCCGCTGGTGGGAAAATCTATCGAAGAAGCTGGCTTGCGGAACCTGAAAGGTTTATTTTTAGTTGAGATCATCCGCGGCGACCACCGCTTCCGGGCTGTATCGCCCGATGCCATTTTAGAGGAAGACGACATTCTGCTCTTTGCCGGCGATACCAACACCATTGCCGACATGGTCAACTCCAAAAACGGGTTGACCCTGCCATCGGTAGGTATGATGCATCGAAAAAAGAAGACCGAGGTAGTGGAGATTGTGGTTTCGCAGAATTCTTCACTGATCGATAAAACGGTTAAAGAGGTACGTTTCCGGGCACGATATGACGCCGCCGTAATAGCGGTTCACCGCAACGGTGAGAAGATATCCGGCAAGATCGGGGAGATTGTCTTAAAACCGGGTGATGTGCTGTTGGTCTTCACCGGCGAGGATTTTTTCAACCGAACCATGCACACCCGGGATTTTTATTTCATCTCCAAGGTACGGGATTTTCAAAAGGTGGAAGGCTACAAGGTAGCAGCGATCTTTGGAGGGCTGTTTGCGGCCATCATCCTTTCTGCCTTTCACGTGATATCGCTTTTCATGGGTCTGGTGGTAATCATCATTGCCGCCTTTGTTTTGGGGCTGGCCAATCCCAAAGACCTGCCCAAGGCCATCGACTATGACCTGGCCCTGATCATTGTGCTGTCATTGGCCCTGGGTGTGGCCATGAGAAAAAGTGGAGCCGCTGAATTGGTGGCCGATGTGATCATCACAGGCTTTCTGCCCTTCGGAAAGATTGGTCTTTTGATCGGCATCTACCTGATCACTGCATTCCTGGGCGCATATATCGGTAACAAAGCAGCCGTGGCACTGATCTTTCCCATTTCCCTGCAAATGGCTGTAAACTTGAGTTTGCCAGCGATGCCTTTCATCCTGGTAGTATCCTTCGCCGCGGCTGCCAATTTCCTCACTCCCATAGGTTATCAGACCAACCTGATGGTGTATGGCCCCGGCGGTTATTCTTTTAAGGATTTTTTCCGGTTGGGTTTTCCCCTGACCGTGCTCTACATGATCGTTACAGTAGTAATATTGAGTTTGATATATTTTATATAAAAGAAGAAGGATTATGGATAATACAATGTTGAAGCAATTGTTGACCACGGCTGTGCAGGCTGCCCTTGAGGCAGGAGTTGCCGTGAATGAGGTTTATGAGAACAAGGATTTTGAAGTTGAGACCAAACAAGACGAGACACCTCTGACCCTGGCCGATCGTCGTGCACACGAGATCATTTCGGGATACCTGGAGCAGACCGATCATCCTGTGCTCAGTGAGGAGGGCAAAGATATACCTTATGAACAGCGAAGCAAATGGGAATATTTCTGGCTGGTGGATCCGCTCGATGGCACCAAAGAATTCATCAAGAAGAATGGAGAGTTTACCGTGAACATTGCCCTGGTACATCAGGAAACACCTATACTGGGAGTGGTATTTGCCCCGTATGTAAAGGAACTCTATTTTGGTGCCCATCAGTTTGGGGCCTATAAGGTAGACGGGATCAACGAAGAATTGATGAATTTCAAGGATCTGGACGAGCTGATGAAAGCCGGCAACATTCTGCCCCTCAAGAGTGAGCGCGACAAGCTTGTGGTGGTGGCCAGCCGGTCGCATATGAACGATGAAACCCAGAGCTATATCGACGGATTGAAAGCGAAATACGGTGATGCGGAATTTGTCTCCAAGGGAAGTTCCCTGAAGATCTGTATGGTGGCAGAAGGCAGTGCCGATGTCTATCCCCGTTTTGCCCCAACTATGGAGTGGGATACAGCTGCCGGTCATGCCATTGCCCTTGCTTCCGGATATCCCGTCGCACAACAGGATGGCATGACTCCTCTGCAATACAATAAAAAGGACTTGACAAATCCCTATTTTATCGTCAAGAGTGAAAAACTTTAATGGAAGATCGAAAAAAAGATATCCTGGGTCACCTTTCTGCCTTTTCGGCTTATGTGATATGGGGTGTACTTCCGATTTACTGGAAACAGATTGACCACGTGCCGGCCAGGGAGATCCTGGCCCATCGCGTGTTGTGGGGTTTTGTTTTTTTGTTGTTGTTCAATATTTTTTCCCGGCGCAAGGATTTTTTCCGGTTGCTTAAAGACAGGCACACCCGAAAGACGCTTTACCTTACTTCGGCCTTGATTGCCGTGAACTGGCTGATATTCATTTTCGCCGTTATTTCGGGTCACATTGTGGATGCCAGCCTGGGGTATTTCATCAACCCGCTGGTCAGCGTGTTTCTGGGGATGATCTTTTTCAGGGAGAAGTTGAATCTACTGAAAACCCTGGCTGTGATCCTTGCCATGACAGGTATGCTTTATCTGGCCATTGATTATGGGAAGTTCCCATGGATATCTATTGGCCTGGCCCTTTCATTTGGCTTTTACGGGTTGGCCAAGAAGTCTTTTAACCTGGATCCCATCAACAGCATCATGTCGGAGACCCTCTTTTTATCGGTCATTGCCATAGGCTACCTTGCTTTTTTGGCAGGGCAGGGAACGGGACATTTTGCGGCGGGGGATTCACAGACCAATATATACCTGATCATTGGGGGTTTTGTGACCATGTTGCCCTTGTATCTGTTTGCCAACGGGGCAACAAAAATCCCTCTTGCCAGTGTGGGGTTCTTGCAGTATTTTGCCCCCAGCCTGATGTTGCTCATCGGCATCTTCAAGTATGGAGAGCCCTTGACAGAGACCTACCTCATCAGCTTTTTGTTTATCTGGAGCGGGTTGGCCCTTTACACCTTTAATTTGGTTCGCAACCGGTACCGGTCTTATTCGCAAAAAAGAAGGGCTGCCAGGTGATCACCCTACCGCTGCCGGCAAGGGTATTGATGAATCCCACCAGAAAGCCTGCTAACTCCCCAATGTAAAAAGCCTCCTGGTCATGGCCATGGGGCTTACGGGGAATAGCATGATCGGATGAATCACTTATCAGCCGGTATGTTTCGCATCACATCCACCAGCAGTTGCCAAAACTCTTTGGTTGTTTGGATGCTGATGGCCTCTTCGGGGGTATGGGCACCCTTAATGGTAGGTCCAAAAGAGATCATATCCAGCCAGGGATACTTCTGCAGAAACAGTCCACATTCCAGGCCGGCATGAATGGCCTTGACCTCGGGATCGGTATTAAACAGGCGTTTATAGGAATCACGTGTGATCTTCATGATCTCCGAGTCGGTGTTGGGCTGCCAGCCGGGGTAGCCGGCTGAGTGGTCGACTTTGGCGTTACCCAGACGAAAGACACTCTCCACCATGCTGGCAATATCCTCTTTGGCGCTGTCAACTGAACTCCTCTGGCTGGTGGTGATGAAAAAAGAGTCGTTTTCTTTAAGCTTGATGGCAGCCAGGTTGGTTGATGTCTCTACCAGGTCTTCGATCTCCTGGCTCCAGGCATGCACACCGTGCGGGCAGCCATAGAGGGCGTTGACCAGGTCGTGCTGGGTGTCTTCATCGATCACATAGGAGGGCAGATCCGTTTCCTCGAAGGTGATTTTCAAACCCGGTTCAGTAACCTTATGCTCGTTTCGCATGTCGGCATCAAACTGATCAAAATAGGTTTTGAGATTTTCCAGGTCATCTTCATTTACGGTTATATGTGCTTCCGCTTCCCGGGGTATGGCATTGCGTGCCCTGCCCCCATCAAAACGGGAGATGCGCACGTCGTAATGGTCGGTGGCGTTCCAGAGAAAACGGTTGGCGATCTTCAGGGCATTACCCAGGCCTTTGTCGATCTCATCTCCGGAGTGACCGCCGTTCAAGCCTGTAACCTGCAAAATATAGCCCTTGTGGTCGTCCGGCACCCCTTCGCGGTCGAAATCGAAGGTGGCGGTGGTATCAATACCGCCGGCGCAGCCTATAAAAAGCTCCCCCCAGTCTTCAGAATCCAGGTTGAGCAGGATCTTGCCATCGAAGAACCCGGATTCCAGGGCAAAAGCACCGGTCAGGCCTGTTTCTTCATCCACGGTGAACAAACACTCGACCGGGCCATGGGAAATCTCAGTAGAGCTGAGAATCGCCATCTGGGCAGCAATACCGATACCATCGTCCGCTCCCAGGGTGGTGCCTTCTGCCTTTACCCAGTCACCATCAATGTAAGGTTTGATGGGGTCTTTGTCAAAATCATGGTCGGTGCCCTTGTTCTTCTCTCCAACCATATCCACATGGCTTTGGAGTACAACCGTTTTGCGATCCTCCATGCCGGCCACTGCGGATTTTTTGATCAACAGGTTGCCGGAGGCATCTTTTTTGGATTCCAGTCCGTTCTGGTCGGCAAAGTCAACCAGAAATTGTATGATCTCTTCTTCTTTCTTGGAGGGTCGGGGAACCTGACATATTTGTTCAAAATATTCCCAAACTTGTTTTGGTTCGAGATGGCTGAGCTTGTTCATAGGATTGGTATTTTATTTTTTGAATGTGATATGTACAGAAGGAAACCACCCCCGGGCCAACTGTGACGATTCCTTTTGAACAGTTGGCTTTGGTGCGATGCGGGATCCTTACTGATCGAGTCACCAAAGATAAAAATGAAAAAAGTAAATCCCTTCAAAATGGAAAATTAAAAGTCAGATTTCTTGTTATATTTTTGTGGAGTACTGACCTTGCCGGGGGGTTATTTATTGGCGGGCGGCTGATAGATCCAGGAATCAATGCCCTTTTCCTCCAGCTTTTTAAGCTCTGACTGAGCTTTTTCGAGGTTTTTGCAGGTAAGATAGCTCACTTTATGCAGCCCGTCGGGTTCATGTAACACCCTGGCATCATAGCCTTTTTTTATCAACTCCTTCCGAAAATCCTCTGCATTGTCTTTATTTCTGAAACTACCACCTATCAGGAAGTATTGGTGTTGGGGGGCAGGGACTTCCAGTGAGCCTTTTGCCCCTGAAGTGATTTGGGATGCTGAAGTTTCGGCCGGGGCAACTTCCGCTTCCTCCAGATTGCGCTTTATAGGTTGCGTATTAGCTGCTGATCCTTTTGGAGTCTCAGTTTTCTGGTTTTCGGGGCGGAGGGTGTCGATTTCGGTTGCCGGTGGAGAAGAAGCGGCGAAGTTTCTGGAAATTACATACTTCATGGGACGTAGGATCTGTTCCAGCAGCCTTTTATCCTCGGTGATGATCTCAGCCGAACCCTGCATTTGTTGTGTAAAGGAGAGGGTTTTCCCGTAGAATGTGGTGAGGGAATCGGGCAGGGATACCTCCACAATGTAATTCTGATCTTCGGGTACCAGAGATATGGAACGAACCATCCCGCGCACCATGCCATATTCCAGGTAGGGGTAGTTGGAGAATTTGATGTTGACCTCCTGACCTTTCTTTACTTTACCGGCACCTTTGAAGTTTAAGGTAAGTTTTCCGATCATCTCTCCCTGGTTTCTGGGTATGATCGTCATAACCCTTTCTCCCTTCCTGACCGACTGGTTTTCGCTCCAGTATTTGGTGAAGGTAACCGTGCCATCGAGGGGTGAGGCGAGATAAAAATCATGTTTCCATTGTTTGATGGAGCTTTGCAGGTTATCTCTTGCTTCAGTAAGGGCGATTCTCAGCTGATTTCTTCGCTGCCGGTATTCCAGCTGAAGATCCAGTATCTCCTGTTCGATCTTGGAAATCTCAATGCGGGCATTGGACAGACTGATTTCGGACTGTTCCAGCTCATACTTTTTCCTAATGAGCCTGGATTCGGATTTTTCAAATTCTGCCTCCGGGATGAACTCTTTTTCATAAAGGGCTGAATCCCTTGTAAACTGCTTTTTAACCAGGTTGAATTCCTCCTTGTTCAGGGTTTTTTGTCTCAACAGCCGCTCAACGCGGACTTCGTATTTAGTCAGCTCTTCCTTCAGCGATTTGATTTTTTGCTGATGATAATTCAGATCCAGAAAATGATCGTAATCCTCCAGCTTTTTAAGAAATGTGGCATAAACCGGATGGATTTTTCCGAGTTTGTAGTTTTCACGGGTCAGTCCGGAGTTTATCAAAGCTTCAGGCGAGTTGGAGGGAATGGCCTGTAAGGCGCTCTCCAGTTTGAGTACGTCGTTATAATCGGCGGTATTTTGAATCACTGCCAATGCCTGATCTTTTTCCACTTTTTCCTTATCCCTGACAAACAGGTGTTCAATATTGCCGCTGGCCCTGGCAACGATGGGAGCCGGCGGGTTCTCTGTCGTCACTACGATGCTGGAATGCACCACATCCGGATATTTAAAGAACCAGCTTCCCAGCAACAGCAAAACGATGACGGCAACGATCAGGGTCGTTCCCCATCGCACGATCCAGGCAGGGGGCCGGGAGAGGATCTCCTGAACTTCATCCGAGCGCAGCTGGATGTTGTCTGCTTCTTTATTTGATTTGCCTTTCTTAGCCATTTTAGTTCCCCAATTCAAGCTGGTTCTTTACCAAATGATAATAGGCTCCCTGCTTTTTGGTTAGCTCGGTATGGGTGCCATTTTCCACAATCTCACCCTTATCCAGCACCACGATCTGATCGGCATTTTTGACGGTGCTGAGCCGGTGGGCTACCACCACTACGGTTCGTCCTTTGAAGAATTGTTCCAGGTTCTCCATGATCACCTTTTCATTGTTGGCATCCAGGGAGTTGGTGGCTTCATCAAAGAAGATGAATTCCGGGTTTTTGTATACAGCGCGGGCAATCAATATTCGTTGTTTTTGTCCCTGGCTCAACCCGACCCCTTCCTTGCCGATTTTTGTATTGTATCCCAGCGGCAGCGATTCAATATCCTCCTGAATATTGGCTGTTTTTACCGAATGCAGCAACCTTTCCTTGTTCACGTATTCATCGGATACCGCGATGTTATTGGCGATGGTGTCGGAGAAGATGAAGCCGTCCTGCATGACTACCCCACATTTGTCCCGCCATACCTTCTTGCTGAAGTTACCAAGGAACACCTCGCCTATGCGGATATCTCCCTGTACCGGTGCGTAAAAACCAAGCAGCAGCTTGATCAGCGTGGTCTTCCCGCTTCCTGATACCCCGACAACAGCTGTGATTTTGTTTTCAGGTACTTTCAGGTCAATGTCTTTCAATACATAGGGCGAGTGCGGCCCTTCATATTGGAATGACAAGTTGTTGGTCTTCAGGCTTTTTTCTTCAGGCAACGTCCTGATTTTAGTGTAATCCTGGGTTTCTTCATCTTCCTTGTTGTGGATCTCACCCAACCGTTCCAGGCTGATCTTGGCATCCTGCGAGGTGTGAAAAAATTCAATCATCTGCTGTAGCGGTGCGTTCAACTGTCCCAGAATAAACTGGACGGCCAGCATGATACCCAGGGTCAGGCCACCATCTATCACTGCCCTGGCAACGATGAAGGTGATCAGCACGTTTTTCACTTCATTGATCAGAACGCCCCCGGCCTTCTGATATTGCTCCAGGTAGAGGCTCTTGATCTTGATCCTGAACAGGCGGGTTTGAATGCTTTCCCACTCCCAGCGTTTTTGCTTTTCGCAGTTGTTCAGTTTGATCTCCTGCATGCCGGTTATCAACTGGATCAGGTTGCTTTGATTGTCCGAGAGCTGCACAAATTTTTTGTAATCCAACTGGCGTCTTCTTTTCATAAAGATTATCACCCACAGGATATACAAGCCGCTTCCCAGCAGGAAGATTAAGAAAATTTTCCAACTGTATATAGCCAGAACAATTCCAAAGATCAGCAGGTTGACGAAAGAAAAAAGAATATTCAGTGTGCTGGTGGTCAAAAACGATTCTATCCTCCGGTGATCCTGAATACGTTGAATCAGATCGCCGGTCATCTTGCTGTTAAAAAAGGCGATGGGCAGGCGCATCATTTTGATCAGGAAGTCTGATATAAGATTGATGTTCAGTCTGGTGCTCAGATGGAGGGTGATCCAGCCCCGGATGAAATTCACTGAAGTGCGGCCAAGGATCAGCACCAGCTGACCGATGATGATCAGGGTGACGAAGTCCAGGTCGTTGTTGTTAATACCAATATCAACTATGGCCTGGGTAAGGAAGGGAAACACAAGCTGAAGGACGCTGCCAATGAATAAGCCCAGGAACAGTTGTGTCACCAGTTTCTTATACGACTTGATGTAGGAAAATAAAAAGCCGAAGCCGGATTTATTCAAAGTTTCATCTTCCTGTTTGTAGAAATCCGGGGTGGGTTCCAACAACAGGCAAAGTCCTTTTTTAACCCCCTCTTCCTCGGTGGAGGCCCAGCCGTTTATGAATTCCTTTTTGGATAACTTAATCAGGCCGGTTGCCGGATCGGAAATATAAACGGTATCTTTTTTAATTTTATAGACCACCATGAAGTGCCGCTGCTTCCAATAAACAATGCAAGGCAACGGAGCCTCCTTTTTTAGCTGATCAAATGATATGCGCACCCCCATGGTTCTGAAACCAATGTATTCGGCTGCATCGCTGATCCCCAGCATGGAAACGCCTTCCCGGTTGATATAGCTTTTATCCCGTAAGGTTTGAAGGGAAAAATTTTTGCCGAAATATTTTGCTACGATTCGAAGGCAGGCAGGACCACAATCCAGGGCATCGTGTTGTTGGTAATGGGGAAATTTGATCATCTAAAACACGAGTTTTGTTCAAAAATACAAATTTAATTGGTATATGAAAATCAGAAGGCCGGAAAATGTGTAG
>JAGXLL010000080.1 GCA_018334675.1 Bacteroidales bacterium | reverse complement strand
GACAAATTGTTAAATGGTTATATTGTCAAATTGTTCTATATTGTTCTAAATCTAAATTGTTTAGAGGTTCCTCCGCCGGAGCTTTAACAAAGGCCATAGGGGCAGGAATTCGCATCATGGAGTCCCTGATTGTGAGTCGGGGAAATACCAGCTTAGCCGCAAAATTTCCTCAAAGATAATAAAACCGCAAACAACAGACATGAATTGAATTACGGTATTGATTTTTTTCATATGTTATAATAACTTTACAATAAGAAAATTGTCTGAATAAAAAAAACAATTCCTTACAACCCTAAGGGGTAGTTAAACGTTTTATTATAGATATTCATACGGGATAACAATTTTAGGGGTGGAAAGCATGATGCATTGGAAAACAATATTCAACAGGGCATCCCTGAAGATCACCCTCGTTTACTTTGTGGTGAGTTTTCTCTGGATCTTCTTCTCCGACTTGATCTTACTGAAACTTACACAGGAAGAAACGCTCATCACCCAATATCAGACCATCAAGGGAGGAGTTTTTGTGGCGGTTACCAGCCTGCTGATCTTCTATCTTGCCCGCAGGGAATTCTTCAAGAAGGATGAATCGCTTAAGGCCATCAACAAGGCCAAGGAGGAATACCAGGCTCTGTATGAAGCCTACCTAACCCTGTCGGAGAAGCTGAAAAGCAGCAATAAGAAGCTGGAAGATAAAAACGATCAGCTAAGAAGCTATTTTCGGAGGATCAGCGAGAGTCAGGAACGTTATCGCGCTTTTATCAGCCAGATCTCAGAAGGTGTTTACCGACTGGATCTCCCTCAATCGTTAGATACACGACTGTCCCCGGATGACCAGACCAATTACCTGTATCAGAACCTATACATCGGAGAATGCAACCCCCGGCTGGCCGGCATGTACCATTTTGCATCGATGAATGAGCTGATTGGCCAGAAGCTGAAGGACCTTAGTAAAACAGAACTTTCGCGCGACCTGTATCGGTTGATCCGTTCTTTTGTAGAATCCGACTACAATGTGCGGGATGTTGAAACCCGTTCTACCGACCGGGCGGGCAAAACAAAATATTTCAATAACAACATTACCGGCATCATTAAGGATGAAAAACTCATCCGCGTATGGGGCACCCAGCAGGACATCACGGCTATGAAGAATAACCAGGAGGAGCTGATCCGTCAGAAAGAGAAGGCTGAAGAGAGCAACCGCATCAAAAATGCCTTTTTAGCCAACATCTCCCACGAGATCCGCACCCCGCTGAATTCCATCATGGGTTTCTCGGAATTGCTGGACAATCCGCAACTGAGTGAAGATGATCAAAGAAACTACATTGGGCACGTGAAAAACAGCGGCAACCAATTGCTCCGCATTGTTAGCGATATCCTGGATGTTTCCTTTATACAAACCGGACAACTGAGCCTGAACCAGGGAGAATTCCATTTGAATGAGCTTATGAATGACATCAGGCTGCAATTGGAGCGATCCGTGGATCAAAAGGAAATGAATATAGGCATCCGGATGGTACCTGGCCTTGAAGATGGCCAGGATCAGATTATAGCCGACAAAGATCGATTGTACCAGGTGCTTTCCAACCTGAGTGATAATGCCGTTAAATTTACCCACCAGGGTCAGGTGGAAATAGGCTATAAGGTGCTGGCAGACCGGATGATGCAATTCTATGTCAGGGATACCGGCATTGGCATACCCAGGGCAAAGCGTTCGATGATCTTTGAACATTTTCGACAGGGTGAAGAATATGCCAACCGGCACTACGGGGGTATAGGCCTGGGATTGTCCATAGTTAAGGGAATTGTCGAGACAATGGGCGGAAAGGTTTACCTGGAGAGCGAACCGGACAATGGCTCTGTATTCCGGTTCAACATTCCATACAACAAACCCAATGGCAAAGAACTTCGAAAAGACGTTACCAATAAATTGGTCAGGACCAAAAAGATTCTTATTGTTGAAGACCAGCCCGACAATTTCAAATTGCTCCAGGAATTTCTTATCGATACCGATGTAACCATTCTTCATGCCGAAAGCGGCGAGAAATCCCTTGAACTATTCGCTTCCCACAATGATATTGACCTGGTGCTGATGGACCTGAGGCTGCCCGGACTTGACGGTATACAAACCACCCGAAAGATCAAGGAACAATCCCCGGGAGTCCCCGTTATCGCCCAAACTGCCTACATGCGGGAACAATACCCCCATAACAAAGACCTTTTTGAAGATTATCTCACCAAACCCATCAGCAGAAAAAACTTCTCCAAAGTCACCAGCCGGCTTCTCGACATTGTTCTCTGACCGGCCTGCCCCGGGGGTAATTCCTTCGCCTTCCGAGCTTTTCAAAGCAGGCCATTTGCAGGCTCCTGAACCTGTTTTTCTTCACTTATATAATTTGTAGGCTCCGAAATAAAAAAGGCCATCCCACATGTTGCGGAACGGCCAATGATAACTATTCTTGATACCTTGTTCTGTCCATCTTTAATACTTTGCCACCAGCGGCATCCTTCTTCCGCCGCCGAAGGCTTTGGAGGAGATGCGCAGCACCGGCGGGGCCTGGTAGCGTTTGTATTCCGAGGTGTTGACCATGGAGACGATGCGTTTTACTGTATGCTCATCGAAGCCCTCCTCCACGATCTCGGCCGTGGATTTTTGCAACTCGATATACTGGAACAGGATCTTATCGAGCACCTCATACCGGGGCAGGCTGTCGCTGTCTTTCTGACCGGGGGCCAGCTCGGCCGAGGGGGCCTTCTCTATCACGCTGCGGGGAATGATCTCCTCTTCGTGGTTGATATATTCGGCCAGTCGATACACATCGGTCTTGTATACATCGCCCAACACCGAGAGAGCCCCGCTCATGTCGCCATACAGGGTGGCATAACCCACGGCCGATTCGCTTTTGTTGGAGGTGTTCAGCAGGATGTTGCCAAACTTGTTGGAAACGGCCATCAACAGGGTGCCGCGTATGCGGGCCTGCAGGTTTTCTTCGGTCACATCCTCTTTGGTCTGTTTGAACAAAGGCTCCAGGGTTTGGGTGAAGGCCGTCAGCACATCCCGGATGGGCACGGTATCATAGTGCACTCCCAACTTACGGGCCAGCTTCTCCGAATCGCTCACCGATCCTTCCGAGGAATATTCGCCGGGCATCAACAGCACCCGAATATTATCGGATCCCAGGGCCTTTGCAGCTATGGCCAGGGCCACCGATGAATCGATGCCCCCGGAGAGCCCCAAAACGGCCTTGTCAAACTTCAGCTTGGCAAAGAAATCCTGCAAACCCAGGATCAGGGCATCATGGATCTTGGGTATTAAACCGGTCTGATCGTGGGTCTGGGCATTTTCCGGTGGCTCGGCCAGGTGCTTGAGATCCACGATGCCGTAATCCTCCTCAAACCATTTCAGCTCCCGGTGGATCACCCCATTGGGATGCACGGCCATGGAGCCGCCTTCAAAGATCAGCTCGGTTTGGGCCCCTACGGGGTTGACATAGATCACAGGCACATGATAGGCCTTGGCTTTCTGGATGAAAATGTTCTTCTTGCCCCATACCTTACTGTAAGAGAAAGGCGAGGCGGAGATATTGATGATCACATCCGGATTGTGTTCCGAGAGTTTCTGCATGGGAGAAACGGTATAGAGCTGATTTTTGCTGAATTCACTTTCAGACGGCTGTTCATCCCAAAGATCCTCACAAACGGTAAGGGCTATCTTGCGCCCCTGGTAATTCAGTATCTCAAAACGGTCGTTGGGTTCAAAGTAGCGGTATTCATCGAAAATATCGTAGGTAGGAAGCAGGGTCTTGTCCTGAATGAAGGCCACCTCCCCTTCAAGAAGGAAGAAAGCCGAATTGAGCAGGCGTTTGCCTTTCTGTGCCGGGTTGATCCGCGGACCACCCACAATGGCTGCAATACCCTTACAATGCTGAGCGATATCGCGTACCGCATTTTCACATTGCAAAATAAACTCCCGGTAATCCAACAGATCCTGGGGGGGATAGCCGCATACCGACATCTCCGAAAAAACCACCAGGTCGGCCTTATCCTGCCTGGCCCGAACAATGGTATTGATGATGGCATCCTGGTTGTAGCCAAAATTTCCGATGTGATAATTGATTTGCGCAAGTGCAATTTTCATATGATTATCTTGTTATTTATTATGGCCATATGGAACCCCCATACTTAAACATGTCCTTGTTGTGTAGGTTGCTGGATGGGGGTTTCATATGCTTATTTTTTTACCTGGTCCTATATAACTTATCCTGATCAAATGATCATTCCCCTGACTCAATGATATAATTCTTTGATCATAGAGGCTTCATTGTTTCAAATCATTTTAAAACATAATTCCCAGTCGAAGTGAAACGCTGCCGGTGGTGAATTTCTGATCCTCTGCCGCTGCAATATTCAGAAACTCATTGTTATAGGATGCACCGACTACTATGGCGGTGGTTCCTCCAATGGAATACTCCAGGCCCCCGCCTATGAAATAACCCAGGTTATACCACTCTATGGCTTCCGAGGCGTCGATATCCTGCTCACCGGGAATATTGACATGGCTCTTAATGTTGATGTGGGTATCCAGGCCCAGATGGGCATAAAAACGGCTGTATCCCACTTCGATCGTCTTGAATTTCAAGCCAATGGGAATATTGACGTATTGCAGATGATATTCCGCACCATCTCCCGATTGCAGGGTGTACACCGAATCAATACCCTTGAGGGATCCTTCTTCGGTATATTCAAGCTTGCCGTTGATGTTGTTGATGGATACACCAGTGGAGAAGGCATAATTCTCCGCGAAAAAGCTGTCGAAGTTCAGTCCGCCGTTGAAGGCCAGCATCGAGCCCCCGGCCTTCAGATTTTTGGTATCAGGCGTGAACCAGCTGATCTGCGGCTCAGCAAACACGGTGAAGCTGTACTTCTGAGCACTGTAATTCTGCGAAAAACCCTGCAGCGATAGAAACAACAGCGGGATGAGCATAAAATATCTTTTCATCAGCAAAAATTTTTATTTTTAACGATCATTGGCCTGTCGCCATACAGGCTGCTGAAATTAAACATAGATGATGAACCGGGGATCTGACATGAATCCGTAAGCTACGGGCCATCCGATAGCTTCGGGTCATCCGACAACCATTTTTCATCCGTTTCCATATGTCAAAATCCCGGTTTTGATTTTCATTTAATCTTCGAATTAACAATATTTGTACCGAATTTCGCGATAATAAAAATAATAATTTTGATCTTTTCAAATTTAAAATTGGCAGAAATATGATCAAACGCATTGTTCCCTTCCTCCTGCCCCTGCTTTTTATCTGGGGATGCGGATCAGATAATCCCTATGAACAGGATATCGACGTCAAGCATGTTAAAGTTGAAATTCAGCGACTGGAGCAGGATCTTTTTTCTTCCGAACCCGACAGTGTGCACAACCTCATTCCTGCGCTCAATGAGAAATACGGGTTGTTTTTCGATGTGTACAACAAAAATGTGATCAACATTGGCACTTCCAACAGCAGGGCCTATCCGGGCAATCTGAAGGGTTTTCTCACGGATTACAACATGAACCAGGTATATGATAAGATCCGGGAGGTATATCCAGATTTGGAAGATACGGAGGAAAAGATCCGGGAGGGTTTCAGGCATTACAGGCATTACTTTGCGGATAAAACGATCCCGGCTGTATATACCTATCAGGGTGGATTCAATCAGTCGATCGTTGTAGCCGACAGTGTGCTGGCCATCGGTTTGGATAAATACCTGGGAAGGGACTGCAAGTTTTATGATAAGCTGGGATGGTCCGATTACAGGCAGAAGAACATGCATAAGGAGAAGATCCCTACCGACTGCATGCGGGCCTGGGGACAAAGTGAATGGCCCTTCAATGACTCCACCGATAATCTACTCTCCAACATGTTGTACCGCGGTAAGCTCTTGTATTTTACCAAATCTATGCTGCCCAGCGAGCACGACACCCTGGTGACGGGGTTCACCGGCCCGGAGCTTCAATGGTGCCGCAACAACGAGGAGCAGATCTGGAACTACCTGATTGATCAAAAGTTACTGTATACCACGGATTACATGACCATCAACAAGATGGTGAATCCCGCACCGTTCACCTCGGGCTTTCCCCAGGAATCGCCCGGACAGGCAGTTAACTGGCTGGGATGGAAGATCATTGAGGCTTATATGGAGGAAAAATCCTCCGTAACGCTGAAGGCGTTGATGGAGGATCAGGATTATCAGAAGATCCTCAACGCATCGAGGTATCAACCGTGAAGAAAGGATTGAGTTAGGCAGAGGCTAAGGCTAAGGCTAAGGCTAAGGCTAAGGAAGAAGAGTTTGTTATATTGTTATATTGTTCGTTAAAGAGCGGCATTCAAGTTTTTTAGAATTTTTCAACCATTCAACCATTCAACCATTCAACCATTTCTTCTCTTCAATTCACGCATTTATTTTACCCATGCTCACTCATACCTCAGCGAGTCCACCGGGTTAAACCGGGCAGCCCGTGAAGCCTGGAAGATGACGCTGAAAACGGCCACTCCTGTTACAAAAACCCCGGCTGTTAAAAAGATCCAGGCAGATAATTCGGTATGGTATGCAAAATTCTGCAGCCAATGCTCCAGGTATATCCACGCCAGCGGACAGGCAATGATGAAAGCAATGAGCACCCACCGCAGGAAATTGCCTACCAGCATCTTCAGTATCCCCTGCCCGGTGGACCCCAACACTTTACGGACACCAATCTCCTTGGTACGCTGAAGCGAGATATAGGTGGCCAGTCCCAGTAATCCCAAAAGAGAGATAATCAGGGCAACAGTGGTAAAGGCGATCACGACCTTTTTCGAGAACCTTTCGGTTTGATAAAGCTGCCCGAAATTCTCTTCCATCGACGAAAACATAAAGGGTGCATTCTCCGGAGCAAAATTGTTCCAGTACTGTCGCACCACATCAATGGAGTTACCGGTACCAGGGTCATTGAAACGTATCAGCATGTTATAGGGTAAGGCATCCTGGGATATCAAAAATACAGTGGGATCCACCCGGTGATGAAGCGATCGGGCATTAAAATCCCCAGCCACGCCGACCACCTCACCATCGTTGCCCGGGCCAAAGATGGTAAATTTCTTCCCGGTGGCTTTGCTCCAGCCTATCGTTTGGCGTGCCGATTCATTGATCACATAAAGGTCCTTGTCCTTCCTTTTATATTTACCCATGTGTTCTTTCCCTTCCACCAGATCAATCTGCAGGGTCCCAAAAAAATCCTGATCCACCGCCTGGATGAACATGCTTTGTCGTTGATCTTCGCTCATTCCCTCCCATTCAACACTCTGATGCCACTGGTCCATACCGGCCTGATAGGTGGTTGTGGTAACTTCTGCAATGCGGGCATCCTTTTGCAGAGTATTTTTAAGTTCGGCCACCTTCACACCAGCCCAGTGCACCTGAAGCCTGTAGACTCCTTCGGGATTCATCCCTATATCCCGGTTGGTCAGGTAGTCCATTTGTTTGTGATAGGTCAGGGCCACGATCAACAGGAAGCTTGTGATTCCGAACTGAATGAGCACCAAGGCATTACGGAACCTGCCCGCTTTCTGGCCTCTGTAAATATTTTCCTTCAACAATCCCATGATCCGGAACTTAGAGCAGTATACCGCAGGATAAATACCTCCCAGTATGCCGGTAATAACAGCAATAATCAGGAACCAGGGAAGATACCCATAATGGATCTGTAAGGCCCACTGAAAACTCTGGTTGATCATAGGGCGCAACCATTCTACCAGCAAAATGGCCAGCATAAAGGCCAGGATGGCCATCAGAACGGACTCTCCGATCATCTCGCTTATAATCCTTCTTTTGCTGCTACCGGCAACCTTCTTCAGGGCTACCTCTTTGGATCGTTTGATGGAGATGGCAGAGGTCAGATTGGTATAGTTGATGGCTGCCAGGAAAAGCAGGAAGAAAGCTGCCGAGATCAACAGATAGATGTATTTGCGGTCGAGGGTATCGAAGGCATTGCCCCGGATGGGTTCAAACCGCATCTCCTCCATGGGCTGCATGGCCAGGTTTTCCAGACTTACATCGTCGTCACTCCGCTTGTGGGCTACTTCAGTAATTTTCTGTTGGGTTCGTGTAAAAGGGGCCTCCTCATCCAGCCATAAGAAAGTTGTAAAATTCCTCTGGCCCCAACTGGCCTTTTCAGCAAGTATTGGGAAGGGAATGATCATGCTGTAATCAATGGAAGAGTTGGAGGGGGCATCTTCCACCACCGCTGTGACGGTAAATTGCTTACCCTTTTCAAACAGTTGCAGGGTCTGACCAATGGGATCGGCATCACCAAAAATCTTACGGGCCGTTTCCTGCGAGAGGACAATATCGTTTTTGGCCTGGAGTGGGCGTTGTTTTTGACCTTTTAAGAGGGGAAAAGAAAATACCCGAAAAAAACTGTTGTCGGCATATAGCAGGTTCTTCTCATAATACCGGTCTTCTTCGTAAAGGACCACCACATCTCCTGCTTCCTCCATCCTTACATAATTCCGGATTTCCGGGATTTTTTCCTCCAGCAGCGGCCCCAATTGGGCCGGAGTGCCACTCCAGCTGTCTGAATCCCGGTCGAAAATAACCCGGTAAATTTGTTCATAGTGCGTATGGAAGGTATCATAGTTTTTCTGTTGTTGAACAAACAGTATAATCAACATAAACGAGGCCAGCCCCACCGACAGGCCCAGTATATTCAAAAGGCCGTGAAAACGGTTGTTCTTGAAATTCCTCTTGAAGGTATGGCGGATAATTTGTGATATCATGGGAAGTTGAGTTAGAAGGTTAGAAGGTTGAATGTTTA
>JAGXLL010000079.1 GCA_018334675.1 Bacteroidales bacterium | reverse complement strand
CCTCCGATGTACCAGGCCCTGGGTATTTTCCTGCCTCTTATAACCACCAACTGTGCAATAATGGGTGTGGCCCTGCTGGCAGTTCAAAATGATTACAACCTGCTGGAGAGTGTCATCTTTGGCATTGCCAATGCCATTGGTTTTGGCCTGGCCCTAATCCTTTTTGCCGGTTTGCGGGAACACCTGGACCTGGTGGATGTGCCCAAACCCATGAAAGGGGTGCCCATCGCCTTTATCGTAGCTGGTTTGCTTTCCCTGGCTTTTATGGGATTCTCGGGGATTGTGTAATTTACTTAAGTCTACTTAAGCGCTTAGCGCAGCGCTAAGCGCTGGGATTGTTCGTTTTCGGACACCCGTTAGCGCTTAGCGCTGCGCTAAGCGCTGTGGAAACTAAGCGCTGTGGAAAGAGGTGCTGTGGAAAGCTGGGAAAAGATTTGTATTATTCCCTAAACATTTGTAATTTGGGGCATCAAATCCATTATGGGATGAGATACGCATCATTCTTCGGTTCATTGTTCACTGGCCCTTTTGTATTCCCTGCCCTGAGTCGTTTGTTTTTTAATGAAATTAACCACTACTGGCTGATGCCCGATCCCCTTTCTTTTGAACCGGAAGGGCCTGCATTGTTGGTTTCGCGCGATCTTACCTTCTCCGGTTTTTTCTTTCCCGGTATTATGCTTCTGTTATTGGCGGGATTGGCCGTATATGCCTATCGGATCCGAATGCGGTGGCAAGCCGGCCAGCGTCAACTGGTAAAACAGGATCAATATATCCGTCAGCTGCAATCTCAGCGGAAAGAGGTGGAAGGCCAGATGGAACAGAAGATTTTTCTGTTCTCGGGCTTGAGTCATATCTTGAGCGAAGCTCTTGACCGGCTGGAGAAACACGCCGGTATGATAACGGGTGAATCGACTCCGGCCGGGCAGAAAAGGGAATCGCAATTGTCGATACAGGAGAGTCGGCAATTGCTGAAGCTTTTCATGGAAGATATACAGGAACTATCGAAACTGGAGAAGCCGCAATTTCAGATACAGGAAGAAACCATCGATTTGAATCAACTCCTTCACGGATTGCACTCCTATGCCCTGCGTGAGATAGAGGATCAAAAAAGAAAAGAATTAACCATTCACTTTACAGCGCCGGCTCAAAGCGATTTTTTTTATATCCAAACCGACCGCCAGCGGATGAGGCAGATCCTGTCCATCCTGATCAGGCATTCCATTCGCTATACGCATCATGGCAGCATAGAAGTCAGCTACCAGGTGCTGGAGCATGTGCTTCAGTTTAGGGTGGAAAATACCGGGCTGGGTTTTACTTCCAGTGAATATTCGGATTTGTTTCATTTTTTCAGGCGGGAGGCCAAAATGATGAGCCGTTCACCGGCTGAACGACAGATGGAATTGATACTGGCCGGAGAGATCATTCATCAGATGAGAGGGAAGATTCATGCGGAGTCCAGAGAGCAGGGAGGGACAAGGTTCATCCTGGAGTTGCCGTTCACACCTTTGTCCGGTACCGGCAATGCCACAGGAACAGTGGAGACCGGGGAGGAGGAAACCGTCTATGACTGGACGGGTAGAACCATACTTGTGGTTGAGGACTCGAAGATGGCCTATGAGCTTATACAGAAGATGTTCTCAAATTCCGGTGCTGCTTTTGATCTGGAGCCTGATGGCATTAAAGCGGTGGAGCGATGCAAAAGGGATGATACCATCGATTTGGTATTGATGGATATCCAATTGCCCCTGATGGATGGATATACAGCCACCCGGGAGATTAAGAAGATACGACCCGGTTTGCCCGTCATTGCTCAAACAGCCAATGCCCTGGCCGGTGATCGCAAAAAAGCCAGGGAAGCCGGGTGTGATGAATATATTGCCAAACCCATTGACCTCGATGAGATGGGAGACAAGATCGATCAAATCCTGCACTAACGGCAATAAGGGATCATTTTCGGTATGTAGACTTTCCAAAGACTGATTATTTCCATCTTTGTCCATGACGAAAGTCATGGGGAGATTTTGCCGGCTATCTATTTTTGCAGTCATTTTTCAGAATTTAACCGGCAAAACAGGACTGCAAGGATGATAAAAAAGAGCAAGGACACCTTTCGGTACATTCGGAACACGGATTTTTTAAGGAACCGGCGTTACGAGGCTTTTGTTTTTCTATTGCTATTCTTTGGTTTCTTCGGGTATTTGGGCTACGAGATGGGTATCGCCAATCTTTTGAACACCATCATGAATACGGCATGGGATCTGTTGATGAACACGGTTTTCTTTATCATGGGCATCACGGTTTTAACAGGGGCCCTGGGTAAGCTGATGATTGAGTTTGGGGTAGTGCGTTTGCTGGAGATCATTTTGAAGCCCCTGATGCGACCTTTGTTCAATCTACCGGGGGTAGCATCGCTGGCGGGGTTGATGACATTTTTCTCGGATAATCCGGCTATCATTGGTTTGTCGAATGATAAGCACTACAATCGTTATTTCAGCAAGAAAGAGCTGGTGTCGCTGACCAATTTCGGTACGGCTTTCGGGATGGGATTGATTGTACTGACCTTTATGGCGCGATTTGGCTATTTTGCTCCTGCCGTGGTAGGTTTTGCCGGAGCTGTTTTCGGGGCTGTCATATCCACCAGGCTGATGCAGCATCTGATCCGTCATGGGATCGCCTCTGAGCCCAGGGGCAACCCACATGATCAGGAGACCGGAATAACCTTCAAGTCGGAGGGCACCACTTTTGAGCGTTTTCTCAATGCATTGCTGGATGGTGGTAAGTCGGGAGTTGATCTGGGATTGCAGATTATTCCCGGCGTATTGATCATCAGTACCCTCATCATGATCATTACCTTTGGCCCGGAAGATTCATCGGTGGGTTATCAGGGGTTGGCTTACGAAGGGGTACCCATTTTGCCCAAGGTTGGCAAGGCGTTAAACTGGCTGTTTTATGGTTTGTTTGGTTTTAGTAACCCTGAGCTCATCGCTTTTCCCATTACTTCCCCGGGAGCCGTAGGGGCGGCCCTTTCCCTGGTCAAGGCTTTCATAGGACAGGGCATCATCACAGGCAATGAGATAGCTGTTTTTACCGCGATGGGTATGTGTTGGAGCGGGTATTTAAGCACTCATACCGCAATGCTGGACACCCTGAATTTCAGGCGACTCACATCCAAGGCGCTCATTGCCCATACCATAGGGGGAATAGCAGCAGGCACCTTTGCTCATTATCTTTATCTGTTGCTCTCAGTCTGGATAGAGTTTGAATAGGGCGGAATCAACGATAACCCACTGCGGCATAACCCACCCAATGGCGTTGATAGGCGGGTGCGGTATGGCGCGCATAGGAATAGTCATCATGGGGACAAATGGCTGTTTTATCTCTTACGGAGGCATTATCCCTGTCGCCGGCAGATGATTCCAGAAGAAGGGGTACTATGAGCAAGAACAGAAAATGAATCCGAAACAGCAGCTTAAGTATTTAGCAGTTTTCGGATTTATACCAGAGAGGCAGAAAACACGTTTGCTGGTGAACTCTGCGGAGTTTTGTGCTTGTCAGGGTAGGCTTACCTCGACATTCTGCTCATAAGTGGGGCAATCCTGGCTTTTGCAGGATGTAAACATGGTTGCAACAAACAGGGCCAATAAAACAACAACAGCTAACTTTTTCATGGTCCAAAGATTAGAATTAACACCTTTCAAAATTAGAAAAAATCTTCAAATAACAAAAACTACTCATGCACGGGTGTTTGATTTAGATGCCAGGCATAAGCCGGACAGGGAGGCTCGGTGGTATGGCATGCTGACAGGGTCAGGAAGAGAAACACCGATGAGATAATAAGTAGGATAATTCGTTTTATCATTTTCGTATGTATTACTTCTTTTTAGATGGCTATACGCAAGGGCTGACAGAAGGTTACCACCAAAATATATAATTTCAGGGCGAGAAAAAAATGGAATGATGATTTTTGATAAAAAAAAAGGAACACCTGACGATGTTCCTTTTTTCGTTGATTAGTCATTACATTTCCGGTACCCTTCCTGGTGTCCAGGGTGCATTGAGCTCTTCCAGCTGCTGTTCGAGGTTGTTGATATCCTGTTTTTTCAGCTTCTTCAGTTTTTCCAGCAGTGGCGGGAATTTATCCATCAATATCCGGTAGTTGGTTTTTTCCGTCTCGGTAATCTTGGAGGTTGACCGGTAATGGGTATAGGTAACATCCCTGAGCCTGTTCATCAGAGGAACGGTCCTTGGGGGTATCTCTTCGCTGGAAGCTTTGGCTTCCACGCCATTGAAAGCGAAGATCACCTCATCCAGCTCATCCTGTATTCTTTCGGCTTCCTTCATCAATTCTTTGGTTTCCGCCGGCGTGTTGAGCAGGGTTTGCTTAATGGTTTTGATGCGTTCCATCATTTTGGCGCTCATTCGGGAGGCCCCAACCATAGTACGTGTCAGGTCGGCGACTTTCTCCTGGAAATTCAGCATTTCCTGTTTGTCGGGCGCAGGCAGGGTGGTGTTCTCAAGCTGACGTACCTTGAAATTGGTAGGTTCCACGAGTTGCCGGATTTCACCGTGATGGTACAGATCGATTGCCACCTGATAGGTTCCGGGCATAGCCAGGATACCACTTCTGTCGTCCTCGTAAGGATTGAATTTATCATCTTCCGCCTCAACAGGATTGGGGCTCTCGTAGCGGAAATTCCATGCTACCCGGTGGATACCTTTGGAGGGTTTTTCAGTCATTTTGCGCACCACATTGCCTTCCTCATCATAAACGGTAAAGATCAGATAAGGCGATACTTCCTGTTCCTCTTCCCTTTGTTCTTTCCAGGAGGGCTGAGGTATGCGTTTACCTTCTTCGAATAGTTCCTTTTCTTTCTTGCGCCGCAACTGTTCGCGTGTCTTGGGCGTATCTTTCAGGTAATAGGTGAATACCGCCCCATAAGTTGGGTTCTCACCGGTATAATAAGTAGAGCCCTGGCCGTACATGCCCCTTTTCTGAATATACATGCGTGCCTCGGGGGTATTGAACAGATGGGCTTCTTGATTGGTCAGTTCCTCGTCCACATTTCTCAGGGGAGCATAGTTATCGAGGATATAGAAGCCTCGGCCAAAGGTAGCCAACACCAGATCCTGCTCGCGTTCCTGGATGTCAATGTCGCGCACGGCAATGGTGGGTATGCCGTTTTTTAGCTGGACCCATTTTTCGCCCCCGTTATTGGAGAAGAAGATGCCAAATTCGGTACCGGCGAACAGCAGGTCGGGATTTTCAAAATCCTGCTCTATGGCGTGAACGGTTCCGTCTTCGGGGAGGCCGTTGGTGATTGACTCCCATGAATCTCCTTTATCGGTACTTTTGAGCAGATAAGGCTTGAAGTCATCTCTTTTTCTGTTGTCGAATGCGGCATAAACCACGTCGGGATTGTGGCGTGAGGCATATATGTCGCTCACATAGGTATGTTCAGGAACTCCGGGGAATTCGCTGATCTCTTTCCAGTTTCCTCCGGCATTCTCGGTTACCTGGATCAATCCGTCGTCGGTACCTGCATAGAGCAGATCCTCCTGAGCGGGTGATTCGTCCAGAGAAACAATTGTACCATAAAGGGAAGTGGATACATCTTTGGCTACAGCATCCACACTCCAGTATTTGCCCATCACAGGCCAGCGGTTGCGGTCGATCTTTGCGGTCAGATCCGGGCTGATGATTTCCCAGGAGTTGCCCCGGTCATCGCTTCGAAATACTTTGTTGGCTGCCATATACAGTCTCTTGTGGTTGTGGGGACTAAGGATCAGCGGGGTGTTCCAGTTCCATTTATACGTAGTGGAATCTTTCGGGGGCACCGGTTTGATGCTTACCGACTCACCGCTTTTCTTGTCATATCTTACCACATTGCCATACTGCAGTTCTGAGTAGACGATATTGGGGTTTTCCGGATCTATGGCCTGCCAGAAGCCGTCGCCGCCCAGGGTAACAAACCACTCAGAGTTGGGGATACCGTCGGAGTTCAGGGTTTGTGAAGGCCCGCCCATGCTGTTGTTGTCCTGGGTACCACCGTAAACATTGTAGAAGGGCTTTTCATTGTCCACTGTAACCCGGTAGTACTGCGTCACGGGCAGGTTGGAAACATGATAGTAATGCTCTGCATCATCGTAGGTAATATAGATACCGCCGTCGGAGCCGATCATATAGTTATTGGGGTCATTGGGATTTATCCACATGGCATGGTCATCCACGTGTTTTTCATTCAGCCCAACACGTTCCCAGGTCTTTCCGCCGTCGGTGGTTACCTTGCTGACGGTTTCCATTGAATAGACTTTATCCACGTTTTGGGGATCCGCAATGATCTCATTGTAATACTGAGCGCTTGAGTGGTGGGTGCTCATTTTTTTCCATGACTCACCCCGGTTGTTGGAGCGGAAAAAGCCTCCTTCTTTTTCATTTCCCTGCATAATGGCATAGATCACATCGGGATTGACCGGTGAGATGGCCAGGCCAATACCGCCGATATGTCCTGAGGGAAGTCCACTTTCCAGCTTCCTCCAGCTTTTGCCGGCATCGGTGGATTTATAGATGGCTGTCTCAGGACCGCCGCCTATCTTGGTGTGTACGTGGCGTCTTCTTTGCTCGCTGGCGGCATAGAGCACGTCCGGATTGCGCGGATCCATCACTATATCATTTACGCCTGTTTGATTGCTGATTTCCAATGCTTTATTCCAGGTCTTGCCTCCGTCGGTGGTTTTATAAAGCCCGCGGTCGCCGCCTGGTCCCCAGGCTGAACCTTCAGCTGCCACATATACAACATTAGAGTTTCTTGGATCAACCAGGATCTTACCAATCTGCCGCGACTCTTTTAATCCCATGTTCTCCCAGGACTGTCCGCCGTCAACCGACTTGTAAACGCCGTCTCCGTAGCCCAGGGCCCTTTGGTGGTTATTCTCGCCGGTGCCCAGCCATATCACATGGTGGTTATTAGGATCCATGGTGATGCAACCGGTAGAATAGGATCCATAATTATCAAATACAGGCTGGAAGGTAATGCCGTTGTTAGTTGTTTTCCAGACATTTCCACTGGATACTGCCACATAAAATTCCTTGTGCTGGTTGGGGTTTACGGCGAAATCCGAGATGCGTCCCGAAGCAAAAGCCGGGCCGATGCTTCTGAATTTCAATCCGCTTACCAAACTTGAATTGACCGGATCTTCGTCGTCGTCGTCCTTGTCTGTTTTCCTGGCGAAGGCATCCGTTGACATCATCAGGAGGCCAATCCCCAGAAAGGCGATCAGCATCCATCTTACAACAGTAAAGGGATTCTCTTTGCTTGAATGGTTCATAATGCTGGTTTTTGGTTTGAATGATAAAATTTTTTAGTAAGACCCTCTAAGGGGGCGATAGTTTAAAAGCAGCCTCTATCATGTTTGCCGGTAGCCTTATAGATAAGACCACATCCGTAAAACATGGATGTGGTTTTTTGAGTTTTAGATTCAATCGTGATGGGAGGGTTTATAAAGATGCTTCTGGGCCCGGGCAAGATGTCCGGATCCCCAAACGGTTAGCAGCGATCGCTCCCAGGGCCTGTTTTTATTGCTTCAGTAGTTTGAGTACTTTCTGTTGGTTGCCCGATTGGATTTTTAACAGGTATATGCCGTCATTAAAAGGCCGCAGATTGATATTGATTTTGCAACCGGCCATACAGCGGGTGTTCTTTTGCCATATCTCCTTGCCGGTGAGATCATAAACTCCAAAGTCAAATTGCACATACTTTTTGTTGTTGATCTCGAGGTGGAACATCCCCTGACCGGGATTGGGATAAACTTTAAAATGTATATCTTTAAAACTGACTGCCGGCTGGTTTTTATTATCAGGGAGATTTTTCTGCAGGGAAGAATCCGCTTGATTGCCGGGCGTGTCATTTATTACTCCATGAGGTGCGGTATCCCGTGCAAAAACAGGAGGCTCCCTCAAGGGGATTTCCTCCGGGGAGTCATTCACTGACATGGCTGATGCACCTAATCCAGAGGAAAACAGAAGTATGGCAGGTATAATAAGAATTCTTAGGAGTATTAAGTGCTTCATAGGCTATGGTTTGGATACGGTTCAATGGTGTTTTGGTTTCATCCCATTACGTTTGAAAATACAATTATTTTTTTGGTTTTGCAAGTTTTTCCGGGCTTCATTCCCGGGGCCATGGACGGGCGTAAGCTTATTTATATGAATTGAACAACCAATATCCAGGGATTTTACAAACAAATATCGAGCCAGGTTCATTGTTTTAAAAAACATTCGATTGGCTATTTATGTTAAGGGGAAGTTTCTTATTATTGTGGTGAATAAAAAAAAATATTAGCCTATGCTGAATACCATGATGCAACACCGTTCGATCCGACAATATAAGGATACTCCCGTAAGCCAGGAAGATATGAACGATATCCTCGAGGCGGGTACTCGTGCTTCGACAACCGGTAACATGCAGCTTTATTCAATCGTTGTTACCCAGGACGAGAAGAAGAAGAAGGAATTGGCGCCCACCCATTTTAATCAACCCATGGTCACCCAGGCACCGGTTCATATGACTTTCTGCGCCGATATCAACCGGTTTCATAAGTGGTGTGAGCAGCGCAATGCAGAACCCGGCTATGATAATTTTCTGTGGTTCATCAATGCGGCCATTGATGCATTGTTGGTTTCCCAGAACGTATGTCTGGCTGCCGAAGAGAAAGGATTGGGCATTTGTTACCTGGGCACCGTCACCTATAATGCTGATCAGATCATTAAGATCCTCGACCTTCCGCAGGGTGTGGTTCCGGTAGCGGCCATCATGATGGGCTATCCCGATGAAAATCCCGGATTGACCGATCGCCTGCCCCTGGAGGGAGTAGTGCATTACGAGACCTATAAAGATTATTCCAG
>JAGXLL010000078.1 GCA_018334675.1 Bacteroidales bacterium | reverse complement strand
CCACCCAGGAGGTTCAACCCGATTTTGGTTTGGCCATTGACACCACCATTGCTTTCGATGTTCCCGGAAGCCAGCCTCATCAGCAGGTAACCCGGCTGGGCAACGGTGTGGCCATAAAAATGCTCGATTCTACCGCGATAGCCGATTACAGGATGGTAGCCTATATGAAGGAGGTGGCCGGTCGGAATCAGATCAAATGGCAGCCCGAGCTGATGGCCAAAGGAGGTACAGATACTGCCATGGTCCAGCGTATGACACGCTCAGGCTCTATAGCCGGCGCCGTCTCCATACCTACACGCCACATCCACCAGGTCATTGAATCGGTAAATCATGATGACATCCTCAGTAGCGTGGAATTGCTTAAGAATTGTCTGCTGGAACTCGATAAAAAGGACTGGGTACATGCATGAAAATTCAGCGCTTAGCGCAGCGCTAAGCGCTGAAAAGTGTTCGAAAATGAACGCTAAAATGGGCTTTCCGACTAAAATGGCAACTTTTGTTTTTAATCCTAGCGCTTAGCGCTGCGCTAAGCGCTGGGAAAATCAGCCATAAAAAAAGGAAAGGGGCCTGTGGTCCCTTTCCCTAACCCTAATTCTAACCCTAAAATTTTATACTTATCAAATCTTCATGTGCGAAAGTAATGCAAAAGCCAGTTAACTCGTTTCAAGTAATGTTAAAGTATGTTAAACTTTGCCAGAGGATTGGGGAAGATGACTAACTTTGCATGGATATGAGCAAGAAGACCATTTGGCTTGTTACTTTTGCCCTTTCTTTCACACTGATCGGGCTTTTTGTTGTACAGGGATTCTGGATTCGCAATGCCCTGCGGATCAATGAGCAGCAATTCGACCAGCTGATCAACAAAACCCTGACCGATGTGGTAAAACAGCTGGAAAACCAGGAGATGGTCTACCAGATTATCAATGAAGTGGAACCCTATGAGCAAGAACGGGATGGCATTGACAGATCGGTCAGCTATCAGCTCAATAAGACCCAGCAAAAACAATACAGCCTGAATCAATACAGCCTGGATAAGCAGATCCTGCAGGTCGACAACTTGGATTCGGTCGATTTCTCAGCCCGTTTTGATCTGATATCCAGTAAGCCCCTTCAGTTCGAATCCGAAGAAAAATACCGGATGTCCCAGAGCCTGAAGGAGAAATTCAAGGAACGGCTTGAAAATGAGCTTCATACCGATCTCTCCGAGAAGAGGGTATTTGTGGAAAACATTGTCAATAAGCTGATCCAGGTGGATGTGGGCCTGGAGAACAGGCTGAACCCTCATATAGTGGATTCTCTGCTATCCAAAGAGCTTAATGAGCAAGATATACAACTTGACTATGAGTTTGCCGTGGTCAATGAAAAGGATAGTGTGGTGTTTTCTTCCGGTGAATATCAGCCTGAAATGGAGGATGTGGTATATAAAGACCGGCTTTTCCCCAGCGATGTGGTTGAGAAGGACAATTTTCTGAAAGTCTATTTCAGAGAACGTCAGGGATATATTTTCAAATCTACTGGTTCTATGACTTTGATTTCCATTATTCTATCTTTTGTTGTGATTTTGGGGTTTGCCATCACCACCCACATCATGTTCAAACAAAAAAGGCTCTCCCGGGTCAAGAACGATTTTGTCAATAATATGACCCACGAGCTGAAAACCCCTATTTCTACTATTTCATTGGCTACACAAATGTTGAAGGATGATTCTCTACCTGAGTCATCCAAGAACCTGGGAAGCATATCCAAGATCATCGATGATGAAACCATTCGCCTCAGCAGTCAGGTGGAAAAGGTCCTGAAAACGGCTGTTTTTAACAGCGGAAAATTGAACATCAAGCCCAAAGAGCTGGACCTCCATGAAGTCATTGAAAATGTACTTAAAAGTTTTTATCTTCAAGTGGAGAATCAGCACGGAACCATCGAAAAGCATTTGGATGCCAGCAATCCCCAGGTAGAAGTCGATGAGGTGCATTTTACCAATGTCATGTTTAATTTGCTCGACAACGCCGTGAAATACAGTCCCGAGCAGCCACTAATTAAAGTGGAAACCCAGGACGTGAGACAGGACATCTTGGTGGCGGTGGAAGACAATGGCATGGGCATTCGGAAAAAGGACCAGAAGAAGATCTTTGATCAGTTTTACCGGGTACCGACAGGGAATGTTCATGACGTGAAAGGGTTCGGACTGGGGCTCAACTATGTGAAGAAGATGGTAGAGGAACACAACGGAGAGATCCGTTTACAGAGTGAATACAGGAAGGGAACACGCTTTGAGATCATCATTCCAAAAAATAATCATAAAAAGAATGGCAACAGAAACAATTAAAATTTTACTTGCTGAAGACGATGAGAATCTTGGCAGCTTGCTGAGAGAATATCTCAACGCCAAGAATTATGTGACCCAGCTTTATCCCGACGGGGTTCAGGCCCTGGAGGCATTTAAGAAGGAAGATTTTGACCTGAGCATCATCGATATCATGATGCCTAAGATGGATGGATTCACCCTGGCCAGGGAGGTTCGAAAATTCAACTCGAATATGCCTTTTATCTTTTTGACAGCTAAATCCATGCAGGAAGATGTGATCGAAGGCTTCAGCCTGGGAGCCGATGATTATATCACCAAGCCCTTTAGTATGGAGGAGCTGCTTTACAGGATCAAAGCCATTCTGCGCAGAACCTCCCCCGAAGAGGAGAGTGAAAAGAACCGGGATCTATATGATATTGGCAAGTATAAGTTTGATGCCAACAAACAGTTGCTTTCCATCGATGGAAAATCCAGGAAGCTCACCACCAAGGAATCTGAATTGCTAAAGCTTCTGTGCAACAACAAAAACCAGATGCTCGACCGCAATTATGCATTGAGGACCATCTGGGAGGACGACAGCTATTTTAACGCCCGCAGCATGGACGTTTACATCACCAAACTCAGGAAATATCTGAAGGAAGATCCTTCCATTCAGATACTCAATGTGCACGGGAAAGGCTACAAGCTAATCGCATGATGCAGGAAGAATTTAGATTTGATAGCCGGGACGCTTCTCTTGCCTACCGGGTGTTTCAGGGGGTAATGATCTTTTTCTCGATTTCTTTTGCTTCAGCAAAACGGATCAGATAGCCTTCCAGGTTACCCAGGTGTTCCTTCATCTTGCCCGGTCCGCTGAAGGAGATGATGTTCATGGACAGTCTTTGGGTTTGCTCCCTTATTTTGACCCCTTCGCTATCGCTGGTTGGGCTTACGAATTTGCCTTTACTGTCACCGAACACGGGCAGGTTTTCGATGAATTGTTGAATTGGTTCTTCCTCAGCCTTCGCCTCATTCTATTATTCATTGGAGAGCAGCTCCTCCAGGGTGTCAATGGAGAATTCGATATATTCCTGACATTTATTTTCAAAGGTACCGTTCTCATTGGCCTGTTGTCTTTCGCGTTCCGAGTTGAGGTCGTATTGGATCAGACCTTTGCAGTTGAGTTCACCGAAATGTTCTTTGAAGCGGGCGGCGAAGTCTTGTATGTCACGGTCAAGTCGTTCCCTGGCTCCCGGCAGGTTTGGATTATTCATGGAGCTCATTACGATAAAGGCTCCGGTAACGGCTCCACATGTCTTTTGAAGCCTGCCCATCCCGGCACCAAAACCTGCGGCCATATCCATCAGCATATGGGTGTTATTTCCCAGCTGATCTTCAAAGGCCCCTATGATCGATTGCGCACAGTTGTATCCTTCTCTGAAAAATGCAATGGCTTTGGTTTTTCTCCTATTCATAGTTTCTGTTTTTTCATCCTATACCGTAAAGATCAAAGATAACAAAAGCCCTGCATGTAAAAACGATGCAGGGCTAAGAATTGTTTGCCGGCTGCTGATTACTTGTTCTCTTTGTGGCAGAACCACCAGTCGTAGCATTCGTGTTCTTCCAGCCGTTTCTTGGCAGCTGCCTTGTCGGTTGGCGGGGGAATGATCAAGCGGTCTTTGATCAGTTCGTTCTCAGGCCAGTTAGCAGGTACGGCTACTCCTTTCTCGTCGGAAACCTGCAGGGCTTTAATGCTTCTGACGATCTCATCCATGTTTCGTCCGATCTCCTGGGGATAGTAAAGGATCAGCCGGATGAATCCCTGCGGGTCGATGATGAATACCGCCCGCACGGTTTGAGAACCTTTGCCGGGATGCACCATACCGATCTTTTTGGCTATGTCGCCATTGGCATCGGCGATGATGGGGAAATTGATCTTTACATCCAGATTTTCCTCTATCCATTCATCCCACTTGATGTGTGAGAAGATTTGGTCGATGGATAGACCCACGAGTGCGGTGTTGAGTTTATCAAATTCGTCTTTCCTCTTGGCAAAAGCTACGAATTCGGTGGTACAAACGGGGGTGTAGTCGGCAGGATGGCTGAAAAGCACAACCCATTTGCCACTGTAGTCTCCCGGGAGTTTTACTTTACCTTCCGTGGTTTGAACGGTCATTTCGGGGAATTTATCCCCAATCAGCGGGAATCTGTTCAATTCTTCATTCTCCATAATAATGATGATTTTTTTGAGGTTAATAAATCTGTTTATTTGTTGAAAGCGGAAAACATCCAGATGAGCTTTTCCTGCTCAGATATGTATCCAGAGATCAGATCAATGGTACCTTCATCACCGGCTTCATCTGCTGAGGCCAGTATCTCGCGTTCTTTGCTGAGCAGGGTCTGCAGCCCTTCTATCGTGCTACTTACCGTTTTTTCTGAAGTCGATACGTCGGTGTCTTCCTTTATTTGGGATACCTTCAGATAATCGGTGAATGAATGAAGCGGTTTGCCCTCCAGCATCAATATGCGTTCGGCTACTTCATCGATCTTCTCAGCCAGATCGTCATACAATTCTTCAAACTTTTCATGCAATACGAAGAACTGCTTGCCTTTGATGTTCCAGTGATAACCCCGCACGTTCATATAAGTGACCTGCATGTTGGCCAGCAAATCGTTTAGTTTTTCTGCGGTTTGATCTGCTTTATCCTTTTGAAGTAAGATGGTGTTTTGATTGCTCATTTTTCTTGATTTTTTGAGATTCTACATAATATTTAATTTTCATTCTTCTCGTCTGTAAACTCCCCTATAATGTGGAGCTTAATATCCTCAATCTTGAAATTGGGTATGTCGTTTGTCTTGAAATAATCCCTGATCAACTGGTTCAGCTCGTCGTTGTAATAATCGGCAATGGTCTCGTTTTTTTGATCATACAGATGGTGGTGCTCTTCGAGAATGGGATCGTAGCGCATCAAATCCTCCTCCGTCTTGATTTTCCTGATCAGATTCTTATTGACAAAGGCTTCCAGTGTTTTATAGACCGTCGCCAGTGAAATAGAAGGATTTTTCCTGGCAACATGGTTTTTGATCATCTCAGCAGTAGGATGATCGTTCATGTCCATGATCGCCTGATATACAGCTATCCGCTGTGGCGTCACCTTCAGTCCGCTCTCGGATATTTTGTCCCGTATTTCTTCAATCCTCATCTCTAATCCTTATTAATTGATAATAATTATTAATTAATAATAAATCCAATTAGGTAACAAGTACTAAGTTAAAAATGTTCACAACCCAAGTCAATTTTTTATGGGAGGAGAACACGGACGCCTGTGATGATCAAACCATTGCCCCTCTTATCCTAAATGCCCGGGAATGGTTGCATCAGGAGGCCTGGGATTTTTTTCCGGCAGGGGGGCGTTTCTTTTGCTTTATCGTGATTCAAGGCCAGGCGGTTTTTCTGAATGGTTCTAAATTATGAATATTTTGGCTTTTCTCCTCCAGTTTTGCTTATTTTTGGAAGAAGCAAACCAAAAATATCATATATGGCAAAGGCTAGAGACAAGGCAATTCAGGACATCACCAATATGGAGGAAATGGAATCCGTCATTCGAAGGTGCAACATCTGTCATATAGGCATGGTAGATGGCAAACGGCCTTATGTGCTGGCATTCAACTTTGGGTACGAAGATCAGACCATATGGCTGCACGCGGCTCATGAAGGGAAAAAGATAGATGTGTTGAAACGCAACAATCATGTATGTGTGGAATTCGATACAGACCATAAACTTTTTGCCCGCCATGAGAAGGTAGCCTGTTCCTGGAGATGGGCCTACCGGAGTGTAATCGTTCATGGTCAGGCCATTTTTGTATACGATTATGAGGAAAAAATGAAAGGCCTTCGCATTATGATGAAGAATTATTCCGACCGGGAGTTTAAATATTCCAAACCGGCGGTGGATAACATCCAGATCATCAAGATACCTGTAGCTTCCATTACCGGCCGCACATTTGAATACCACAATCAGTAGGAACCGGTTTTTGCAATATAAGAATTCTTAAACCACAGGTCTATGAAGAAACTCAGGAATCCTTTCAGGCAATTTGAAGATTATCAGTGTTTTGGTTGTGATCCAGAGAATCATCACGGGCTGCAGATGGAGTTTTACGAGGATGGTGAGGATCTGGTCAGTGAGTGGCAGCCCCATAAATTTTTGCAGGGTTATGGCAACGTGCTGCATGGAGGTATCCAGACAACTTTACTGGACGAGCTGGCCAGCTGGCTCGTTTATGTGAAAGCTCGTACCGGGGGTGTTACAGCCAATATTGAGGTGAAATTCAAGAAGGCAGTTTATGTGAACCAGGGAAAACTCACAGTAAGGGGAAGGCTGAAAGAGACCAATAAGCGTTTCGCCAGGATTGAAGCGGAATTATATGATTCTCAGGGACAGATGACCACTACGGCCGACATCCGTTATTTCCTCTACCCACAGGATGTGGCCCGGGAGAAGCTTTATTATCCGGGGCACGAGGCTTTCTTTGAGTAAGTCACAGATCTCCAAGGATCTTTTTCACAGCGTCCGTGAAACCGCAATTCTGGTTGCTATTGCAGCTGGGGTATAGGTTCTTCAAATCATCCGGCGCGTTTTCCACCACCAGGCTGTTGTGGGTGAACTTCAACAGGTCCAGGTCATTGTAGTCATTACCAATGCCAAGGGTTTTAGCCGGGTCGGTATGGGTGTATTGACACAGCCATTCTACTCCATGTCCTTTGGATACCCCGGCGGGAAATATCTCAATCCACATAGAGATGCCGTCCAGGGGGGAGGTGGTTCGGATGACCTTTGCCTCGGGTATCTCCCGGATCAGCTGTTCATGGAGTTCGGTGCGTTCGCCTGGTATGGCCAGTATCTGACAGGCGTGCTGGTAGTTTTCGGAAGCGGGATCCAGGGGTACGGCAAATTTTTTATACAATCGGTAACGCCTTTCAAAATCGGGGTTGTGCTGTTGACTGCGGTGGTATACAAACTTGTGGTTTTCCGGGATCACCTCATGGATCATGAAATCGATGTCATAGTCGATCAGTTTTCCGGCAATGGCCTCCACTTGATCGCCGGGCAGATATTCGGAATGGATCAGCCTCTGGCTCTTCCATTCCAGAATCCCTGCCCCGGAAGAGAATATCAGGTAGTCGATGGGGAAGTCCCCATCGAGTTTGTTCAGGGCGGAGTATAGGTTCCTGCCGGTGGCCACTACGCGCAGGATATTCTGATCACCCAGTTTCCTGAGGGTGTTCAGATCTTCTTGATGAGCCTGCTGATCGTCATCGAGCAGGGTGCCGTCCAGATCAGTAACCACCATGTCAACATCCTGGTTCATAGGCGCATCCTCTTAAAATAGTTCATAATACCTTCCAAAGCCGGAGAGGTCATGTATGGGTGCAACTTTTTGTACGGGTGTATTCATCAGGTTCGCCTTAGTTCTTTTTATTCAGTGTTATCCTGGGTGTATTGCCGGTAAGCTTGCTTGCGGGTTTGGTCGAAGTAATCTTCTAAAGCGGGGTTGACGCCCCGTGCTCCTTCAATCACTTGCTCCGCCCAATACAGATATTCCAGCTTTCTGTCTGTTGACCAGTTGGTAGGGGGATCATCCATCATATCCATGATGTTGCAGGTTTTATCTGCAATCTTGATTTTTTTGGCGTGCTGGCTGAGCTGGGGAGTGTTGACAATCTGAAGCCTTTTGCGCTCCCGGAAAGGTAGGTTCTTGTCATCGGATACCTCGCGAACCACCTTCAGTACTTCCTTCCCAAACTTCGATTCGATGGTCTGGGATAAGCCTTGTATCTCTTCCCGGGTCTTTGCCGTATCCTCTATCACATCGTGCAGAGCGGCAGCCTTAAGCAAATCGGAGTCATTCTCCTGATGACGGATCAAAACCCCCATCAACTGAATGGGATGGTTGATGTAAGCTGACTTTCTTTTACCTTTCCTGAATTGCCCTTGGTGCTGGCGCGCTGCAAGCTCAATGGCCTCTATGACACTGGCATCGATCGACTGCATAGGCTATTTGTTTTCCGTATTCCAATTTTGCTTTTTCTATCTTCCCGCAGATGGTACTTGATCATCATAGTATGTTGGTAACTGCCCTGTGAGCAAATATAATTAATATATAAACAAGGATCTGATAAAATCTGCAGTTGTACCGGGGGTATGAAATTACGAAATATATCGGATGTTCCTATCATAAAGCCCCGAAATCACTGGTTCATGATCGGGTTGATGTTAGGGACCGGGTTGGATCAGCAGAGTGCTACAAGCCAATATCTTATGACTGCCGGAGAAAAAAGATAATTTTTTTCAGCCATTTTGTTGCGATTTGGAAAAAGTCATCTATATTTGCATCCCGCATTCAAGTTCTAGTCAAGCGGGGTCAAGCAGCAAAGAAAATTTAAAATTTTCCGTTTTGAGTTTGGAAAAAACAAAAAAGCATTTATCTTTGCAATCCCTTTTGAGAATAAGGTATCACAGCATACACGAGGTTCTTTGAAATTTTGAGGTAAATGAGTCGAACATCTTTGTCGATACTTCAGATAATTGAGCACAGGAAATATTTTCAACTTTTTCTACAACGAAGAGTTTGATCCTGGCTCAGGATGAACGCTAGCGGCAGGCTTAACACATGCAAGTCGAGGGGCAGTCCCGCTTCCGAGCGGG
>JAGXLL010000158.1 GCA_018334675.1 Bacteroidales bacterium | reverse complement strand
ATTACCATCGATATGATACCGGGAACCAGGAAAAGCGTAGCCTCCTTCCTCGATATCACCGAACGAAAAAAAGCAGAAGAAAGACTCAGGGAAAGAGAAGAACACTTTAAAGCCCTGTTCTACCAAAACAGCTCGGTTCTTATGCTGGTCGACCCGGAGACAGGAAAAATACACGATGTCAATAACAAGGCTGCGGAATTTTATGGGTATTCGCTCAGGAAGCTCAAATCCATGAATGTTCAGGATATCAACATGCTTTCTGATGAACAGGTAAAGGCGGAAATGAACAAAGCTGCCCGACAGGAAAGGGATTACTTCATCTTCTCCCACCAACTGGCCAATAAAGAAATAAGGGATGTGGAAGTCTATACCGGTCCGATTACCATCCAGGGCAAACCCCTCCTCTATTCAACCATCCACGATATTACACAAGAAACCCAAAACCGGACCCGACTGCAAAAAGGGGAGCAGATTGCCCGAATCGGCCACTGGGAATTTGACCTGAACAACCGGCGGGTTTATGCCTCTAAGGGTGCAAGGAATATCTACGGAATACAAAAGGAAAACCTGGATATGGACCAAGTGCAACAAGTACCCCTGGAGGATTACCGCCAGAAACTGGACCAGACCCTCATCGACCTGGTACAAAAAGGCCAGCCCTACGACCTGGAGTTTAAGATCAAACGCCCCTCCGATGACCAGGTCAGAGATATCCACTCCATTGCCGAATACGACCCCCGCCGAAACGTCGTTTTCGGCATCATCCAGGATATCACTGAAAGAAAGGAAACCGAAAAGGAACTCAATGCCCAAAAAAGAAAGGAATACCTGAGCATCATCCATGGACGTACCAAACACCTGCTACAAATTATCAACGACATCGTCGATATATCAAAGATAGAAGCCAACCAACTCGATATCCAACCGGAAAATTTTAACCTGAACGAGCTGCTGAACAAACTATACCAGGAACAAATCAAGGAAATGCAGAACCTGAACAAATCCCATATCAAACTTTACCTTTCCAAAGACAAGAAAAAATCCAGTTTCCACATCAAGGCAGACTCCAACCGGCTTCGCAAAATGAACCCCCACCTGCCGGTGATCGCCCAAACAGCTCATGCCATGGAAGAAGACCGGAAAAAATGCCTCGAATCCGGAGCCACCAACTACATCTCCAAACCTATCGATCTATCGGAACTCCTGTCTTTGATGAACCGCTATCTCTGATTCTTTAAATTTTGAGTCAATTCCGAAAATATTTATTTGAATTTCTATCCGAATTTATATATATGATAATCAGCGTATTAAACACTTCATGGTTGACCAAAACGACTTTTAGAGGAAACCCGCTTCTCCAAAAAACTACTTTTCGGAAAGGGACTCAAAATTTAAACACCCATTTTGAGGTTATCATTGTAAAACATTTATGTAGTAAATTTGTGTAAAAATAACCCATGGAGCATCTTCAATATTATATAGAGGCCACGGACGCAACCCGTCTCTTCGTCAGACAATGGAAACCCGATGATGAGCCCCGAGCCCGTATCATTCTGATCCACGGTTTTAGCGAGCATTCCGGCAGATACAGTGAATGGGCAGAACGTTTTGTCGGCGAGGACATCAGCGTGCTGGCACCCGATCTTCGTGGGCACGGCAAGTCCCACGGCATGCGGGGTCATAGCCCAAGCTTCAAACAACTGCTCCGCGATATCGACCAACTGCTCCATGAGCATACCCATCAAACGCATATCCCTACCTTTTTATACGGACAAAGCCTGGGAGGCGGCCTGGTGATCAATTACGGCATCACCCGTTCCAACGGCTACCACGGCATCATAGCCACATCACCCTGGGTGAAACTATCTACCGAACCCAGAGCCTTCGCCCTGCTGCTTTCCCGGGCACTGAAAATCATTGCACCCCGGGCCGTCAGAAACTCCAGGCTCGACATCAATTACCTCTCTCACAATCCCGATGTGATCCGGCGCTATGAAGAAGATCCCCTCACACATCGGCAGATCACACCCCATCTGTTCTTGGGTGCCAGAAAAGCCGGTTATCAAGCCCTTAAAAAAGCAGGAAAGATCCACCATCCTATACTCATCATGCATGGTACCGGAGATAAGATCACATCACTCCGCGCCAGCCAGCAACTGGCACTGAACGCCCAAAAAGAAGGGGTGGAAGCACAGTTTATCCCCTGGGAAGGCCTCTATCATGAACTGCATAACGAATGGGAAAATGAACGGGTCTTTCAGGCTATCCTTGATTGGTTGAACCAGCAATTAGAAAAAGAAGCCGCCTTATGACAGCCTTCCGGACCCCCATACCAATAGACGAATCGACATTTGCCCTCACCTATAAGAAAAAATCCATGCTTATCGGATCCTGCTTTACCGATAACATCGGCAATATGCTGCACTACTATAAGTTTCCGGTGATGATCAATCCCTTTGGCGTGATGTACAACCCTGCATCTGTCGCAAAGGTGCTCGAAATACTCATCCATAAAAGCCGGTTCGGGGAAAAGGACCTGCACCACCATAATTATACCTGGCTGAGCTTTTATCACGACACCA
>JAGXLL010000077.1 GCA_018334675.1 Bacteroidales bacterium | reverse complement strand
TTTGCCTATTCGGTGATATATGGCATAGGGGCCATCACCTTGTTCGAGATCTTCCCCCGGGAGATCTTCTCGCTTTTCACCACGGAAGAAAGATTGCTGGACGAGGGCACACGAGCCATGCAAATGATATTGTCCATGATGTGGCTGTTGGGCATATCCATCAGCACCACCGGCATTCACCAGGCTATGGGTAAAGCCCGCTCAGCATTTGTTCTTTCCATCCTCAGGTGGGTATTGTTGATCGTACCGTTGATTGTGATTCTTCCCCGCGTAGGTGGTCTGGGGCTGGACGGTATTTGGCTTGCCTTTCCTATAGCCGACGTATTAGCCGCCATCATTGCCCTGATGGTACTCAACCATACCCTCCGGCGTGCCGGCATTCGGGAGGGTTTCTTCCGCGATCTGATGTTGTTCAGAAGCCGAAGCTGATCCGGATCATCGGGTTGTTGCGATAGGGCGAATATGCTTTTTCATTGAGGTTATACAGGAGCAGAAAACTGATGAAAGCCCTCTTGCCTAACTGTTGGCGCAAGCCGCCTCCCACAAAATAATTGTGCGACCAGAAACGGGAACCGCTTCGCTCATTGGTAAAATCCAACTTATTGGGCATGCTCAGGGCCTCGTATTCCAAATGGGCTACCACTCGACCATTAAGGTCGAAAGGCAGGATCTTATTCATATTCTGGATGACTGTGTAACTGGTGAAAACGCTCCCCCCAAAGATATGGCTGCTGTACCGGCCCGTGCCGGGAAGTTCGGAATTGTAGTAATAATACATGTATTTGCCGCCAACACCGGCATCCAGTCGTTCGGAGACATGATAGCCCAACTGCGGGGATACTTCCACCCGGGTTTCAAAGCTGCTGAACCGGGCCCACATGGACCCCCCAAAGTAAAGCCGGTCGTTGATGCTGTCCTGCCTGGTTTCTTCCTGGTCGTTGCCTTTATTCTTTTTGCCTTCCTCCTCTTGCGCCTGCACAGGTTGCAGCAATACACAAGCGGTGAGGATAACCATGCCGAATCTTATGAACATAATCTTGAGTTTGTTGCTTTACAAATTTAGCCATTCATTGTATTCAAACTGTTTTTCCCCGAAAAAATTGTTCAGGGAATCAGTGTGCTCAGGAAGGCAACACATGAAAAAAGGGGTACCTTATTAGGTATCCCCTTCGGCTGACCCGTATGTACTCCCTATTATTCATATTTTTTGGTTTGCTCTTTTCCCTGAAGCACACGCAGGCCGTTTTCGGCCAGGGCCTGCATCTCATCTTCGCCGGGATAGATCGCCACTGGCGCAATAAAGCGAACCATACTGCGTACATAATCCACCACCATTGGATTATGGGCTATCCCACCGGTAAGGATAATCGCATCTACCTCTCCGCTGAGAACAGCGCTGAGGGCTCCGATCTCTTTTGCGATTTGATAGGACATGGCATCCTGAACAAGCCTGGCTTTCTCGTTCCCATCGCGAACCATCAGCTCCACTTCATAGGCATCATTGGTATCCAGGTAAGCCACCAGGCCCCCCTGACCTTTGATCATTTTCTTCACTTCTTCGTAAGAATAATCGCCACTGTAACACAATTCGGCCAGCTGTCCTACGGGCAGGCCTCCTGTTCTCTCAGGAGAGAGAGGCCCCTCCCCATCCAGGGCATTGTTCACATCGATGACCCTGCCTTTTTTATGGGCGCCCACAGAGATACCTCCGCCCAGGTGGGCGATGATCAGATTCAGGTCCTCATAATCGCGGTCCAGGGTCTTGGTATGGCTGCGGGCAATGGCTTTCTGGTTGAGGGCATGGAATATGGACCGTCGCTGAAAATAAGGATGGCCGGATAGCCGGGCCACTTCTTGCATCTCGTCCACCACAACCGGATCGGCTATAAAAGCACGGGCATCCGGTAAGGACTCAGCAATGTCCATAGCGATCAATCCACCCAGGTTGCTGGCGTGCTCACCCCTGCTGGCCTCACGCAAATCATTCACCATAGCCTCGTTCACCTCATAAACACCGGATTCCACAGGCTTGATCAATCCGCCGCGGCCTACAACGGCCGATATTTGATTGATGTCCACCTCGCTGTCTCCGAGTTCCTGGATCACCATGTCCTTTCTAAAATGGAACTGATCGGTGATGCGTTCGAATTTTTCCAAATTCTCACTGCTGTGACGGATGGTTTTAAGAAAAACAGACTTGGCATTTTTGTAAACGGCAATCTTGGTAGATGTTGAGCCCGGGTTGACGGCCAGTATGATGTATCTTCTTTCCATAAATTACAAAGGATTTGTGGGTTTAATCAGGTTTACATGGCGGCTGCCAGCGCGATGGACATCATCTTGCTTTTTTCAGTATCCGCCCTGGATGTAAGCACGATGGGTACCTGCGCTCCCATGATCACGGCAGCTGAAGTAGAGCCTCCAAGAAACACCAGGGTCTTGTAAAGCACATTACCGCTGTTGAGCTCTGGGGTCATCAGAATGTCGGCATCGCCGGCGACCGAGGAATGGATCTTCTTATGCCTGGCCGCTTCCTTGGACACGGCATTGTCGATGGCAAAGGGACCATCGACGACACAATCCTTGAGTTGACCGCGGTCGTTCATCTTAGCCAGCATGGCTGCGTGCGAGGTAGAATCGATCTTAGGATTGACCACTTCCAGGGGGGCTATCACAGCCACCTTGGGTATGGGTAAGCCCAGGCCATGAAAAACATCCACTGCATTGTTGATCATATCCACCTTTTCCTGGAACTCGGGGGCGATATTCATAGCCGCGTCGGTAACACCAAACAGCTTGTGATAGCGGGGAGACTCGATCAGGGCAAAATGGCTGAGGGTTCCTCCTTTTCTTAGCCCATTCTCCTTATCCAGCACGGCTTTAAGCAAAGGCGCACTACTGACCAACCCTTTCATCAGGATATCGGCTTCTCCCTTTCTAATCAGAGACACTGCCTTCTGAGAGGCTTTTGCGGGATTGGGTTCATGATGAATGGTGATCTTTTCCGTGTCAATACCCAACTCTTTTGCTATCTCGCTGATCTTCTGCTGGTCACCTACCAGTACAGGAATGATGATGTCTTCGTTCATGGCCTTGTGCACAGCCTCCAGAACAGCCCGATCGCCGGAGGCAGCCACTGCCAGACGCTTGGTGGGTTTTGTCCTGGCAATGTCAATCAGATCATTGAGGTGTTTTAGCTCCATAGCAATTATTTGGTTTTAATGTAATTGGCTGACAATCTTCTGGGTGTCTCTGGCGATCACCAGTTCTTCATTGGTAGGAACGATCATGGCCGTTACCTTGGAATCATCGGTGGTGATAACCTTCTGCTCACCTTTCACACCATCGTTTTTAGAGTTATCAAGGTGAATACCCATATATTCCATGCCAGTGAGGGAATTTTTGCGGGTATCATAATCATTCTCACCAATACCGCCGGTAAAGATGATCAGATCTACTCCTCCCATGGCAGCGGTATAAGCCCCGATGTATTTTTTTACCCGGTAGTCGTACATCTCCAGTCCCAGCTTGGCCCTTTCGTTGCCTTTGGCTGCTTCTTCGCGAACCTCACGCATATCGGGAGAAATACCTGTTACCCCAAGCATCCCGCTTTGCTTGTTAATCATATTGTTGGCCTGTTGCACATCCATATCCTCTTTCTCCATGATGAAGGTAAAGGCTCCCAAATCGAGGTCGCCTGTACGGGTTCCCATCATCAGACCTTCAACCGGGGTGAGCCCCATGGATGTATCCACCGATTTGCCGCCATCGATGGCAGCTACAGAGGCGCCATTACCCAGGTGGCAGGTGATGATCTTCTGGTCCTCTATTTTAATATTCAGATGCTTACAAGCTTCCTCGACCACATAGCGGTGGCTGGTGCCATGAAAACCATATCTTCTCACGCAATATTTTTCATACATCTCATAAGGCAGCGGATACATATAAGCATGAGCCGGCATGGTCTGATGGAAAGCCGTATCAAAAACGGCCACCTGATGCACTTTAGGGAGTAGCTTCTCAATGGCATAGATGCCCTTGAGGTTGTTGGGGTTGTGCAAGGGAGCCAGGGTTCCCAGGGTTTTAATCTCGGCGGCTACCTTTCGATCGACCAGCATACTCTCACTGAATTTCTCACCGCCATGGGCGACCCGGTGTCCTACCGCATCAATCTCGTCGAGAGATGATATCGTCCCGTATTTATCACTGACCAGCAGCTCCAGTATACGTTCAATTCCTTTGGTATGCTCCGGCACATCATAATCAAAAACATCTTTGGCTCCGTTGTACTTCAGCTTGATAAAGGAGTCATCCAGCCCGATCTTTTCAACGATGCCCTTGGTCAGGACCGAAGATTGCTCCATATTGAATAACTGAAACTTTATGGACGAGCTGCCACAGTTTAGTACTAATACCTTCATAATCAATTGTTGTTTTGCTGTTTCAAAATATTATAGTCGAATGCTACTGTTCATTGGCTGCCTGATTGGCTGTAATGGCCACCAGGTTGACGATGTCATCAACCGAACATCCTCTGGAGAGGTCGTTGATAGGGGCCGCCATTCCCTGCAGTACGGGTCCGGTGGCTTCGGCATGTGCCAGGCGTTGCACCAGCTTATAGGCTATATTTCCGCATTCCAGGTTGGGGAATATAAGCACATTGGCTGCTCCGGCTATATCACTGTCCGGGGCTTTCTTTTTTCCAATGGCTTCAACCAGGGCAGCATCGGCCTGTAGTTCACCGTCGATCTTCAGGGCGGGCTGCTTCTCACGCGCGATACGGGTAGCCTGGACCACTTTGTCGACCATCTCATGTTGGGCACTGCCTTTGGTTGAGAAACTCAACATGGCCACCCGGGGTTCGAAGCCTGCAATGGCGCTTGTGGTATTGGCCGTTGCCACGGCAATCTCTGCAAGTTCTTCGGCAGTGGGATCGGGATGCACGGCACCATCGGCAAAGACCAACAATCCATCCTCTCCGAACTCCTTATCTTTCAGGCTCATCAAAAAGGCTCCTGAAACCACGCTGATGCCGGGTTTTGTTTTAACGATCTGAAAAGCCGGGCGCAGCACATCGCCGGTGGCATTCTCCGCTCCGGCTACCTCGCCGTCGGCATCCCCATTTTTGATCATCAGGGTTGACAGATAAAGAGGCTCTTCTACCAGCCTGGCAGCTTCTTCGCTGGTCAGCCCCTTGTGCTTTCTCAGTTCAACCAGCAGGTCAATGTATTGATCCTTTTTGTCATGATCCGTTGGATCAATGACCATAGCCTGGTCGATATACTTCAAACCCGCCTGGGAAGCAGCTTTCTTGATTTTGTCGGGGTTCTCCAGGAGGATGATCCGGGCAATCCCTTCCTTAAGAACTTCGTTAGCAGCACTTAAGGTCCTCGTCTCCAGAGACTCCGGCAATACAATCCGCTTATTGAGCTTTTTAGCACGGGCTTTTATCTGTTTAATTAAATCCATGTTAATCAATTATTTATACATTTTACCTTTTCGCCTGTAAAGATAATCAAATTTGGCCTTTTTGTCTAATACAAACCATGAAATATATCAGGGAAATATGTGTTTCACAACAAGTCAGAAGTTGATCTTCCGGAATAATAAACCGAACTAGCGGGAATATTTGTTCCAGAGCTCCCAGGAGCGTTCGGCCTGAAGGCAAAGCATTTGGTAGCCATTTTGGGTGGCGGCTCCCCTTTTCTCTCCTTCCCTCAGAAAAGCAGTAACAGTGGGATTGTAGACCAGGTCGAACAGCAGATGATCCTGACCGATGGCATCGTAGGGCAGATCAGGTTTTCCTTCCACCCTGGGGAACATTCCCAGGGGTGTGGTATTAATAATGAGGTGGTATTCTTGCAGCACTTCCCTTGTTATTTCTGCATATCCTATGGTTTGCGCGGATTGGGCGGTGGCGTTTCGGGATACCATCATCCACTGAATGCCCAGTTGCCGGAGCACGAAAGCGACGGTTTGCGAAGAACCGCCGGTCCCCAGGATCAGACCTTTGCGGTGGTGTGTCTTGAGCAAGGGCATAAGGGTCTGTTCAAAACCGTAGACATCCGTATTGAAGCCAATGGTGTACTTGGGGTCGTTTTCCCGGCGAAAGGCGATGGTATTGACGGCACCGATGGATTGGGCGGCACCCCTAACCTCCGATAGGAAAGGCAGGATTTTCTGCTTATAGGGTATGGTGACATTCAGTCCTCTCAGGTTGGGGTAACGCTCGAGCAGCCTGGAGAACTCGCTGAGGGAAGCAAGGGGGAAAAGCCAGTATTCAGCATCTATATTCTCCTGCTCAAACTTCTCCTTGAAATAGGCCGGGGAGAAAGAGTGCTCCAGTGGATAACCGATCAGCCCGTACAGATTCATTTTTTCTCTCTTGATCGTGTAAGTCCTTCCACTATAAAGATCAGGGCAAATCCTGCAGCGGCCAGTAGGATACCCTGGATCAGCATCGGTTCCTGGCCTGTTTGGGCGGCAAAATCGCCCGGAAGCACATTTTCCTGTACCAGGGGTTGTACTTCCCCGTGTCGGTCAATAATGGTTTGGGTGGTTTGCTTCCACGGCCATACCTTGTTGAGCGAGCCCACCATGAAACCGGAAAGCACGGCAATGGTGAGATCGTGATACTTTCTCAGGAACCAGGAAAGCACGTTGGAAAAACTGATGACACCGACAAGTGCCCCGACAGCCAGGATACCCAGTATGGTGACATTCAGATTCCCGACCGCTTCAATCACAAACTGATATTTTCCCAGTAGCAGGAGGATAAAGGCTCCGGAGATACCTGGCAGGATCATGGCACAAATGGCCAGGGCACCGGAGAGAAACAGGAACCACCAGGCCTCAGGTGTCTGGGCGGGGGTGAGCAGGGTAATGGAATAGGCAATGGCAGCTCCGGCCACCAGGGCAATGATCTTGCTTACATTCCATCGCTGGATCTTACCGGCAATATAAAGGGCCGAGGCCACGATCAAACCGAAGAAAAAGGACCATACCAGTATAGGTGCCTGTTGCAGCAAATGTTCAAGCAAGCGGGCCAGGGAGAAGACACTGATCGCTATGCCCAGGAAAACAGCAGCAAGAAAATTGCCATTGATGCTCTTCCAAAAGGTAGCCACTCCCCCATTAAACAATTGCCGGAGAGACTGCAGATTGATGGACTTGATGGAATTGACCAACTCCTCATAAATCTCTGTGATAAAAGCAATGGTCCCCCCGGAAACGCCAGGTACCACGTCGGCAGCTCCCATGCCCATACCTTTCAGGGTCAATATCAAATGCTCAAGTAAATTTCTTCTCACTGGAGTTGAATTTTACAGGTAAAAAAGCATCGTCTTACAGGATGGGGCTGTACAGGCGAAGCCAGTGCTATGCAAATGGTTTTATTTCTCATTCTTCAGCTCATCGGGCAGGAACTGGAAAAAGGTATCGCCCCTTAATCCTACGCGCAGTGTTTCCAGGGGTATAACCTCCTGAAAAGCGATGTTGCCCAGGTTAACATTGCTGCCAAAGTGCTTGATGAACCAAACCTGCTGGGTCTTTTGCGGGGCTTCCCAGAGGATATTCTCCAGTTTCACATGGTGGGATATATCGTCGATCAATTCTTTCTTAGCCGAGCCGTCTTTGTTATAAATACCAATTGTTCCGCTCTCGCGGGCCTCAGCAATCACCTTATAGCTTCCGGCCTCCAGCTCAGAACGCATCATCGATACCCATTGATCGGGAGTTATCACATCCTCGGCCCGCTTGGATCCAACCTCCGACAATACAGTGAAATCATCGGCCAACCGGCTTATATCCTGGAGTTTATTGTCATGACTGATGTGGATGGAACCATCCGAAACCTCTGCCATCTCTACCTTATATTTACTGAGGAAGCTGCGAAAATCATCAAACAGGTTTCGTACCTTATATACTTCATAGAGGGTTCCGCCAAAATAGGGTTCAATATGGGCTTCCTTGTAGAGCTTTACTTTATCTTCCAGCCGATCGGTTACCAGGGCCGTTCCAAATCCCAGCTTCACATAATCTACATAGGTGCCGGCTATTTGAATAAAATCCTCAGCCTGCCGAAGGCTCAATCCCTTGTCCATAACCATGGTAATCCCATTGTTTCGCTTTTTCTCATCTCGTTGGGGGATATAAGGCAGTTTTGCGTTCATAGAGATTACTTTTAGATGATTTGATTCTTTAACAATCTTTTTATTTCCCTTGATCTTTTAGCTTCCGGACATATTTTGAAAAACTCCTGATATTGATCGGAGTTCATAATCAGCGCTTTTTTGAAAGACCGGATGGCGTTGCGGATACGGTCGGTTTTATAATAAAGGGCCGCCAGACGGTACTGAATCATGGCATTGTTGTTATGCAGCTCCAGGCTTTGGAGGGTATATTTCAAGGCCTGCTCAAACTTCTGGTTGTTGATCAGTTCATCGGTAAAGAGTAGCCAATGATTCAGAATTTCGGGCTTAAGTTCCACGGCTTTCAGAAAAGCCTTGGACGATTCCTTATACATCCTCAGCCGGGAATTGATCTTTCCATAAAGCAGGAACAATTCAAAATCGGAGTCATCAAGCATGGTGGCCCGCTTGGCATAAAAAAGGGCATCCCAGAGTTGTTCCTGACGAAACAGGATTCGGGCAATGCCATAGTATACTCTGGGGTTATAGGACTCTAATTTAAGGGCCTTCTGGTAATGTTCCAATGCCGGATCATCCTGTTTAAGCTCAAAATAGCAATTGGCCAGGAAAAAATGTACCTCAACAGAATCGGGTTCTTGTTTAAGGTAGTCCTCATAAGCTTCAACGGCCTTCTTATATCGGCCTTCATCTTCCAGAAGGATGGCCAGCTCAAAGAGGGCATCGGCATACTCCGGATTAATGGCCACTGACATCTCATAGGATTCAATGGCCCTTTCTGTATCTCCGGCCTCATGATAGAGTTTGCCGAGAGAAAACCAGATGTGTTCTGTATAAGGCTCCACATCAATATACTCCAGATAATACTCGATGCTTTTGTGAAGCTTTCCACTTTTCTCAAAGCAATAAGCCAGATCGTATATGATCAGCAGGTTCTTGGGCTCGAGTTGATGAGCCTTTTTCAGATATTTTATGGCATAGCTGTGCAGATCGGAAAACTGAAGGGTTTGGGCTACATTTTGCAGCAGATCGAGGGTCTCCTCCCGGTCGCTCACACGGGTCAGGGCTTTCTGGTAATACCTCTCGGCTTTCTCCTGATCACCCAACAGCAAAAAAGCGTGTCCGGAGGTGAGATAGAACTCATTATTGGATGCTTCGATAGCCTGAATATCTCTGAGTGTTGCCAGGGCCCGCTGCGGATTCTTATTGCGCAGATGGATCTGGGCCTTTTTGATCATCAGGGTAAAAGCATTGGGATGCAGGTTGAAGGCATAGCGCACAGCATTGAGTGCTTTGCCCGTCTTGTTCACATCCAGGTAATGATCAATGATCTGTTCAAAATCCTCCACATCAAAGTAATAATGCTCTCCCTGTCCAATCATCCTTTCGTATCTGGACAGCAAGTCGTCAAACTGATTGTCGTCGAAATAGTTATG
>JAGXLL010000157.1 GCA_018334675.1 Bacteroidales bacterium | reverse complement strand
TTTCAACTCTTCGTATTTTTGCTTATTGGCCGGGCCGCTCTCCCGCCAGATGATCCGGCCCTGTTGGTCCAGCAAAAATACATGAACCGTTCGGGAATCCCGGATTCCGAAATAATCGAAATAACCATTGAGTGGCCCATAATAGGTAGCCACATGGTCATGCTTTTCTGCCGGGACCCCCGAGCGCATGCCCGAATCGATCCAGCTTGACATCCATTTCCAGTTGCCCGAAATCATTGGTATCTCATAAAAGGTGATGTTTTCTACTCCATAGAAATCCTCCACAAAAGGATCGAGCCAGGAATCAACCTCCCCCTGGGTCTGCCTTTTGAAAGCAATCAATATGAAAGCATACCGGCCCCGGGTTACCCGGGGAAATACCACTTGCTTTTTGGAAAGGGTTTCTGCCGGTATCTCGGGAAACTGCTGTTTTTGTGCCTGTAAGCCCATTGTGATCGCCATAAATGTGATGGTTAGAATTACAAGATATCTCATTTTATTTTTACAAACAATCAACTGAGGGGAAATGTTTCGTGAGATGCACGTCTAATATCCAGTGGCTTACAGGCTCCAGATTCCAGTGAGCAATTATAATCCGGTGTCATTCAAAATAATGAAACGTTAAGCCCGGCCCCTTTTGTGGTTTAGAAAAGGCTGCCGGGCTTATGCTATGGGGTTTTTACCGGTATGTATTCAAAATGGATGAAATCGGTCGGTATTTGGGGTTTACAGCTGAATATCCATATAAACCGAATAAAGTTCCTGGACAGTTGAAAAATGGGGTTTCAGATAAATATCAACTTTTTCCCACCTGCCGGTATTTTTATTCTTTTGTCTGCCGGCTCCGGGAATAACAAAGTGCAGGTCTTCGCCGGGAACGGGTTCCATGGCAGCCAGGAGTTCCTGTTTGGTCCCTTTCAGCTCGGGTACTTCAGGTTTGTTTTCCATCACGCTGCGATCCGGGTTTTCATGGAGGATCGCATTCAGAAGTACGGGACCATGGAAGAAAGCAATTCGGTTTTCGTTGTCAGGCATGGTTTCAATGCGGTTCTTATGGGAAAAGCTCACTTCAATCACATCTCCATCGTCAAAAGAGCGGCGGATCTCGTGGTATCCGTTTTCAGGATCCCCAAGCTCCTGTGCTTCTCCGTTGACCTTGATTTGAAAATCATTTGCGTACCACTGGGGTTCGCGGATCATGATACCAAGTTCTTTTGACTTGCCGCTTGAAATGCTCAATTGGGATGAGCTTTCATATGGAAAATTTGTGGTTTGTTCGATGGTTACATCCTGTTCGGACCAATTGAGTTTGGATGGGGCAAACAGGTTTACATAGAGTTTGTCACCAGATTTGTGATAGATATCCCTTCCGTAGGAGGTGTGAATTTCCATGCCTGAACCCACACAGCACCAGAAGGAGTGGGTGAGACTGCTGAAACCTTTGCGGGCAGGCATATCGAGATACCCTTTGTATTTGTACATGCCTGTTTCAGGGTTATGGCTTGCAAGGAGGTGGTTGAACAAGGCCCGCTCATAATAATCCATATACTCCCGACCCGGTTCCCAGGAAAACAGTATGTTGGTCAGCCACAGCATGTTGTGTGTATTGCATGTTTCAGTGGTATGTTTCAGACGATCGGAAAGCTGATGGGGCTTGCCAAAGTGTTCAGAGCTGCTGTTCCCCCCATTGACATAGGTGTGGGCATGGACCACCTGATCCCAGAAATAGGTGGCTATGGTGTGATATTTGGGGTTATCGGTAAGCTCATGGATCCTTGCTACACCGCGCACCTTGGGTATCTGGGTGTTGGCATGCAGCCCGTCAAGCTCATCCCGGCGTTCTGCCAGTGGGTCCAGTACATCATGGTGATAGAATTTCTTTGCCAGTTCAAGGTGTTTCGGATCGCCTGTTATTGAATAGATATCTGCCAGGGAATGGATCATTCCGCCATACTCGACGCTCAGCATCGTTTGCCATTGTTCCTCATCCAGGTTTTTGGTAAGTTCATAGGCCCAGTCCGTAAACTTTGCTACCACATCATAGGCCTTGTCATTGTCTCCCAATAAATAGGCATCTTTCAGGCCGTTGTACATTTTATCCAAATTGTACCACGGAACATTCACATCATTAAGCTGGAATCCTTCCGGGCGAAGTTCTCCTTTGGAAATTTCCTGCCACAACTCATCAGCCTCCGGGATCGCACCTATATAACCATTACCGTGCTGTTCCTGGACCAGGGCAAGTTCATCGATGATATAGTCAAGCCTTCCCTTGAACCTTGGATCGCCGGTTGCATTATATTGCTTGGCTAATGCCGAGATATGATGGCCCAGGCTGTGACCGGAAAGGATGTACCCATCGCTTTCCCATCCGCCATATACTTCTGCTTTGGGCTCAAGGCCGGCTTCTTTCCGGAACCAGGCAAGAAAACGATCGGCCTCAAAGTCCAGCAGCGTCTGGGTGTTTGTTTCCATGGCATCATGAAGCACTCCTTCCTTAAGTTCTACCTGGCTTAGCTCAAATGATTCCGCCTGGATGGGGATTACAGGCTGAACCTTTTTCTTTGATTCCTGCTGCGAGCAGCTTGTAAAGCCTGCAACAAATAAAATGCTGATTAATAATGTAATTTGTTTCATAGTGTGGTGAGGTTTCATA
>JAGXLL010000076.1 GCA_018334675.1 Bacteroidales bacterium | reverse complement strand
GGTTGCAGATGCCTGACCATAATGATATAGGGTGGTTCACTGGGATGGACCTTGGGATGCTTCTCCAGGTAGGTCTCTACATATTTTCGGAACACTCCGATGTTGGTGAGCCTTCTTCTGCTTACCGTGTCATCATCGGTGATGCCCTGGGCCCTGTTAAATTCATCGATTTCCTTTTGCTTGTCGTTGATATAATCGCGGATCAGCTTGAATTTCTTGAATTTCTCGAGCATCTCACTTGTACAGAACTGGATGCTTTTGATGTCGATGTTGATGGACCGTGCAATACGGCGGCCTTTGCTTTCCTCCATCCCTTTCCAGTTCTGGAACGACTCATTGATCAGGGCATAGGTGGGTATGGTGGAAATGGTTTTGTCCCAGTTGCGAACCTTAACGGTATGAAGGGTTATCTCCAGCACGATGCCGTCGGCATTGCGGCTGGGCATGGAGATCCAATCGCCGGGTTTGACCATCTTATTGGCAGAGAGTTGAATGCTGGATACGAAACCCAGGATGGTGTCGCGAAAGACAAGGATCAGTATGGCCGCCAGTGCTCCGAGACTGGCGAGAATGGCGGTGGGAGACTTGCCGATCAGATTCGAGAGGATCAGGATGCCCCCCACGAGATGGATGATGATCTTGGTGACCTGGATGTATCCTTTGATGGGTCTTTCCCGGGCTATCGGTGTTTCCAGGTATATGTCGTGGAAGGCGCTGAGCAGGGCGTCCAGGGTGACCAGGATAACGATGATGATATAGATCTGAACCCCTGTGACCAGGATGCTTTTAAGCTCCGGAAATTCTTCCAGTCCTATGTTGATGGCAAAGTAGATGATCAGGGCCGGTGTCAGATGGGCAAGGCGGTGCAGCACCTTTCGGTTTACCAGGGCATCATCCCATTTGGCTTTGCTTCTCCTGACCAGCCTTGTGATGCTGGTGATAAGTATGTTTTTGGTCAGATAATCTGCACCATAGGCTAACAAAAGTACCAGCAGGGCGATGACCAGCACAACCACAATGTGGGAAAGCTGACTGCCCATACCGATTTGCTGAAGCAGGTTCTCGAGATCTTTGAGGAGCGATTGGCCCATAACGGATAAATTTTTCTTAATTTCATCGCTAAAATACACATAAATTTTAGAGCTATGAAGCATTGGATCGCTATTTTGTTTTTGCTTACCTGTCATTTATCCCTGGCCGGGTCTGATTACCGGAAACATTTTACCCGTGATGCCTTGCGAATCGATCTTTTGCTGGCCGGAGATGCAGAAGAGGAGGTGATATATCTGAGGAGAATGAAGAAGGAGCCTTATTGGTCCGGACCAAAGAGTCAGCTGGTCAAGCCTTTTGGTTATGGCCATCATCAGGTAAGGGTTACCGATACCACGGGAGAGCAGATCCTCTACAGCCGGGGATTTTCCACGCTTTTTGGGGAGTGGCAAACCACCGCTGAGAGCAGCCGTGAATCCCGGGCCTTTCAACATACCATCCGGATACCTTTTCCCCGGCACCCGGTGGTGGTGCAGGTTAAACAAAGAGGTGCGGATGAGCCGGTTCTGTGGGAATATCGCATCCAGCCACAGAATTATTTTATTCTTAATGAGCAACCTGCCCCGGCGGAAGTTGTTCAGTTGGACAGTGCGGGAAATCCCTCCAGATCGGTGGATTTGGCCTTTGTGGCTGAAGGATACCGCAAGCAGGAGATGGATAAATTTATTGAGGATGTGCGGAAAATGAGCGATCACATAATGAGCCAGTCTCCCTTCGACCGCTACAGGGACCGGTTCAATATATATGCCGTTCAGGCTGTATCGCTGGAATCGGGTACCGATGTGCCGGGCGAGCACATCTATAAGAACACTGCCCTGAATACCAGTTATTACACCTTTGATGTGCCAAGATACCTCACCACCTTCAATACCCATACCATTCGGGATTACGCCGCAAATACACCCTACGATCACATATTCCTCCTGATCAATACCGATCGTTACGGAGGAGGCGGTATATACAATCACTACTCGGCTTCCACTACCGGTCATATGCTTTCCCAAAAGGTGGCCATTCATGAGTTCGGACATGGATTCGCAGGTTTAGGTGATGAGTACTATAATTCCGGGGTTGCATATAATGATTTTTACAACCTGGAAGAAGAACCCTGGGAACCCAACCTGACGACCCTGGTGGATTTTGAATCCAAATGGCAAGATATGGTTGATGAGGATACGCCGGTGCCAACACCCCGGGAACCCCAGTACAGCGGCAAAGTGGGCGTGTTTGAAGGAGGCGGCTATGTGTCCAAAGGCGTCTATAGCCCTGTTATGAACTGCCGGATGAAAAGCAACCAGGCCGAGGGCTTCTGTCCGGTTTGCCAAAGGGCCATCGAACGTATGATCCTGTACTATCTGGATGAGCTGTAAGGTGGATTGCAGTCTCTTGTCCGGATGATCCGGTATTTACTTATCAACTGAACCCCGCAAAGAGAATATATGTTTTGAGTAAAAAAAGGCTGCTCTGGGTTGACCCGGAGCAGCCTTTTTTCTTTCAACCGATTCATCGGTCATTCTGCTTGTTCTTCCTTTGCTTTCTTCCTGCCAATGAAATAGTATACCAGCAATCCTATGCCACCGAAGAGCAGGATCATAGAGAAGTAGGATACTTCATCATCCAGGGCGGTATACTCTTCCAATATGTTGCCAATCAGAGCACCCAGTGCCAGGCCAATCAGCAGCAGTGCAAATTTGAGGCTGGGATTGACATTGGTTTCCATATTGAAGATCCTGGCGTCGCGGCCACTTTCAATCAGGGCCTGTCTTTCTTTTCTTCTTACCGTAAGATACACGATCCCGTATATCATAGCCCAGAGTCCGAGCGGTACTAATGTTCCTTCCATAGCTTATGATGTTTTTGGTTTGACATGAATTTTGAAGCTATGACGCAATTTTTTCAGGACCGGTTACAGGTAATCATAAATAAGTTTCATGTTACAATCTTGAGTCCACTACAAGAAGTCTGTTTAATAAAAAAACATGAATTTTTGATCGGTTAAAACAATCTCTATCAGCGTATAAAAAAAATAAAAGGCGTTATTCTCCAAAAAATTACTTTTCGGAGGGGGCTCAATCTTAGAAGGTTGAACTGTTAAACGTTTCTTTTTTCAGCCTCAGCCTTTTTTGACAATTTGAACAATTGAACAATTGAACAATTTGAACAATATTTCAATCTATCAATTGCTTGTTTGCGAGATTTTTCATAAGTTGGTTAGATAAATTCGCTTCCTCGTTGTAACCAAAGTCCGGTTAGGGGCGTCCTACTGGAAAATCAAATACAGAATGATCCAAACCGGTTTAGTGAATGAGTTACCTTAAAGACGAACATTACATAGAGCGGGTCCTGCAGGGGGATCATTCGTCGTATGCCATGCTGGTGGAGAGGCACAAGGATATGGTTTTTACCCTGGCCTACAGGATGCTCAAAAACCGTGAGGAAGCTGAAGAGGTGGCACAGGATGCTTTTCTGAAAGCATATAGTTCTCTGAAAAAGTTCCGGAAGGATTCCAGATTCAGCACCTGGATTTATCGCATCGTCTATAATTTGTCTGTTTCCCAGCTACGGAAAAACAACAAGCAGATGCAATCGTTGGATGATACCGAGCGGCCGTTGGACCTGGAAGATACCCACGAGAAGATGGACCGGCTGGAACAGGATGATCGGAAAAAGTTCATTGAGCAGGCCCTTGCCAGCCTGTCTTATGATGAACAAACCCTCATCACCCTATACTATCAGGATGACTTGCCGGTGGGTGAGATAGCGGATATCACGCAGATGACCTCATCCAACGTAAAGGTTAAGCTGCACCGCGCCAGGAAAAGATTGCATGCCCAGCTGGGGGATATTTTAAAACAGGAAATAAATTCACTGTTATGAGCAAACAACAAAATAATGATCTGGATAAAAGCACCCGTCAATGGATGCATGAGTCGGGACTGGAAAAGCCATCCATGGATTTTACCAAACAGGTGATGGAACAGGTGGAGGAGAAACCCAGCCTTTATCCATACAAGAGAGGTGGTAACCTCTTCAATATCCTGATGGCTGTGTTGATACCCATTGCTTACTTTATTTACAATTATATGACTGGAGGGAGCCTGTTGCCGGTTGGTGTCAGCCTGCAGACGGAGATACAGCCTTATGTTCGTGTTTTCCAGCTTGTTGTTGAGAAGCTGGCCATAGACATGTCGACACCTCTGGTGCCTCTGGGAATTATAGCTATTGTGGCATTACTGGCTTTCGACCGGTTGATCCTTCGCTCGGTTTCATTTAACCGATAAGCCCGAGTTTCCTTTCCCGGGTGAGGAAGCCCTTTGAATCAGAAAATGTCTCTCGTTTCTCGTTTGGCTGGTATAAAAGTGGGAGGGCACATGAGGATTTTTTATTTTTAGTCTTGTTTTATCCACAATCTTTATGAATACGAAACATCCTTGTTTTAATGTCCGGGTTTACGGGATCATAGTGAATGACAAAGGTGAAGTGTTGCTGGCCGATGAATATCAGTTGGACACGAAGATGACCAAATTTCCCGGCGGAGGTTTACAGTTTGGGGAGGGCACCAAAGATTGTCTGAGGCGGGAAGCCATAGAGGAGTTTGGACAGGGGATCGAGGTGCTGGAACACTACTATACATTGGATTACTACCAGCCCTCCTACTTCTATAAGAACTGCCAGTTGCTGAGCATCTATTACAAGGCCTGGTTTGCCGATCCGGTTCGCTTTGTTATATCCGATCGACCCTTTGATTTTCCGCGATGGGAAAATGGCAGCCTATCCTTCCGGTGGATCAGCAAAGATCAACTCTCTCCCGACGAAGTAAGCTTACCGGTTGATAAGGTGGTGGCCAGCAAGCTTCAACAGGAAGGCTGATTTTTATTGCATTGGACACTGCTCATAGAGCGAGAGGAGTCTTTCCACGAAAGCTTCCCAGGTATATTTTTTCTTTTCTTCTTGAACATGAAGGGAGAAGGATTCGAACCGATCCTGCTCGAAGAAGTCGGCGATGGCCGATGCAATCTGCGGAGGATTTTTTTCCACCACATAACCCACTTTTTCGTGGGGGACGATCTCTGATAGCCCGCCTACATCGGTGACCAACATGGGGCGTTCGAAATGATAGGCCATTTGCGTGATGCCGCTTTGACTGGCAGTATGGTAAGTTTGTGCCACCAGGTCGGCCGAAGAAAAATAGTGTTTGATATGGGATCCGGGAATAAATTTGTTTACCAGCATCACCTGGTCCTCCAGGTGGTATTGCCGGATCATTTCCTGGTAGGGCTTGGGTGAGTCGTAGAATTCACCCACCACCATCAGCTTGATGCCATGTTTTTTTATTTTCTGGTGGCTGAAAGCCCTGAGAAGGAGGTCCAGCCCTTTGTATCTGCGTACGATACCAAAGAAGAGTACGTATTTGCCATCCGGATCCAGTTGGAGTTTTTTGCGGGCTGTTTGTTTATCCATGATCTCCCCCAGTTGGTCATTGATGGGGTGGGGGAAATATTCGGCAGGTTTGCGGGTGAACGCGTGCAGTTCTTCCAGTACAGTAGAGGACAGGGTAATGAAACCGTGGCAGGAGCCCATAAAGTAGCGGGTAAGGGGGCGGTCGCCGGGTCTTTTCTCATGGGGCAGGATGTTGTCGGTCATGCCAATGATGCGGATGTTTTTATTCAGCAGGCGGGCTATGGAACCCAATGCAGGAGCCATGAAAGGAAGCCAGTAACGGATCACCACCAGGTCGGGCTTCATCTTGTTGATTTTTCTTGCCGAGATGATCCAGTTCAGGGGATTGATGGAGTTGATCTGTTCAGTGATGGTGATCTCTTCAGGCCTGGGGTCCGTTGAATATTGGGTTTTTCCCGGAAAAAGGAATTCCGGGTATTGCAGGGTGAAGGTGAATATGGAGGCTGTATGGCCTTTATTCTGGAGGGCGCGACAAAGGGATTCGTTGGTGTCGGCAATGCCGCCCCTGAAGGGATATGCAGGCCCAAGGATCAGTATCTTCATGGTATAGGATTTGGTGGACAAAAATATAAATATTTCGTCCGGCTAAGTTGATCCCTCAGGAAAATGTGTGGTGGAATGCTAAAAAATCCCTAGTTTTGCAGACTCATCCCTCCCGGGGATTGCCGAATCGAAGAACAAAGATGCTGTATGAGTAAGAGAGCGATTTTTTTGGACCGTGATGGTGTATTGAATGTAGAGAAGACTTTTGTGCTATCGCCCGCCGATATGGAGTTGTATCCACAGGTGGGTCGGGCGGTAAAAAAGATCAACGAGTCGCCCTTTTTAGCCATTGTGGTGACCAATCAATCGGCGGTGGCCAGGAATTATATTACAGAGCAAGAGTTGGAGCGTATTCACCAGGAGCTTCGCCGGCAGCTGGATACAGCCGGAGCTTATCTGGATGGTATATATTATTGCCCTCACCGGGAGCTGCTGGACGAGACGCCTCAAAACCGGGATTATATAATGGATTGTGAATGCCGCAAACCTAAGCCGGGAATGCTTTTGCAAGCCGCCCGTGATTTTGACCTTGACCTGAAGGCCTCTTATCTGGTCGGGGACAGCGTAAGGGATATAGAAGCCGGCAAAATGGCAGGTTGTACCACCATTGGACTAAGAACCGGTCATTCTTTGAAAGGCCTCCAGGATCCTCCGGGTCAAATCTTCGATACCCTGGAAGAGGCTGTAAATTTTATTATGAGCAATAGAGAATAAGATTTATTTTTCGAAGACCAGCCGAAGCATTTCCCGGTAGACGTTTTCCCATCCTTTCCAGTGGCCATGGTCGCTCAGGGCTTCATTATGCCAGATCGAGATGAAGGTGCCATTGACCCTTTTGATTTTTTCGATCAGGTCTTCCACCACCGATATGGCTTCTGTGGCGTTGTAACCCTTATGTTGATTCAGGGTGATGTCCATGATCTGGAAGGGATAGATCAGCAGTTCGGTTTCCTGCTCTTCCAGCAGATCATAATAATGGAATGGGGTACAGGTACCGGCACGAAAACCAATGTCGGTAGCATATCCCATGGTGTAATCCTGATAAATACCTGATTTGATGAGGTTGTTGTAGGTCTCGTTAAAACGGATCTTCAGATAGTGCTGGCGGCTTTTGGTGACCTTCCGTTCTATAATGTGTTCCAGTTTTTCTATTTCCTTATTCAGCAGTTCATGGTTGTTGAATGCTTTGTAAGAGGGGTGGAGGCCAACATCGAAGCGCTGAGCGATGTTGCGGATCAGATTCTGATAGGCCGTTTTATCGATGGAGACATTGTCGTCGAACCTTCCGCTGTCACCGACCAGGAAGAACCAAAGGGGTTTAATGCCATATTTTTGATGGATATCGAAGAAAATGTCATAGGTGTCGTAGGGATCTCTTTTGCTGGCGAGTGTCTGGTATCTGCGGATGTTGTCTTCGATATCGAGGTTAAACAGGGAGCGGAGGGTGGCCCCCAATGTGCGGCTGATGCCTTTGAACAGAAAGGCATAGGCATTGTCGATGTCGATGGTGGAAATATACTGGAATGAGCGCGTGCCGGGCTGAAAATCGGGATAACGCTCTTTCAGCATATCGGCCAGGATATAGGCCCATTGATCCACAACGGGATCTTGCAGGAAGTTGTTGTTGTAGGCCAGGCTTTGTTTGGCCTCGAAGCGGCCATGTTCGTCCTTGTGAAAGGGCAGGTTTTCCTCATAACGGGATACCAGATAAAAAGATGCGGCAAAAAGATCGAAAGGAATATCTGAATGGTCATCGGTTTGAAAGAAGATCTTCACATTGTCCCATTGGGTGACAAAAGGCTCTATGGGGGAGATGCCGCTTTCAAACAGCAATTCCTTTGGACGGAGCACCAACCCCCCGGAGAAATCTTCCTGCGAATAATTGATCCTGGGGCCTCTATGGTTATGAAATCGTTCGGGGTCATCCGTTAACTGAAAATCAACCCGGAGGATGGAGCTGAATATAAACCCTGCAATATAATCCAGTCGGGGAGTGATCTTATGTGAATAAAGGAGTATCAATGGGCGGCTATTTTTTCCAAATATAATAAAATTTAATGGTCGAATTCAATCACCGTGATACCTGCTCCTCCATACTCCACATGCTCGTCCCTGTAATGGCTCACCACATCTACCGAATTCAGATAGTTTCTGACCAGCTCACGCAGGATGCCGCTGCCTTTACCATGAAGTATGCGAACTCGCCCGGCATTGACCATGATGGCTTCATCGATGAAATCCCGAACCATCTGCAAGGCTTCATCCCCCCTTTTGCCACGTATGTCCAATTCCGGGTGAAAATCCATCCTGCGTCTGCTCAGGTTGAAATTTTGTTCTGACGGCCCGGAACCTGTTTCTCTTTGCTCTTTGTGGTATTCTTTTTCACTGATCCGCTCCAGCTGATCCTTTTCAATGGTGGTAATGATGTTGCCGAAGGCTACCAGCAGGCTTTTTTCATTTACATCCATAACCTCGCCTACGGCATCCCTGTTTTTTAGCCGCACCTTGTCACCCTTCGAAAGGGGTTTGGCCTGGGAAGAGGATTTCTTTTCGGGCGATTGCTCGGCAGTTTCATCCGTGAGGTGCTTTTTTTGTTTTTCGATGGAAGCCAGCTTTTTTTCTATCTGCTGGTCACCTTCTTGTTGCCGGGCCTGTTCTTTGAAGTGTTCGAAATCTTTTCTGGCCTGGCGGGTTTTTTCCTTATCTGCCTGACTTTCTATTATTTGCCGAATGGTGTTCTCAATTTTTTTATTGGCCTCATCCAGCATAGCCTGTGCTTCCTGTTCGGCCTGCTTTTTGACCTCTTTCTTCATGTTCCTGGCCGAGGAGAGTTCATGAGCATATTCATTCAGGGTTTTTTCCAGTTTCTTTTCTTTCTCCCTGATGGATTGGCGTTTTTTTTCCCAGTACCTCTTATCGCGGATGATGTCCTTGAGGTTTTTATCGAAATTGATGTGCTCACTTCCCACTTTTGAGGAGGCTTTTTGAAGGACATTTCCCGGCAGTCCGATTTTTTTGGCTATCTCGAAGGCAAAAGAACTACCTGGTTCGCCGATGGTGAGCCGGTAGAGTGGTGACATATTGTCAGTATCGAAGAGCATGGCTCCGTTTTCAATACCCGTACTGGAAGAGGCAAAATGTTTGAGATTGGAATAGTGGGTCGTGATCAGGCCCATCACCTTCTTGTGGTTGAGCCGGTCCAGTATGGCCTCGGCGATGGCTCCCCCCAGCATCGGTTCTGTTCCGGCGCCGAATTCATCGATCAAAATCAGCGATTGTTCGTCGGCATCCTTGATGAAGTTTTTCATGTTCACCAGGTGGGAGCTATAGGTACTCAGATCGTTTTCTATGGACTGATCGTCGCCGATATTAATGAATAGCTTCCTGAAGATACCCATCTCAGAACCGGGTTTTACAGGGACCAACAAACCGCACTGGAACATATATTGTATGAGTCCGGTTGTGGTGAGGCATACGGATTTTCCGCCGGCGTTGGGTCCGGAGATCACCAGTATGCGTTGTTTGTTATTGTCCAGGGCGATGTCGAGGGGCACTACCTGGCGGTTTTCCTTTTTCAGGTTCAAATAGAGCAGGGGATGGACGGCCTGGTACCAGTGTATATGGGGATGGTTGA
>JAGXLL010000156.1:1447-2702 GCA_018334675.1 Bacteroidales bacterium | reverse complement strand
GAGTATATCCGGCGGTTCCACCACCCGGAGGATTTTCAATACATCCATCCGGTGATGAAGGAACAGCTTCAGGAGACTTACGGGGTGATGGTTTATCAGGAAGATGTGCTGAAGGTGTGTCATCATTTTGCGGGTTTGGATATGGCCGATGCCGACATACTGCGTCGTGCCATGAGTGGCAAATTCCGGTCCAGCCGGGAGTTCAGGCGAATAGAGGACAAATTTTTCAGCAATTGCCGCGAGAGGGGGTATCCCGAACACACAGTCCGGGAAGTATGGCGCCAGATCGAATCTTTTGCCGGTTACTCATTCTCCAAGGCGCATTCGGCTTCCTATGCGGTGGAGAGTTTTCAGAGTCTGTATCTGAAGGCACATTATCCTTTGGAATTCATGACGGCGGTGATCAACAACTTTGGAGGTTTTTACCATCCGTGGGTGTATATCAATGAGGCCATGCGGTACGGCGGCAGGGTGCATCTTCCCCATATCAACCACAGCCGGTATTTTACCCGCATCACCGGTGCGGATATTTATCTCGGGTTGGTTCATATCAAAGATATGGAATCCGGGACGGCCCGGCGCATCATCGAGGAGAGGGAGCAGAACGGGTATTACCGGGGGCTGGAGGATCTGGTTTCCCGCACAGCGCTGCACCGCGAACAGCTGATCCTGTTGATTAGAACGGGAGCCCTGGGCATGAGCGGCATGACCAAGGCCGAGATGCTGTGGAAGGCGCATAGGCTCACAGGTAAGAAGCCTGACCGTTCCGGGTCGATGAAGCTGTTTATGAGCCAACCCAATGATTACCAGCTTCCTGGTCTGGATCAGGACCCCCTGGAAGATGCCTATGATGAGATTGAGCTATTGGGCTTTCCCCTGTCCATGAGCCATTTTGATATGCTGAAGACCTCTTTCCGGGGTGAGGCTTATGCCCGCGATCTGATGCATCATGTGGGAAAGAGCATTCGGATGGTGGGCCGGTTGGTGACCATCAAGTATGTGAGAACGGTGAAAGGACAAATCATGAACTTTGCCGCTTTTGTAGATGCCCACGGGGAATTTTTCGATACGGTGCATTTTCCTGCCTCCCTCAGGCAATATCCTTTTCGTGGTTATGGGATGTACCTGATCCTGGGCAAAGTGGTGGAGGAATTTGGCTTTCCCAGTCTCGAGGTACAAAAGATGGCCAAATTGCCGCTCAAGCCAGACCCGAGGGATGAGTAAGCTTAGGTCAGCCCTTAGCGCAGCGCTAAGC
>JAGXLL010000156.1:0-1434 GCA_018334675.1 Bacteroidales bacterium | reverse complement strand
CTGAAATTTTCTTGACATCTTCCCGAATATTCCCTATTTTGTATAGGAAATTCTAACCACCCTGTATATGAATCGATTCAATTTGATCCTCACGCTGATTTTGGTGATCCTGATCGTCCTTCACCTTGCCTGGTCGATCGATTACAGCGTATTGTATACCGTCGGGAATAAGGGAGGTGCCACCGGTGCGATGATCTGTATCCTGGGGTTGATATCCCTGTGGCTCAGCCACCGGGAAGAATCCGGGGAGCGGGATATCCGGACGGGCTGAGCTTAATTCATGAATTCTGTATCTTTCCAGATAAGGCTGTCCGGGGGATGGGTCCGCAGGGAATCTTGTTTTTTGTTTTGGGGCAGGGAAGGAATAGAAGCGGTGTTTCGCTGTATATTTTTATGATGCCGGAGGTTATAAAATAGTTCCAGTCCTGCCAGCACCAGGCAGATCAGCAGAATGACCCGGATTATATATTTTTTTCCCCGGCCGGTTTGCGTTTTTTGATCCATGGTTGAACGAGTTTTTTTCTGAACAATGCAATAAAGTCTGTGATGGGTTTGACCGGACACAGGAAGTTACACCAGGGTCGATGGATCATCAGGGAGGTGACAACCATCAGGGAGAAGAGGATCAACAGGCGGGATGAGCCCTGGAAACGGAAGGCTGCTGTGAATATCTCGTAGCCCGAGACACCCGGGTTTCTTGTAATCAAAGCAGCGGCGATGGCCACCCAGGCCAGTGATCTTTGCAACCACAGCCACATGTAACGGGCTCTTAATCTTGCCGGTTTTGCTTTTCCCAATTTGCCGAGTATCTCCTGAAATGCCCCGAAAGGACAAAAGTGCGAGCAATAGAGATTCTTACCCGAGGTGAGCATGATCGCGATCAATCCAAACACCAGCAAATATACATAGATCTGTTCATGCCAGTCGGGCCAGAAACCTGCGAGCATGGCATTCATCTGTGTCAGGTTGAGGGGGTGGTTATAGATAAAACCCAGAAAGAGCAGTCCGGCGGAGAGGGTGGTCCATCGCAGGGTTTTCTTGTATTTAAAGGCAGGTAATCGTGCCAGCATGCTTAGTGTGAACAGCAGCACCAAAATGGTTTCCCTGGTCCCGAATTGAATATTGTGTTTTTCAGCAGGCTCCAGATGAGCTTTTTCGATGTGGCGGCTCATCGTGAGCGAGGCATCTCTGGCGGCCCCGGCAATAGCCCGGCAGGTTTGTGTTGCTCCTGAAACGGCATTGACCCCGGCAATCTTCATCATGTTATGATCATAGCTCAATTGGGTGAAGTGGTCCAGGTAATTTTCTTTTTTCACCCGGTAAAAATAGGAAGGGGTCTCGGCAGATGAGATGATATGTATTTTCGTTATTCTAAGGCTATTGGAGAACCTGGCCGCAATCCTCACCGGTCCTCCGTAACCCTTTGCACTGCCC
>JAGXLL010000155.1 GCA_018334675.1 Bacteroidales bacterium | reverse complement strand
CACGAAGTACAGGTGCAAAAAAAGTAATATAGTTATTGGTTTCGATAATCCTCCTGGAACATTTATAGGCATATCTCAGGTAGGATTCGCGACCGCTGAGATAAATCTCCCTGATCAAAGATTTGTGTTCAGGTAAAAGCCCCCTGCGGACGTGTTCATAAACCATTTTGCCCTGGAGGGCTAAAGTGGGATCCGGAGAGTGAAGCACCTTCATGGACCGATCTTTGGAAAGAAGCCCGGAAAACCATTTGGTGCCGCAACGCCCTGTAGAAAGAAAAAAGGCTGGCGGATCAATATTTTCAAAGGATTGTTGCCGCAAATCATAGATGGTTCCTTTCTTTTTAGGAAGCCCAAACTTGACAATCCAGTAAATATCCTCAAGTTGAAGAGTTTTTAGAGACTGGAGACCCATAATGTTTTAATTGTGAAATACTTGTGTCAAATGCATTTTTCTTCAAACGAGATACAAAATGAGTATCTAAGATGGAAATTTGCTCCCTTCTGTTTGATTTTTCAAATTTAACAAAATTATCAACTGACCTATGGGCATGGCTAAGATCTTTTGAGTAAAACAAATAAACATAAAGAAAACAATGATGCATCTATCACAGATACTTCATCAAACCCTCTCCCGCATCGATGGGAAGGGATACAAGGCTTATAAAGACATACAGGGAAGCTATGAGTTTGAGGAAGAGGGTTATATCCTGCACATCGATTATGTGCAGGGCGATCCGTTTGCCTCGCCCAGCAAGGTGCGGGTGGTGATGGGGCAGGAGCGGGCAGATTTTCCACATTACACCTATGAATCCAAAAGCCGGGAGGTGGCCACGCGCGACTTCATCACGCGGCGGTTTGCCGAGGCCATCACACGACATTCCAAGGGAAGCCGCGGTTCGGGCAAGAGCGGCCGGATGGGTATCTACACACCCGGGCAGGAAATTTTGGAGCGGACCTCGGCTTTTATCGACGACCAGCAGGTTGAAGTGCGCTTTACCGTCGGCCTGCCGGCATTTGGCCGGAAGATCGCCGGACGCCAGGCCCAAAGCCTGTTCTTCGAAGAGATCCCCCGGTTGGTAAAATCTGCCATGATCTTCGATAACCTGGATGCGGATGCCTTGCAACAACACATCGAAACCAACGAGGATGCCGATGCAGCCCGCGACATTCTCCGGGAAAATGAGGTGGTGGCATTTGTAGCCGACCATTCCATCCTGCCCCGCAAAAGCGGTATCGATCCCCGACCGATGCCTGCAAATGAAGTCATTCCTTTTGAAAGCCCCCAATCCATGCGATGGGAGCTGGAGCTGCCCAACCTCGGAAAAATCACCGGAATGGGCATCCCCACCGGCATCACCCTGATCGTTGGCGGAGGGTTCCATGGCAAATCCACGCTGCTCAACGCCATCGAAGCAGGCATATACAACCACATGCCGGGCGACGGACGGGAATTTGTTGTGTCCGATCCGGATGCGGTGAAAATACGCTCGGAAGACGGACGCAGGATAGAGAAAGTGGACATCTCACCCTTCATCAACAACCTGCCACTGGGCAAATCCACCCGGGCATTCTCCACCGACGATGCCAGCGGCAGTACCTCGCAGGCCGCCAACATCGTGGAGGCCATCGAACTGGCAGCCAAAGTGCTGCTGATCGATGAAGATACCTCGGCCACCAACTTCATGATCCGGGATCAGCGCATGCAAGAGCTCATCCATAAAAATGAGGAACCCATCACCCCCTTCATCGATAAAGTAAAACAACTGTACAATGACCTGAATGTCTCAACCATCCTGGTGATGGGAGGCTCCGGCGATTACTTCGAGGTGGCCGACCAGGTGATCGGCATGAACAACTACAAACCGGAAGATCTGACCGGTCAGGCTAAAGCCATTCACCAACAATTTCAGAGTCAAAGGGATTCAGAGGGAGGAGATACCTTCGGACAGGTCACACCCAGGGCTCCCCTGCCCCAAAGCATCCAACCCGAAAAAGGCAAAAAATCCAAAAAGATCAAAACCCTGCACAAACAAGCCCTTCAGTTCGGCACCTATACCATCGACCTGAGCTCGGTGGAACAGCTGGCCGATGCCAGCCAAACCACAGCCATCGGCGAAGCCTTGGTCTACGCCAAAAAATACATGGACGGCCAACAAACACTTTCTGAAATAGCTGAAAGAATTCTTGAAGACATACGTGAAAAGGGCATCAACGTGGTAGGCAACAAAAATAGCGGCAACTACGCCAGGTTCAGGCGTTTCGAGCTGGCCGCGGCCTTGAACAGGCTCAGATCACTGGAGGTGAGGAATAACATTGATTGAATGAAGGCTAAGGCTAAGGCTAAGGCTAAGGCTAAGGCGAAGGAGGAGAGAAGATTGTTGAATTGTTAAATGGTTCGAAGAGCAACCCCAGCCTTCTTATAACAATTAAACAATGGTTTTATGTCTTTTTCCTTCGCCTTCGTCTTTATTTTATCATTTTATCATTAAAAAAGAGGCCCCACCATTGGCAAGACCTCTCTTTAGCTATTCAACAATTTGACAATAGAATTATTTTTCTTCCTTCGCCTTAGCCTCATTATTTTATTGACACTTCAGCGTATGCTTGATCTTATATTCTGCGTTGGCCTTGTAATCGCCGTAAACGGCATTCTTATAGGCATCACAGGCGTTGGCCTTCTGACCTAACTGCTCATAATAAGTG
>JAGXLL010000154.1 GCA_018334675.1 Bacteroidales bacterium | reverse complement strand
TTAACATCAAAGATCTTGAGCAACCCTTCCACGATCTCCCGCACCTTGCGTCCGTATTTCTTGTCCAGCTCATTGAGGCTCATCTTGTTTCTTCTGACCAGGTCATAAAGCAGACTGGCCAGCACCGACTTGGTGGCCATACCGATTTCCTCAACCACGATGCGGGCAACATCCAACAAATGAAGGACAAAGGGTTCTCCGCTGGGCAATTGTTCATTCTGATAGTGGCTGATGGCTTCATCCAGTGCCTGTCGGATAATCTGGTTGTCTTCTTCCTTCAGGAAAGACTGGGACAATTGCAGCAATTTCTTATATCGAAGATAGATCTGTCTTCTTTCCCTAAAGCTTAATTTTTCCTTGATATCCGGCATTATCCTGCTATATTATAACAAAATCGTCTGCATCTTTACCCACCGGGAATTTTTCCCTGAAGCGGGTCAGGTCATCGGCCGATAAAGTAACGGTCTCCTCAGAACGGGTATGGGGTTGGGTCTCACTGATGATATGTCCTTTGGGATGAACAACCATGGAGTCGCCGGCATAACTCAAGCCCTGTCCGTCTTCTCCAATGCGGTTCAATCCCACTACGTAGGCCTGGTTCTCTAATGCCCGGGCCACCAACAAGGCCTGCCATACATGGCGCCGTGGCTCCGGCCAGTTGGCCACGTACAAGAGCGCATCATAATCCCCCCGGTTTCGGCTCCATACGGGGAAGCGCAAATCGTAGCATATCAGGGGCAGAATGTTCCAACCCTTGAGCGTGAAGAGGATCTTGTTCTGGCCGGCCGTGTAATGCTTGTTTTCCTCTCCCATTCTGAAAAGATGGCGCTTATCATATTGTTTGTAAGATCCGTCGGGTAATACAACGTACAGCCTGTTGTAATAATTGTGGTGATCCTTTATGATCAGGCTACCCGTAAGAGCCATATCCCTGTCGGATGCCATCTTCTGCATCCATTGATGGGTTTTGCCCCGGGGCGGCTCCGCCAGTTTCTCCGGATGCATTGAAAAACCGGTGGTAAACATCTCCGGCAGAACAGCCAGATCGGTCTTTTCCGGTAACTGATTTAGTTTGGCAGTGAACATCTCCAGGTTGGAATCGGGATTTTCCCAGATAAGTTCTGTTTGTATCAACCCCACATGCAGATCGCTACCTTGGTCCATTTTTTGTCTTTTTTCCTAACCCGTTGATCAAATTTAATACTTTCTGATCAATACCCCAAAATTATGGAGCTTTTTTAGCGTGTTCTGAACCCCCGGACTTATGACGGGCATCTTCGAGTAACTGGCGGGTAAGGGGCAGGTAATACTTCCAGAAGAATTGGGCCGATGAGCTGGTCTGCTCTTCATCATAAAAAAGAAAGTCGAGCATCTGGATCCCCTGGAAATAGGATGTATAAGTATGTACAGGGTTCTGGCTGAAATCTCCCGCAAAATAATAGATGGAGTAGTCGTGGTTGTGATGGATAATCGCTGGAAATTGAGATTGGAGGTGGTAACTCTTCAGCAGGGAATCCCCTTTGGGGTTGGTGTTCAGGTTGAAGCTGGCCAGCACCTGGGCAGTGGAATCGCCCCGGGTAATATCGAACCAGTTGGGATAGTTGATTTTACCTGGCAGCCCAAACCGGCTGGCAACATCTTCGTTCGTCTCTATTAGGGGCAAAGGGCTTGTTAGGTAACGGTCCTGATCGAGAACCACGACTTTGCCATATTTGTGGATCAATACGATGCCTGGACCCGAAAAGGTCCATTGGCCCTTGTTCTGGGTCTGATAGAGGTCCGTGATCCACCGGGGGCATTGCCCCGGGCTGAGAGAAGGGAAATATTTGCCGATCCAGCCATCCCATTTCAGATTCAGCAGCTCCTCGGTCTTCTTTCTTACCAGGTTGGAAGTCGACTTGTCGAGCAGAACGAATTCAGTAACAATGGTTTTTCTTTTCTCTTTTAGGGCCTTCAGCAACAGGTAATCATTCTGATTGAGCCCTCCGTATACCTTCTGCTCGTCTGCATCATCCGGGCTGTTGCCAGTGTACCAGTCGTTGTAATACACTCCATAGGTATCGACATAATAAGCCAGATCGACTGAATCGGATATGGCATCTACATCCCTGATGGAGAGGCTTCTAAAATCAAACTTTTGCTGTTGGGGATCGATCGGAAAAAAACCGTAATAGTCTTCTTTCAGGCGATAGAGGCTGTTGTCGTTCTTCACATACTTCTGATGATTGAGCACCCAGTGCAGGGATTTATGTTCTCTGCGTTCCCTGGTAGGTACAGTCTTGTCGAGAATGAATATCTCCAGGGTGTGGGAGGGTTTAACCAACCATACCAGGAAAGATACGACTGTGGTCAGCACAACGAGGGACAGGATGATCACTACAGCTCTGGCAATGGCTCTTTTCATCAGGTGCGCTTGATTGGTTTAGCCGCACAAAGTAAAGGGATTTTGTTAAGGGATGCAAATTTTTTGTTCAATCACATCCCGAAAGCAGCCTCATTGAATCATTGAAGCCAATGGTCGAGGCATATAGCCTGGCCGGGAAGGCCTCAGACGATTTTTTCTATGGCCTCATCCACATTGCTGATGGGCTCCTGACAAACCTGTCCCTGACAAATATAGATCTGGGTCTTGCCCAGTTTGAAACGGTTTTTCAATATGGGCAGGTTGCCTTCATGGGTGCCTCCTGCCAGGATGATAGCCGGGT
>JAGXLL010000075.1 GCA_018334675.1 Bacteroidales bacterium | reverse complement strand
ATGCTTAGAGAGGTGTTCCTTCCTGCCTTTGACGCTTCAGAGCCGTCATATACCAGTCGAACTCATCCAGGAACCTCTTGGTGGAAGGCTCAATGAAATCGTTGACAGGCTGATCCTTTTCATCGAAAGAATCCTGCACCCTGGGAAAAGGCAACAGCGATGAGATGGAAGGCATACCCAGCTCAGCCAGAACGGCCCGTAGATGCATCGCTACACGCATGCCGCCAAAGATGCCCGCTGAATAGGCGGCAATGGCGCTGGGCTTGAACAGGTATTCCGACTGAAAATGATCCAGGATGTTTTTCAGGGCCGGCGGAAGGCTGTGGTTGTATTCGCCTGAAACAACGACGAATCCGTCGGCTTCCCTGAAGATGCCGGCTATTTTTTCCATATTCTCCGGAGCCTGGCCTGCTTCATACTCCTTATACATCTTATCGAGAAAGGGCAGTTTATATTCCAGCGGGTCGATCAGGTTCACCTGATAACCTCGCTCTTCCAGCTTTCTTTTCAGAAAGCGGGCGGCTTTTATGCCTTGACGCTCGGATCGAACCGAACCATAAATCAATGCGACGTTTAAATCCATAGTGTATTTAGGTTGGTTATTCGTTGTATTTCTCCCGTATGCCTTTGTAATAGACCCGGGCAATTTTTTCGACATCCATGCCCAACGCCCGCATGATATAGGTTTTAGCCACATGCAGCTGCAGCCTGAGCACGCCGTTTTTCCTGTATTTCCTGGCCGAGGTGATGATGTCCCTTTGGATGACCCGAAAACGGGCATGCTTTTTAATGCGCGGGATGATCTCATAATCCTCCAGAAAACGGTAGTCCTCATTGAACCCACGGATCTTCTCAAACAACTCCCGTGTGATGAACATCGATTGATCGCCGCCCCGGCACCACTGGCAGTTGAACCGGGTGAAGAAAGCGAAGAAGTTGAGCAGGGGATGGTCCATGTCCCACTTCATCCTGAAACAACCGGCACCATACCCCTGGTTGATCGAATCCAGTATATCCCGGTCGAAACCCTCGGGCGGATAGGTGTCGGCATGGAGAAAATAGAACAGATCACCCGTTGCCATCCGGGCTCCGGCGTTCATTTGCCTGGCCCGTCCGGTGTGCTTGTGATTCACTATTTTTGCTCCCATCGAGCGGGCGATCTCCAGGGTGTCGTCGTCGCTGATCCCATCCGAGACGATGATCTCCTGAATATTCTCCGGTGAACTTTTTTCTTTGAGATGATCCAGTACTTTGCCGATGTTTTCAGATTCATTGTAGGTTGGGATGATGATACTGATCTTCATATCCGTCGCTTTTTGCTGATAGTGCGAAGATAATAACAATTACACGGAAAGCACTTGTTTTTAAGGTCTTTTAACATTATAAAAATACGGCGCTTCCCAAACCGGTGCTAAAAATGCCCTACTCATACCTCAACGAATCCACCGGATTGGCCCGGGCCGCGGTAAAGGCCTGGTATCTTTTTTCGAGGCCTTGAAATATGAAGATCATTCCTTTGGCCTGCGTAAACTTAACGTGCCGGGCTATCCTGTGCTTTCTCGTTAAATGGATGAGCTCGGCCGTAAACTCTCGAAGGTATACATCGATCAGGAGATACAGACCCGTTTTCTCCGAAGCATCGTCGATCACATACAGGTCGGTTATCTCGCTGTGTAATCGACGGGCCATGTGGTGCTTTTTGACCAGGACGCACAAAAGCTGCTGTTGAATTGTTGAAAATTTACCGATTCGTTTTTCCATCAATCCAACAACCATTCAACCATTTAGGACCCTTCAAAATCTAAATTCTAACATACGAACCATTTAACCATTTAACCATTCAACAATTTTACCTTTTTAATTTTAATTTAGTTTAAATAAATTTATATTTGTACGAAAGCGAAAAACGGTAAGCAAATAAAGAGAAAGCAAATGAGCAGAAAGAAAAAGAGGAAGGACTTATGGGACACTATGAACAGGATGAAAATACATCACAACAGGAAAATAATGTACATCAAGAAAATAATCCATACCAGGAAAATATATCACGCCAGGAGCCTGCAAAAAGTCTGGAGGATCTGTATGAAGAGGTCCGGGCCTGGCACAGGAAAACCCTCAAGCTTCATACACGCAACTGGCTTAGCGATATAGCCGACCCATCGGAGGATACCACCATCGTGGAGGTACGCTTCAAAAACACCCGCAAAGCTTTTTACGACAACCAACAGCGGCTCAACCTCCGGGAAGGGGATGTGGTGGCCGTGGAAGCACCTACCGGTCACGACATTGGGATTGTATCGCTCACCGGTTATCTGGCTAAAAAACAGTTCAACCGGAAGATACGCCGTAAGAAGCGCTACGATTTCCTGACTATCTACCGCAAAGCCCGGGCGGCCGACATAGATAAATGGCGGGAGGCTAAGAAACGTGAGATACCCGTTCGCAACCGGGCCCGGGTCGTCGCCCGCGAACAGGGCCTCGACATGAAGATCAGCGATGTGGAGGTGCAGGGCGACAATACCAAAGCCATCTTTTATTACCTGGCCGATGGCCGTGTCGACTTCCGGGAGCTCATCCGCATCTATGCCCGGGAGTTTCACCTGAAGGTGGAGATGAGGCAGATCGGGGCCCGCCAGGAAGCAGCCATGATCGGTGCCCTGGATACCTCAGGAAGAGAATTATGCGGTTCGGCCTGGAAGACCAATTTTGAATCGGTGAAGATCTCTGCAGCCAGGATACAACAGCTGCCCTCCAACACTGAGAAGCTGACCGGACATTGCGGCAAGCTGAAATCCTCCCTGATGTACGAGCTGGATACATACCTGGAAGCCTGGAAGGGGTTCCCCGATAAGCTGCCGGTGCTGGAGACGGCCAGCGGTAAATTGTATCCCCAGAAAACAGATGTGTTGCAACGGAAAGTATGGTATTCCGCATCACCAGACAGCATCATGAACCCGGTGGAAGTATCTCTTGAGCACATGCTGGAGATCCAGCGGGAGAACCGGAAAGGCAACAAGCCGCCGCTGGACGCACCAGACTCTTCGGCCATGGAACAACCCCGTTCCTTCACATCAGGGACCTCCGACATCCTGGAGAAAAATTCATCCTCCCGGAAACCATCATCCTCAAAAAAACCATCATCTTTCAAGAAACCGTCATCCCCCAAGAAGAAGAAAAAGAAAAAGCGTAAACGAATCACCTAATAAATATCTTCTCGGTCGTCATTCCAGAAATCAAAGGCTTGAGAGTTAGATGTGAATTCTCTCACAGAAGAAGCTTCATCTCCAGATTTTTCTTCAAGGAATGTAAATAATGACTTTTGTGTTTTTTTCAGCCAGGATTTTTTCCAGAGGTTTGATTTTTGCCCCATCATATATTCCTTTTATCGCTTTCATAAAAAAAATTATTCCATAAAAAACTCCGGATGTTTTTCTTTATGTTCGGTGGCTTTCTGCCAGGCTGTGGCCAGCTCCAGGATCTTGCCTTCTTCGTAGAGGTTACCCAAAAAGCTGATGCTGGTGGGGTGGCCTTTCTTGTCAAACCCGTTGGGCACCACAGCACAGGGGTGACCGGTGAGGTTGGTGGTCAGCAGCTGGTTGCCGCCGAAGCTGGGTGCGACGATCACATCATAATCCTGGAACAAACGGTTGATTTGATCCGACAGGATCTTACGCAGCCGGTTGGCCTGGATGTATTCCACGGCCGGGATGAAACGGGATTTTCGGAATATGTTGGGCCAGGCATGGCGGTGCTGGGCCACCAGCAGGCTGTCGCGGTTGGAGCGGGTGAGCTTGTCGAAAGCTGCAGCGGCTTCTGCCTCCAGGATGATCAGCTGGGGTGATACGGGTATGCTGTCGGGCATGGTCACCTCCTGCAGCTCCACGCCCAGGTTGCGGATCTGCTCCAGGGCGATGCTGTCGTTGTCGTGGCTGCGGTAATCCGCTTCGAAGAGGTCTTTCAGGTACCCCACCTTCAGATTTTTGACGTCCCTGCTTGCGTTGTAGCTAAAAGGCAGCTCGCGCACCGTCAGATCCACGTTGTCCGGCCCGCGGATCACATCGAACACCATGGCCGTGCCCTGGGTTGTTCGGCATATAGGGCCGATCTTATCCATGGTCCAGCTCAGGGCCATGGTGCCGGCCCGGCTTACGCGACCGAAGGTAGGTCTGAGCCCGCTGGCCCCGCAGCGGGTTGATGGCGATACGATGGAACCATAAGTCTCTGTACCCAGGGAGAAGCCCACCAGGCCGGCCACCGTGGCAGAGGCAGAGCCGGCCGATGAGCCGCTGGAGCCCTGCTCCAGGTCCCAGGGATTTTTCGTGGTGCCCCCATACCATACATCGCCCATGGCCAGGGCACCCATCGACAGTTTGGCCACCAAAACGGCTCCGGCATCACGGAGTTTCTTATACACCGTGGCATTGCCTTCCAGCTCCTGGTTCTTGTAGGCGGCAGCCCCCCAGGTGGTCTTGTAGTCTGCCACACCTACCAGGTCTTTCAGTCCGTAGGGGATGCCATGGATCGGCCCGCGATACATTCCGTCTCTTATCTCCCGGTCGGCCCTTCGGGCCTGCTTCAAGGCCAGGTCCTCGGTGAGGGTGATCAGGCATTGGAGGGTGTCGCTGTATTCTTTCAATCTTTCAATGTACATCTGGGTCAGCTCCTCCGAGGTGATGCGGCGCTCGCGGATCAACACCGAGAGCTCAGGCAGGGAATAGAAGGCCAGTTCTTGCAGGTTATCGGGTTTGCTCACGTTTTCCGGAAGGTCCCACTGTGTGCCTTCATCGGATATGTTCAGCTCCATCCATCCCGGCACCGGGTTGAACTCGATGATAGGAGGGACAGAATTGGGAATATCCACCTGCCGCATGGCTTCGTAGGCTTTTTTCTGCTGCCTGACATCCTCCATCAGGGTGTCACGTTCATTTGGCGTGAAGTTTAAACCAATGAGTTTTTCTGCATGGCTGACATCTTCCGGGGTGATGTCCTGTGGCTTCTTGTCCTGCTGTTGTCCGCAGCTGAAAAGCCCGCCGGCCAGGACAAGAACCATTAAGATTGCGGAGATGTTTCGGGTAATTGGGTGTGGAATCATAGAAAAAGGTTTATTTTGGAATGAATACATCGGTTTATGGTAAACATGGTGTTCTATATTTCAGGGCGTCATATCTTCATTGAGCGCGGGTTTATGAGATTCCCTTGTGGGTTATAATTTTCTTCCCTGGCCCGAATCGGTGATCTTCACCAGGTCCAGCGGGAAAGGTTTCAGGAACGTCTGCCTCAGCAGGTATTCCTCATTAAAGCGCAGGGCGTAAGATTTGAGCAGTTTGATCAGGGTGCTCAGGGGGATGCGTTCATCGCGGTATTCCTCGATGGAGTTTAAAAACAGCTCCTTTTCTTCTTTCTCCAGGCCGTCGGAGATAAAGCCGAAGGCATGCTGAAGCACGTTGATCCATGAGGTGAAGCGGGGCATGGTGGCCAGCATCTTACGCATGAGCACCTCGTAGCTGCCGGTCACCTTTTCGATGGGCTGCTTCTCCGGGTTGGCCGTGATGCGGCCCAGCTCGCGCATGGTATCCTGGCTGAAAGCCATAAAAAGAAGCTTGTTGTTGGTGTGGAAGTTAACCAGTCCCTTCATGGTTGGCTCTTTTTTGAACTCCCGGAAGGAAGCCATCGTGAAGAGCCGCGTGAGAAAATGCTCGCGGATGCTGAAGTTTCTGAGCCGGCCTTCATCTTCCACCGGCAGGCTGCCGTGGCTTCTTAGGACCGCTTCCCCGAACATGCCCTTGCCGCGGAAATGGTTCACCTTTTCTTCGAAACCATAGTAGATCTTCACGTTGCTCAGCCCGCACGAGGGGGACCGGTGCTTGAGGATGAACCCGTCTACTTCAACCAGCCCATCCAGAAACCGGTCGATGAAGGACTGCATCCCTTCGGTGACATCCTTACCGGTGGCCGGCTGGAACAGCCTTTTTTCGTCGTTTTTCTGAACCAGGCGCACCGGATCGCGGGGTACCCCCAGCCCGATCTCCTTCTCCGGACAAACGGTGATGTACTCTACGTGAGGCTCCAGCAGGGGCACGGTGGGGTCGCTGATCACCGAGCCGTCGTACCGGCATTTTTCAAAGCCCAGGCAGCGGCTCACCACTACCCTGGGTTTGGGGAATGTATCCATGGAAGTAGGTTTTTGGTCCTTCTAAAATAAGGAATTTTTGTGTTACTCCCAAGTTAACTATTGCGCTGCACCGAAGATCATCGTCACCAGCTTGCCAAATTCCCGGGCTGAAACCTGGTTTTCTTCCCAGGTGTTGACCCGGTGCACGATCACCATATCCTTCCCGGGGATCACAAGGATGTAATGGCCGCCGGCGCCGCGTGCCGAATAGGATCCCTCAGGAATGTCGGCCTCCGGCAGGTGCGGGTATTTATTGTAGTCGCGGGCCACCCACCACATATAGCCGTAGCCGTCCGATCCGTAAAGGGCGGCATCCGAATGATAACGGGTGCTTTCTTTTACCCAGTCGGCGGGTACTACCTGTTTGTCTTTCCATTTGCCTTCGCGCAGCATCAGGAGACCGAAGCGGGCCATGTCGCGGGCGGTGATCTTGAAAGGATACGCCTCATGGATAGAGGCATCCCCATCCACATACCAGCCGTCCTCGGCCGTGAAATCTTCCATCTGGATGGGCCGGGTGATCTCCTGCTCCAGGGCCTCGAAGATTTTCTTACCGGTGAACTTCTCGAATACGGTACCCAGGGCGTTAAAGTCCCAGTTGTTGTAATACCAGTGCGTGCCGGGCCTCACGCTGTGGCGTTCGGGCTTGAGGGCCTTCATGCCGTCGGATTCATACAGGGCCGGGTGGTAGATGCCCGAGCGGGCTTTGATGCAGTCGCGCAGGGTGGCTTGTTTCTCCTGCTCCGTGAGGGGAGGCTCATCGTGGATGCCGGCCTCGGCGATGGTCTGGTCCAGATCGATGGTGCCGTCCTTCACGTAGTTGCCATACAAGGCACTGAGGAAGCTCTTGCGCAACGAATGGGTCATGAACTTGCGTTCCACCTGGCCCCATTCATCCAGGATGACACCGTCCCTGACAATCACCACCGCTGCCGTGGCAATGGTTTGGCTGTATTTTTCGGCCTCCTGGAGTTTCTCCGAGCTGTAGCCGTAGCCTTCAGGCTCGTCGGCTATGGTCCAGGTCTCACCGGGATATTCTGGTGCCTTCTGACAAGAGGCAACGATCAGTGCGAAAAACAGAATAAAAGAAAGGGCTTGAAGGGAATAGAAGCGGGTTTTCATAGGAAGTGTTTTTAAGAGTGACAAAATTTCTTTAAATTACATAAAATTTTGGGATAATACTTAAACCCTCCGCTTCCATGAAAAATTTTGTCTTTGTTTTTGCTTTTCTTTTTTCTTTGATGATGGTATCCTGCGGGCAACAGCCCGAATCGCAGGATGCTGCTGCACATCAGGATGATTATAAGATCGCCGTGGCCAGCTTCATGCATGAGACCTGCACTTTTTGCCCGCGTCCTACCGGGATCGAAGAATTTGAATACTACGGACCGCCTCTGGAAGGCGACTCGGTGCTCTCTTCCAATTCCTACCTTCGCGGTTTTGTGGACCGGGTAAGGGAATATGGGGAAGTAGAACTTACCGGGCTTAGCTCACCCCGCGATGCCAAAGGCGGCTCCTCGGGCAGCTGGATCACCCGGGAGGCTTTTGATAAGTACACCGGTTTGATGGTCGAGGACCTAAACCAGAATGGACCTTTCGATGCCGTGATGCTGTCCCTGCACGGGGCCATGGCGGTGAAAGACCTGCTGAAGCCCGAGGCGGAGATCGTGCGAAGGATCCGTGAGGAGGTGGGAGACATCCCCATCTTCGTGACCCTCGACCTGCATGCCAACGAGGACCATGAGCTCTCCGATGCTGCCGGGGCGGTATTCATCGTGAAACGCTATCCCCATTATGATACCTACCTGCAGGGTGAGCGTGCCGGCAGGGCCCTGATCAGGACCCTGCGGGGTCATTACGAACCGGTGATGGCTACCCGCAAGCCCGGGGTGATCACCCCCAGCGTGTACCAGGGAACGGGTGTCTCCCCGGCTATGGACATCATGGAACGGGCTCGGCGATGGGAGGCACGTCGCCCGGGAACCTACGTGTCGGTGTCCTTTGGCTTTGCCTATGCCGATGTGCCTGATGTGGGTGCTACCGTGATGGTGGTGGCCGATGGCGATACGGCCCTGGCCAACCATATTGCCGATGACATGAACGATTACATCTGGCGGGTGCGTGAGGCCTTTGCCGGCAAGAAACTGCCGAAGACCCGGGAAGGAGTGGCACAGAGCATCCAGGCTGCCCGGGCGGGAAAAACGCCGGTGGTGATCGCCGACCATGCCGACCGCACCGGTAACTCCACCCACATCCTGGAAGCCCTGATCAGACAGGGAGGAGAAAACTTTTGCATCGCCACCATAGCCGATGAGAAAGCAGTGAACAAGCTGCTGGAGCAGAAGAAGCAGGCCGGCGATCCGGTGGATATGACGATCGGAGGTTATGCCGATCAATATGCCGGCAACCCGGTGCCCATAGAAGGAACGCTCGAATATTTCGGTCCTTACCGGCATTTCGATCATGTGGCAGTAGTTCATTTCGGCAGCAACAACCGGGTGATCGTCACCCCACAGCTCCACCAGGTCACCACCCCGGCCATATTTGAAGCACTGGACATACCCCTGGAGGAGCTGGACATCATCTCGCTTAAATCCAGGGTGCATTTCCGCCGCGGATTCTATGAGAACGGGCTGGCCGGCGAGATCATAGAGGTGGATGCCCCGGGCCTCGGCCCCGCCGATTTGTCTAAGGTGCCGTACACCAATATCCCGGAGGATATTTATCCGATAAGTAAATAGCTCTTAGCTATAACCCAAGTATACATAATATCTTGTTGGAAAAATTGTTATCTTAGTAAATATAATTGCCCCAATATGAAAACATTTGCTTCTATTTTGGAAGACATAAAACAATTATCCTTTGAAGAAAAGAAGGAATTGTTAGAGATCACAAAAAAATATCTCATTGAGGAAGCACGAAACAGAATATATTCTGAACATCATGAAAGTCTGAATGAACTTCAAGAAGGAAAACTTCACTTCTCAGATGAGATAAATGATCTTAAAGACGACCTGGAAAATATATGATACAGGTTGCTTTTAGTAATTCATTTAAAAAATCCTTCAAAAAAAGGATCAAAGGACAAAACGAGGAATTGTTCTTCAAAAAAATGGAACTTTTCATTGAAAATCCTTATCATCAACAGCTTCGAACCCACAAGTTATCCGGAAAACTGAAAGATTTGTGGAGTTTTAGCCTGGATCGTAACATAAGGGTGGTATTTTACTTTGTCGATACAAATCATGTAATATTCGAGAATATTGGAACCCATGATGAAGTTTATTGACAATATCTTTTGTTATTTACCCATAACTTGTCATTCTGTTTTTCAACATCCTGATGCTTTGATGAATCTTACCATTAACACAAACCCTCATAATTCTGGGTTAATTTTTATTATCTTTGCATTAAAATCCAGAACCTATGTTCCTCAAACTCATCCTTCCGGCCATCGCCATCATGGCGGTCGTTTTTATTTTTCTGGGGATTCGTATGCTGATCCAGAAGAACGGTAAGTTTCCCGAGACCGAGATCAGCAAGAACAAGGAGATGCGCAAACTGGGCATCCACTGTGCCCGGGTCGACGAGATCAAATGCCGCAGGGAAGTGGACAAAAGCCTTGCCGGTAGCTTCGGCAACACCGCCAGCGGTTGCGCCGGCTGCAGCCTGGCCCAACTTAGGCAATGAGCTATTGCTCTTCCTCAGCCT
>JAGXLL010000074.1 GCA_018334675.1 Bacteroidales bacterium | reverse complement strand
AGCCAGTCCAATGACAAATCCACTGAGGGTATACTTCAGGATGATGTTCTTGTCTCTTTGGCTCTGCATGAGAATGGGTAAGCTTTATTTGACGAATTAAATATATAGATAATTTTACAGATTCCAAGCGGTTAATGGGGATATTTTGCCCCCGAGCCTTGAGCTAATGCAAGGCCTGGCAGAGTGATGTCAGCTTTCAGCTATGAAATGGGTATTTGTATTTACGTTCTTAAAATCGGATCGAAGCCTGCATTGTCTACCAATGTCTGCGTCTCATCGACCAGCTCGGCGGAGATGGAGATCTTCTTGTCATATTCTTCTGCCGTTTTCCTGAGGGATTCAATCAGTTGAATGAAGCTCAGGTCAATATTCTCCAAATTTCTGATCTGCACATCCAGTTCACTGTACTGGTTGATGGCTTCTAAAAAGTTCGTCTTGATCTCCAGAACCGTGTATATGGTTAGTTCCTTCTCAACGACCATTTTGGCCTTGTTCTCCTTCTTCTTACCATACGGAGTGATGGTAACATGCTTGTTTGACTTCATATCTGATTGTTTTAATTATTTAAACATTCAATTAACTCCTGGTAAAGCTGTTCAATACCTGCCACCATTTCCGCGTTCTCCTGACCGGTAATGAACTGAAACAAGTATGAAGCATTGTCTGAGATCTGCCGGGCTTCACCGTGAAAATCACGAAAATCCTTGTTCAGGTTCATAAAATCTTCCGAGGAAACCTGATGCAGAGATACAATCTTTTCATCAATACTCGAAAACAAAGTAGTAAGCTCTTCAAGCGAATAAGTGGTTAGCAGAGATTTGATGCCGTCTTTTCCGGAATGGTCTGCTCGCATCGGTTTCTAATTAACGATCTGTTCAACTTTATCAAGAAATGAGGATATATCGATGGGTTTATTGATCACATCCGCGGCACCCAAATCCTTTGCTTTTTGCTTGTTGTCATGGCTGTCGTATGCAGTTACAACAACTATGGAAAATCCTGGCCTGCGGATATCCTGATTCATCTTATCCATAAACTCAAAACCATCCATCCCAGGCATCAACAAATCCAACAGCACCAAATCGGGTTTGTGCTTATTGATATAAGCCACTGCCTGATGAGAATCATTCAGCAATTCCACGTCATAACCAGCATCTTCAAGTACAGCACTTAACAGAAGCAAATTGGTCTCTGAATCGTCAATAACCAGTATTTTTTTCTTCTCCGAATATGCCATCTTTGCTTAATAAAAATTCTTTTTATAAATTGCAAATTGTGATTTCCTTTTAAACAAAGATACGCAGAATAGTCGCTGAAGTACACAGGTTTCCAAGTGATTTGAATTATTAAGCAGAATGATTTATATATATTTGCACAGATGAGCCAAATCATCAGCGCACAAGTAACCATCTGAAAATTAGAAGCTAACAAATCGACCCCAGATGAAAGAACCAAAACATATGAATAAAACCGAGGAAAACCTTTCAAATACCATCCCTTTCCAAAATCTCCTCTCCGAAGATGAAACAGAACAAATCAAGTTGCACAGCAATATCGTTACTTACCACGAGAATGACGTGATTTTCAAGCAGGATACCCGTACTTCCCATTTCATGTTCATTCAATCGGGATTGATAAAGATTTACCGGGAAAACCGGAACAACAAGATAAAAATCGTCAAACTGGGGATACCCGGAGAGCTGTTGGGCCTTAATTCGGTGCTGGGGGAAGAGATCTTTAGCTATTCAGCGGCTGCTCTTGGAAAAACCATCATTCAAATTATTGATTACAACGTGATGGAAAGTGTGCTGCTAAACAACGGCCAGTTTGCCAGGGCTTTGATGGGCAGCATCTGTTCAGATAACCTGGGCATCTTCAAGCGTTTGATCAGCCAATCACAAAAACAGCTGCCCGGGCGTATTGCCGACATTATACTTTATTTTTCAGAAGACATCTACCATTCCAAAAATTTCTCATTCCCGCTCACCCGTACCGAACTGGCGGAGTTGGCTGGAACAACAAAGGAGAGTCTGATCCGTACCCTCACTGAATTCAAGAACGACAAGATCATTGTGCTGGAGGGAAAAAAGGTAGAGATCGTCAGTGAGGATATCATCAAAACCCTCAGCCGCATAGGTTAACAAAAACGGACAGCCCGAATGACTACCTCAAAATACAATTTCCTGATTGCCGACGACATCATCATGAACAGATTCCTGCTCCGGGAGATTATATCCGAGATCGCCAATGAAATTTACGAAGCGGGAAGTGGCAGGGAAGCAGTTGATCTTCTTAGGGAAAATCCCATCGATATTGTATTGATGGACATTGAGATGCCGGAGATGAACGGAGTGGAAACCACCCAATACATCCGCAAGAAGATGAATCATCCCCTCTCAGGTATTCCGGTCATAGCACTGACCGCCCACAATCCGGCCGATTTTTTTACAAGCCATCAAAGTGCAGGATTTGATCAACTCATCACCAAACCCTATTCCATCGACAAAATCATGCGGGTCATCTCCAGTTTGAATGACCTCCCCAAAAGCCGATAATATGAATTACAAATGGATCATCGCAGCAACCCTGATGTTATCCACCCTGGTTTCCTGTATGGAGACAACCGAGATACCGGAGAAAGGCCTCTCGCAGGAGCTGGCTCAATCCCGTCAGAACCTTCTTTCTGATATTCATTACCAGTTGTTTCTGAACATCCCCGATTCGGTTTCCCGTCCTGTGGAGGGCAGGGAAAAGATCCGCTTTCAGTTGGAAAGACCTGTCAAACAGCTGATACTGGATTTTGATGTGCCTGCCGGCCACCTTCAGCAAGTAAAGGTTGCAGGCCAATCCACCGAATATCAGCATATCAATGAACATATCCTCATTGCAGGAGAAGATCTTCAGCAGGGGCCCAACAGCCTGGAGCTCGTATTTACAGCAGGGGACCTTTCTCTGAACCGCAACGACGATTACCTGTATAGCCTCTTTGTGCCTGACAGGGCTTCCACGGCTTTTCCCTGCTTTGACCAGCCCGACCTGAAGGCTTCTTTTCAACTGGAAATGAAGATCCCCGAAGAATGGACCGCTGTAACCAATGGCTCCCTGAAGACAAAAAGGGACACGGCCGGGCACACCATGCTCAGCTTCGAGGAAACACGCCCGCTCTCAACTTATCTCTTTGCCTTTGTTGCCGGGGACTTTAAAAAAATCTCACGAACCCGCAACGGCACAACCATCCACATGTATCATAAAGAAACCGATACGGCGCGGGTGAACAAAAATATCGATAAGATCTTCGATCTGCATTTCAATGCCCTTCAATGGCTGGAAGAGTACACCGGTATCGCCTATCCCTTCCGCAAATTTGCTTTTGTCGTGATTCCCTCCTTTCAGTACTCGGGCATGGAACATCCGGGAGCTACCTATTACCGGGACTCCAGAGTCTTCCTGGATGAATCGGCCACCATCCGGGAAAAACTCAACAGAGCCAACCTGATATCACATGAAACAGCGCATATGTGGTTCGGCGATCTGGTGACCATGGAATGGTTCGACCAGGTTTGGCTGAAGGAAGTGTATGCCAATTTCATGGCCGACAAGATCACCGAGCCCCAGTATCCGGATGTCAACCACCAGCTCAACTTTCTGCTCAACCATTACCCCGCTAGCTATTCAGTCGATCGCAGCCGGGGAGCCAATCCCATTAATCAAACCCTCGATAACCTGAACGACGCCGGAACCTTGTATGGCGATATCATCTACCATAAAGCACCCATCGTAATGCGAAACCTGGAAGAGATCACAGGCAAAAAAGCTCTGCAAGCCGGTCTAAAGAAATACCTCGGGGATTATGCCTACGGCAATGCCACCTGGTCGGATTTGATCCGCATTCTTGAGGAACAGACCGGGAAAAAGGAAAACACTACCCGTCCACTGAAACAACATAATCTTTCCCAATGGAGCCAAACATGGGTCAACGAGGCAGGCATGCCAAAGATCTCCACGACAAGCATGCCCAGCAAAGAACAACCTGGTATTATGCTGGAACAGTCCGATCCTGATGACCAGGAGCGCATCTGGCAGCAGTACCTTAACCTCGAGGTGGGTCTGCAAACCAACCCATACCATCAGAAAATTTTTCTTGATCAGAACCGGCGTCGGGTCCGGAACATACCGATAAATGAATCCATCAACTATATCCTTCCAAATTCCACCGGTAAAGGTTACGGGTACTTTGAGCTGGATGAGGATAGCCGGGATTATCTGCTCAACCACCTCAGTTCCTTCGATGATGCTCTGAAAAGGGCCACCATATGGATCAACCTGTGGGAGAATCTGCTGCATCAGAATATCACCCCGGTCAATTTCCATATGGCCATCGTACGGCATCTGCCCCGTGAAACCAACCCCCAGTGCATCAACCTGATCGCCGGTTACTTGCAGACCAACTTCTGGAGATTTCTCACTGAAAAACAGCGCAACAGCCACGGAAGAGAAACAGAAAGCCTTATATGGAGCCTGATGGAGCAAGCTGAGCGACAGGATGTGCGATCCACGTTCTTTAAGACATACCGCTCTATTGCAGCCAGCCAGCCTGCCATGGAAAAACTTTATCGCGTGTGGGCTCAGGAACGCAGCATCGAAAACCTTCCTTTCTCGGAAAACGATTACATCAACCTGGCCTATGAACTGATGCTGAAGCATTCCGGTAATTCCGACACGATCCGGAACCGCCAGATTACACGAATACAAGGAAAAGAGCGGAAAAGAGAGTTTCGCTTCGTTGCTTCCGCTCTACAGGAAAAGCAGCAGGCAAGGGATCGTTTTTTCCAGTCCCTGCTGAAAGAAGAAAATCGGGAGAAAGAGCCCTGGGTAAGCCGGGCACTTCATTACCTACACCATCCCCTTCGGGCTGAACAGTCCGTGAAATATATTGAACCGGCTTTGAATGAATTGAAGGAGATACAACGCACAGGCGACATCTTCTTCCCCAAGTCCTGGCTGGATGCCACCCTATGGGGGCACAGCTCCCCTGCGGCCGCCCAAACGGTCAGGCAGTTCCTGGATGCCCACCCCGAGTACCCGGAAAACCTGAAAAATAAGATCCTGCAATCGGCAGACCTGCTGTTCCAGGCCGCATCTTTTCAGCGGTAAATTTTTTCAGCGCTAAGCGCAGCGCTAAGCGTAGCGCTAAGCGTTGAAAAACGACTGAAAACCGTGTAACATTTACACTTTATAACTTATTTAGCTTCATATTCCCTATCCGCGTAAAGGTTAACAAGTTCGAACGCTCTTCTGCGCAGACCAAACAAGCTGCTCTGGTTGGAGAGTATGGCCACATCGATCTGTTCTCCCGGCACCCGCAGGAAGATGTGGCTGTTTCCGGGGCCAATGCCTCCCTGGTACAGGTATTTCCTGCCACCGTTAAAACCTTTGGTCCATCCATATCCGGGAAAATTCTTTTGTCCTCTTCGGAAGTTGATGCGCATGGCCTTATTTAATAGGCTTTTGGTGATCAGTGTATCCGTCTGCCATGCCATGAGCCATTTGTGTATATCATGGAGGTTGGAAAAAACGCCTATAGCACCTTCAAGATAATTATCAGGAAATTCCCCCAGCGCCTCATACTGGTTATTTTCCATTCTCACATATGAGGTGGATTTCGAGGGAATGCCGGAGAACCAGCCTTTCTTATATACCCGGCTGTCTCTCATTCCCAGGGGCTCAAAAATCTCCCCTTCAATGAAATCCCGGTAAGATTCGCCGGTCTTTTCTTCGACCAGGCGGGCCAACAAAGCGTAGTTTACGGGATTCGGCTGCGCACTTTTACCTGGTGATGTCATGAGCTTCTCATGTTCGGCAAGAAAAGCCATCAAATCATCGAAGGTATTTATATCATTGTATAACTGGTCGGTTTGAAGCACCGGCAGGCCGGAGGTATGGTTGAGCAAATGCTGAATGGTTATATCCTTACAATATTCAGGTAAATTGGGCCATATATCAAGGATCGGAGTTTCCACCTCCAGCCGCTGATCCTCTTGCAACATCAAAGCCGCCATCACCGTGAATTGCTCGGTAAGGGTAGCCAAATCATAGTTGGTCTGCTCATCGGCAGGGACTTTTTCTGCCATGTTGGCATAGCCGTAGCTCTTTTGTACTTGCACTTCTCCCTGATGCAGGATAAGCACACCCACCGCTGGAGTTTCCTCACCATACCAGGCGCCCAGTATGGAATCCACCTGTCGGATACTGGAGCTTTGGCCGATAGCGGTTACCGCAACAAACAAAAAAAACAAAACGGTCATCAGATGAATCTTCTTGAGCATGCTGTCTTTGTTTTATTGTTCCCGTGGATGGTTCTTGCAATAGGTTTGGATCATTTGCCGGGCTTGCCCGAAGCCGAGGTCCAGGGCTTTATAGAAATCCTGGCAGCCTTTGCCAAATTCATTGAGCGCCACCGTGGATATGCCCCTGTTGTAGTAGGCCATGGCATAGGTGCTATCCAGGGCAATGGCCTTTGAATAATCATCAATGGCTGCTTCATGATTCTTTTTGATGCCCCTGGAGACACCCCGGTAATAGTATGCCTCTTTATAAGTGGAATCCAGTGATATGGCGCTCGAATACTCTTCAATAGCTGAAGGGTGGTCGTTCAGGTTGGCAAATGCCATACCCAGCAAAAAGTGGGCTTTCTCATGCTGAGGGTTCAGTTCAATGGTTTTCTTAAGGTCATTGCGGGCCTCTCCGAAGTTACCCAGGTGCAGCTGTGCCAATCCCCGGTTAAACCAAACCTTGGGATTATCGGGCTCCATCTGCAGCACCCTGGAAAAATCACTCCGGGCCTTTTGGTAATTTCCAACCTGGGAATGGGAATGGGCCCGATAATAAAGGGCATCCCTGTGTTCATCATCATATTCCAGGGTTTGGCTGAAATCGGGTATGGCCTGCTTATACTCATTCAACAGGAAATGCAGGTATCCTCTCTGATAATAAAGCTTCTGGCTGCCTCCGCTCAATTCAATGATCCTGGTATAGTCGCGGATGGCATCCTCATAATTCTTGGTGTCGGCCAGGGCTTTCACCCGCTGCTGATAGACGCCCAAATTGTCCATTCCCAGGTTCAGGGCCCTCGAATAATCATCCACGGCCTTTTGTTTCTCGCCCAGCTCACGGTAGGATGCTCCCCGTTTAAAGTAGGCATCTGCCGATGAACTGTCCCGCCTGATAACACCGGAAAAATCCTCTACGGCACCCTGGAAGTTCCGGCGTTGCATCCGGGCCAATCCCCGTTGGTAATAAGCGTTGGTATATTCGGAATCCTGTTTCAGCGCGCTGGAGAAATCATCGATGGCGCTTGCCCATTCCTGCATATCCGCATAACTCAATCCACGGTAATAATGGAGTTGGGCATTCGCGGAGTCAATATTCAGAGCATGGGAATAATTATCGATGGCCTCCTCAAAGGAACCCAGCGAATCCAGGGCGAGACCTTTCCCCATATAGTAGTTGGGTTTGCTGTCATCCAGCCACAAGGCACGGTCATACTGCGTGATGGCTTCCTCAAACCGGACCGAATCGGAAAGGGAGGTTCCCTTTGTATAGTAATAGGTGGCGATGCGCGGCTTGAAAAGGAAAAAGGCCACCACAAGAATAACAATTATAGCCAGGGGTATCAACCATTTTTTCATGGGAAGTATGATTTTATTGTTCTATTGTTCTATTGTTCTATTGTCAAATTGTTGAAGATCAACCTCGGCGTTTGTTATAACAATTTAACAATTGGACAATTTGACAATTGAACATTCAAATATAAAAGAAAATTGGGAAAATCGGTTCTCTATCAGGTTATCTTCTAGAATCTTCTCAACCAGCGGTATCTGCGTTGTGAATCTCCAAAACGCAATCCCAGCATGATCTCATGCGAGCCATAGGAAAGATTCTGTATCTCCCTCAGGGAATAGTCGTAGGCATAACCGAAGTAGAGTTTGCCGACCTTCACTCCCACCATGGTAATCAGGGCGCTTCCTGTTCGGTAAGATAAGCCCATCCAGTAATCGTTCTTATAATAACCCTTCACGTTGATGTCGGCCTGCATGTTGAAATTCTCGGTAGAATGCACAAGCAGCGAAGGCTCCAGTGCAAACTCGTCATCCAGTTGGATCCGGTAGCCGCCCATCAGGTAGTAATTACGCAGAAGCTTGTAATTGCCGTATGACTCGTCGGATCCGAATTTCAGCACCGACTGGAACAGGTTGGTACCAGAAAAGCCTACATAAAGGTTCTTGTACATGTAATACATACCGGCACTGGCATCGGGGATGAACATGGTATTGCGCCTTCCGTCGATCAGAGGATCGGGTATGCCCAGGTCATCATCGGGAAGGATAAGTTCATCATCGTCGATCTTAAACTGATAGATGGAGCCGGAAGCTCCAAAGGAGAGCTGTCCCTCACCCAGGGGAATGTGGTAGGCATAGGTTGCCTGCAAGCCTGTACGGTTGATCACACCGTTGCGGTCATTGAACACATAACCCCCCAGGCCGACCCTACCGCTGGGTTTTTTGCGTGAGCTGCTGCGTATCAGCCGGGATTTGGCCAGGTAGCTGTTTTGCAGCACCCGGGTCTGTACAGCAAGGGCTTGAGTGGAAGGGGTATTGGCATCACCAAAGCCCATCCATTGCTGGCGGGCAGTGAGGTTATAGGAAGTATATCCCTCGCTACCGGCAAAAGCTGGATTGATCAGGTATTTGTTCATCATGTACTGGCTGTACAGAGGTACCTGTTGCGCCTTCAGCACAGCAGGAAGGATCATCAGTGTAATTGCCAGTAATATTGTTACTCTCTTCATATCGCACATTTTTCGTAACCCACAATCATATTATCGGATAATGGTGACCGTACCATAGATGGGTTTCTCGCCATTACCCAGTTTGATGATGTAATAGTAGGAATCCATCGGCAGTTTATTGCCATTGCGGTCGGTACCGTCCCAGTAATCACCGGCATCATATCCCTGTGAGCGGAATACCATTCTGCCCTGGCGGTCGAAGACCTGAACCGTACAATTCGGATAGAGCGAGAGGGCGGGAATGCTCCAGCGTTCGTTCACCTGATCGCCGCCCGGTGTAAAGGCATTGGGTATCTTGAGCTTACCAAAAACGGAAACGGTGATGCTGTCGGTGGCTGAGCAGCCGTATTCATTCTCTACGGTTACCCAATAATCCTTTGAGCGTTTACGGATATCAGCCCTTCCTACATCGGTGTCTTCCACATCGATGGTCGACATCATCTCACCGGTGTTCCACTCATAGGCATTCCACATGCCGGCATCCAGGGTGATGAAATCCACCTGACCGGCGGCAAAGGAAACACTGTCATCGCTAATCTGAACCCGGTCGGGATACATGGTGGTGACTTCAATGTTGACATCGGGATTATCATGAACCGTCAGGCGGACGGAATCGCGGTCGCTGCATCCGTAGTCGTCGGTAACCTGCACCCATATGATGCCGGAAGAATCAGCCGTGTAATAGGATTGCCGGCTGCTGTCCTGCCATATATAAGAATCATATCCGGTACCTGGTGAGAACTCAATGGATTCTCCTTCGCATATTTCCTGATCCATACCCAGGTCAGCAAAGGTACTGCGAATATCCACTACATAGGTTTTGGTCTCTCCCTCACAATAAACGCCAGATCCCGAAACGGCACTGATCTCCTTTACAGAGACGATACCTTCCTCAGCATTCTCATCCCAGCGCACGCGCACTTCACTTCCCAGGCTGTCGAGAAAAATGCCTCCCTCGACTTCCCACTGGAAGATGCTGTTATAAGGATAGGTGGAATTGACGGCATATGTTGCTTCGTCACCGGTACAAACGGTGGAATCCGTCTGGGCATGAACCGATGCACTTAAGGCGATAAGCAACATCAAGAGAGAAATGGTATGTAGCAGCTGTTTCAAGTTAT
>JAGXLL010000073.1 GCA_018334675.1 Bacteroidales bacterium | reverse complement strand
TTTCCCGGAATTTGCGGTCGATGGCAAAGCGCAGGTCGCTTTTGATGTTTTCTACCCGGAAGGCGTTATCGGTCCAGAAGAAAAGCTGGAAATCGAGGGAAGAATTGCCGAAATCGTTGAATCGGACAAATGGCTTGGGATCGTTGGTAATCTTTTCATGTTCGCGGGCACATTCCAGGAGCACTTTTTGCACCTTTTCCACATCCGATCCATAAGCCACTCCCACATCAACGTGGAACCGGGTCATCTTCTCTATGTGGCTCCAGTTGATCACATTTTCCCCGATAAACTTTGAATTGGGAATAATTAGGATGATGTTGTCGCGACTCTCGATGGTGGTCGTACGGAAACCAATATCTTTTACGATACCTACGATGCCATCGAGTTCCACCACATCACCAATCTTCAGGTGGCCTTCAAACAGCAGGAAAAGTCCGGAGATGATGTCCCTGAAGACCTGCTGAAGGCCCAAACCTATACCTACCAACAGGGCGGCAGAACCGGCCAGCAACAGGGTGATCCTAACTCCCAGGGTATCCAGTACAAGGACAATGGCAATGACCCACAACAAGTATTTGATCAACTGATAAACCGAATGTCCTTTGGCAGGATCAATGGCTTTTTTGTAGATCGTTCTTTTAAAGACTCTCTTAATAGCCCATAAAACGAACCAGGTGATCAAGACGATCAAAAAAGCGATCAACAGGTTGTAAACCGTGATGGTGATCTTATCGCTATTCACCAGGGTATACCCCAGTATACCATTGTTGATGTCGGTTTGCAGGGTCATTCTTTTTCAAAATGTTCTTTTAATATTTCACGCAGTCGGTTGGGCCCAATGTTGGTTTCAATCTCTCCGTTTTTGGCGAAAGAGATGGCACCTGTTTCTTCGGAGACGGCGATCACCAGTGCATCGGTTCGTTCGGTAAGTCCTATAGCTGCCCTGTGTCGCATCCCGAATCGCGGGGGGATATCCACACGCTCGGATGTGGGCAGGGCACAGCTGGCTGCCATGATCTTGTCTTTGCGTATGATCACCGCCCCATCATGTAAGGGGTTGTTCTTAAAAAAGATGCTCTGAAGCAAACGGTTGGAGGTATCGGCATTAATGGTCACCCCGGTCTTCTCATAGTTCACCAGGCTGTCGCGCCGGGAGATGACGATCAGAGCGCCGGTCTTAAATGCCGACATATCCGTACACGCCTTGACGATCTCTGTGGTCCTGATCCTGGGTTTCTGCCGGGTTTTCAAAGAAAAGAAATTGGAGAAGGAAAACTCATAATTGGTGATGTAGCGGCTGCCAATAATCAGAAGAAACCTTCGGATCTCCTGCTGAAACACAATGATAATGGCAATCACACCCACACCGATCACCTGTCCCAGGATGGTACCCAGCAGCTCCATATCCAGGGCCCTAACAATCAGCCATAACAAATACAGAGAAAATATCCCGATAAATATATTGATCGCCACCGTTCCCTTGATCAGGTTGTAAAACTGGTACAACAGAAAAGCTACCAGAAGAATATCCAGGACATCCAGAAAACGTATGGTAATAAAGGTTGTAATCATAAGATAAGATCAGATCAGATCGTCGCGATTCCAATCAAAAATACAAAAATCCTTGCTAAATCACTCAACAGAACCTGCTGAACGCTCCATTTTATCTTTCAGGGTGATGATCTCCCTTGCCTGTTTGACATCGTGGACCCTCAAAAGGTTAGCGCCCCGTTCGAGGGCCAGGGTGTTTAGTACGGTGGTTCCATTAAGCGCCTGATCAGGTGATACATTCAATACTTTGTATATCATGGATTTTCTCGACAGACCCACCATCAAGGGCAGTCCGAATATTTTCAGTTCCTCGAGGCGACTGAGAAGCTGATAATTGTGGTCAATGGTTTTACCAAAGCCAAAACCCGGGTCGAGGATGATATCTTTTACCCCCAGCCGCCTGAGGCCATCCACCCTGGCAGAGAAATACCGGGTAATCTCCTTCATCATCTCCTGATAATGGGCTTTTTCCTTCATATTTTGCGGGGTACCTTTCATGTGCATCATGATATAGGGTACATTCAAATCGGCTATGGTTTCAAACATGGAAGGTCCCATCTCGCCTGCTGATATGTCGTTGATGATGTCGACATCATAATCTTCCACTACAATGCGCGCTACCTCGGGTCTGAACGTATCTACCGAAAGGATCAGATCGGGGTAGGCCGCACGGATCTTTTCCAGGGCAGGAAGAAGCCGGCTCAACTCTTCCTGCTGAGAGATATGCTCGGCACCAGGCCTGGAGCTGTAGCCTCCCACGTCCACTATATCGACTCCTTCACAAACCATGCGATCAGCCTGTTTCATAACGGCCTCTTCCTGCATCGTTTGGCTTCCTTCATAAAAGGAATCGGGGGTTACATTGACAATGCCCATGATCCTGGGCACCGACAGGTCCATGAAGGTTGCCCGGCAATGGATCAGGTATTTTCCCGAAAATGATGTATCTTTATTTCCCATTTAAATGAGCCTTTGAAGGAACAAAAGTACAAAAATTGTCCGGAATACAGGTATTTATAACCAAACCCCAAACCACATGAGTCTGATCAACATAGAAGGCCTGGACGGTTCGGGCAAATCCACCCAGATCCGTTACCTGACCAGCTATTTCGAAAAACACAACATCCCCTGTCAATATATTCATTTTCCCCGCACCGATGCTCCCATTTATGGTGAGCTGATCGCCCGCTTTTTAAGAGGTGAACTGGGCGACATCCAATCGGTCAACCCCTACCTGGTGGCGCTGATATACGCCGGCGACAGGAATGATGCCAAAGACATGCTTCACCAATGGATCGAACAGGGTTACCGGGTCATCGTCGACCGGTACGTATACTCCAATATCGCTTTTCAATCGGCCAAGCTGGAAGATGAACAACAGATCGAAGCCTTGAGCGAATGGATCAAAAACCTGGAGTTTGAGTACCATCGCATCCCCCGTCCAGAGCACAGCTTCTTTCTGGATGTTCCACCGGAATTTACAAAGGCTAAGCTCACAGCCAAACGCGAAGGCAGCGACCGAGAGTACCTGCAGGGCAAGGAGGATATCCATGAAAAAAACCTGCATTTTCAACAGCTGGTAAGGGAGATATACCTTCGCGAGACCGCCAAGGAATCGAACTTTCACCGCATCGATTGTCATGATGCACAAGGTGAGATGCTGCCTCCGGAGACCATCATGAATAAAATCCTCTCCCATCTGAAAGTCCAGGCTTAATCGGTGGCCACCGCAAATGCAGCATCATTGGCATTGCAGATTCGTTGGAAAAAGTTTACCTTTACGGCCAGAGAAAATGCATGTTTCCCCGTACACCAAAAAATATTGAATCATGAAAAAGTCAACCACATTTTGGATCTTGCTGGTGGTTATTGCCCTTATTGCCGGGATCCTGAGCAGCGCCACGTTCATCACCTTACAGCCGGGTGAACGCGGGGTGATCTTCAGGAAGTTCACCACGGGCTTGGATAAGGAACATATCTACCAGCCCGGATTCAAGATCATTGCTCCGTGGAACGACATGTACCTCTACAATGTTAAGGAACAGCAAGAAGAGGAGGAGCTGGATGTGCTCGATAAAAATGGACTGAACATTGCCATGGATGTATCGGTCAGGTTCCATCCCCTCTACGATAAAATTGGGCACCTGCATGAGAATTTCGGAGAGAACTATGTCCGTCAGCTGGTGGTCCCCGAAGTACGTTCCACTGTCCGGAGGGTAGCCGGCAGATATACGGCAGAAGAGATCTATTCGACCAAAAGGAAAGAGGTGGAAACAGCCATCAAAGAGGAGACCAGGAAGGTGCTCCAGGACAATTATGTCAACATGAGAGCCCTGCTGATCCGTTCCATCCGGTTGCCGGAACAGATCAAGAACGCCATCGAAAAGAAACTTAAGGAAGAGCAAGAATCCCTGGCCTATGAATACAGATTGGAGCGGGAACGCAGCGAAGCCGAACGAAAAGAGATCCAGGCCGAAGGCGAGGCCCGGGCCAACCAGATCATCAGTGAGAGCCTTAGCCCTGAACTCCTGAAGATGCGAGGTATTGAGGCTACCCTCAAACTATCCGAATCACAAAACTCAAAGGTAGTGGTGATCGGAAGCGGCGATTCAGGCTTGCCTGTGATATTGGGCAATCAATGATATCGGGAAAAAATTATCCAAGCCCAGGCGCTTAGCGCTTCTCAGGAACGCTCAGCACCTGGGCCTGGATGAAAAAAGGGCAACCGTTCATCGATTACCCTTACTTATTGATGGTCTCGTTCCAACCATCACATATTCTCATCGGCAAATGCCCGTCCGGCCTCCAGGGCCTGGATATTCACATCAATCACCTGATCCCCTTTACGGGCAAAGATTTTGCGAATGCCCTCCTTGAAACTGTCAAAGGGGATTTGAAAGAAAGGAGAGGCAGCTCCGAGCATTACAATATTCGAGGAACGCCTGGATCCAATATCCGAAGCAATCTCGTTGGCGTCCAGGGCAATATACTTCTTACACTTTTGGATCTGCCCCAGGATCTCCTTTTCATCAGGATAATTGGTGATATTCTTATAGGCTTTGGTATTGGTTACCAACCACCCGCCAGGTGAAAGGAAGGGAAGATACCGCAGGGATTCCATGGGCTCAACTGAAAGGATGATGTCGGCCGATCCTTTGGGGATCAAATCGGAAAAAATCTCCTGATCGGACAGCCGCATATGCGACTGCACCGCACCTCCCCTTTGACTCATTCCATGAACTTCTGCCTGCTTCAGATAAAGATTGTTCTCCAGTACCGCCATACCAATGGTTGCAGCGATCGAGAGTATACCTTGTCCGCCGACACCGGCCAGGACTATGTCTGTCTTCATAGAATCATTGTTTTTATGGTTAGTAGATGGAGTCATCATAGCCCCAGTTCTTTTACCTTTTCAACCAGTTTCTTGTTCTTCATGGTCTGAACACACTGTCTTCTGGGTATAATGACAGAAACACCTTCATAGGCGATCTCCTCCTTCATGATCTCAACCATCTGATCGATGTTTTTCCTGGTTGGCCGGAAAACACGGATGTGTTCTTTTTCTACTCCAAGGCCCTCGCAGATACGTTCCAGCCGGCCCAGTGCATGGGAGTCCTGACCACCGGTCATGGCCGTGGTGAAATTATCGGATATCACCACGGTAACAGGGCTCTTCTCGATCACGCAATCCAGAAGACCGGTCATGCCGCTGTGAGTAAAAGTTGAATCACCTATGACAGCTACGGCAGGCACCAACCCGGCATCGGCCGCACCTTTTGCCATGGTAATGGAAGCGCCCATGTCCACGCACGAGTTGATCGCCTCAAAGGGTGGCAAGGCACCCAGGGTATAGCAACCGATATCGGAAAATACCCGTCCTTCACTATACTCCCTCAGGGCTTGATTCAGGGCATTGTATGACTCAATATGCCCACATCCCTGACACATAGCTGGAGGCCTGTTGCTAACAATACCAGGTACGGGCGCTCCTTCTTGAACTTCCAAACCATAAGCTTCGGCGATATGGCTGGGGTTCAGCTCTCCTGTGCGGGGCAGGCTGCCATCCAGTTTGCCTTTGATGGGTGTGCCCTTCGCCTGATAGCCCTTCAGCTTCTCCTCGATGAAGGGAAACCCTTCCTCTATGATCATCACCTGTTCACATTCTTCCAGCATCCGATCAACCAACTTATGGGGCAAAGGATATTGGCTAAGCTTCAGAACGGGGTGGATCAGCCTCTGCTGCTGAAAATTCTCCATCAGGTAATTATAAGCTATGCCCGCCGCAATGATGCCCAGGCTCTTATCTTCCCCATCTATATACCTATTGTAGGACGAACCGGCAGCAGCCTGTTCCATTGGAATCTGGTTGCTGATCAGACCTTCATAATTCTGGCGGGCAAAAACGGGAAGCAGCACGAATTGCCTCAGGTTGGAAGGTATCTTGCCCGTATTCTGCGGTTTCTGCTCCCGGCGGGCGACTCCCGAACGGGAATGGGCCAGCCGCGTAGTGATCCTTAGAAGAATAGGAGTCTTTAACTTTTCGGAAAGCTCAAAACCCTCATAGGCCATCTCATAGGCTTCTTGTTGATTGGAGGGTTCCAGCATGGGAATCATGGCAAAATTGCCATAAAACCTTGAGTCCTGTTCGTTCTGCGAAGAATGCATACTGGGATCATCGGCCGAAACAATGAGCATACCCCCATTCACACCTGTTATGGCAGAATTCAGGAAGGGATCGGCCGCTACATTGAGCCCCACATGCTTCATGCAAACCATAGAACGCTTCCCGGCATAGGACATACCTAAAGCAGCTTCCATAGCCGTCTTTTCATTGGCCGACCATTGGCGGTGTATTTGCTGTTCCCCGGCATATTTCGAGGCCTGAACATATTCGGTAATCTCGGTGGAAGGAGTACCCGGGTAAGCATAGATGCCGGACATGCCGCTATCCATCGCACCCTGAGCGATTGCCTCATCACCTAATAAAAGTAGTCTATCCATTGTATTGCAATTTGTATATAATTGAACAAGAGTTTTTTATAAACTATTGGTGAGCAGTGGGGGTCAGCGGCATTAAAGGCCTCCGAAAAGCTTCAGATAACCCACGAGGATGGCAGTAACATACAAAAACAAAACCTTTCTTAAGTTCACACCTACAGAGTTTTAACCATTGGTATTATACACAAATGTAAGACAATTTTACAAATATCCGACAAGAAAAAAGATTGTCTGCAACATATTCCAGTGGATCAGGAATAGATTGTAAGCACCAACCGTCTGCTGTGTTTTCGATTGCGGAACTCACAAAGGTAAACGCCCTGCCAGGTTCCCATATTCAGGCGACCATTGGTGATGGGTATGGTTAGTGACACACCTGCAAGCGTCGTCTTTACGTGGGCAGGCATATCATCGCTGCCCTCCATGGTGTGGGTGTAGCGGCTGGGATCTTCCGGAACAATAGAGCGCATAGAGGTTTCCATATCATCCAGAACAGAAGGATCGGCATTCTCATTGATGGTTAGCCCTGCCGATGTATGCTTGATAAAAATATTCAGAAGTCCCTGATCAGGCATCTCGTCCAATTCCCTTTCCAGGATAGAGGTGATAATATGACATCCCCTTCCATAAGAGGGCAGGGTAATCTCTTTCTGTGTGATCATAGTTTTATCTCCTTTTTGCAGGACAACACCGGTTCATTGATGGATGTTTAAAAAAAAGTCCCAGCTTCTCGCTTAATGTAATCCAGGGCCACCCGGGAAGGCGACCGCTCCTGCTCCATGATTCTCTCCAGCAGGGCCTTACTAAGCTTGATGGCTGGTTCATCGGGTTTGAGTGACTGAGCCGTGGCATTGATCAGCTTCACTGTATTCTCCCGTGCGCTTTTTATCACCTCCCAGGCACGAGGGGAAATATAGATCTGCTGAGATACATTGTGGTCAAACTCCGAACGGATGGTTTTGAGCATCTGATTCTGAAGCTGGCTGACTGTGAGGTTGTCTTTGCTGAAACGCATCACCAAATTGTCGGGGGATATTCTCTCCAAAAACAGGGTCAGCCGCTCATATGCTTGCAGCCGGACGGGAGTAACCAGCTGCTTGTTCTTGAGGATGATTTCCCGTTCCCTTTTCTTTTGGTCATGTTTGACCAGGGTACGGATGGTGAGATAAGCCGTCAGAAAAACCACCCCGGCAGGCAGGATATATTTGAGCATTTCCAGAAAAATCTCCATAATGGGATAATTTTATGTAAAAATAATGCAAACTATAACAAAAATGCAATTTTTCAAGCCAATAGCCATATTTGTGGGAAAAATTATCCCTTTATATGTTTTTTAGAAGGTCGATTTAAACGAATGGATCAATAAATTATCCTATTTTTGAGTACACAAGAAAATCAACTGGCCGATGAAAACCATATCGAATCGCATCCAGGGACTCTCTGAATCCCAAACCATTGCCATGTCGCAAAAAAGTGCCGAGCTGAAGGCACAGGGCAAGGACATCATCAACCTGAGTGTGGGTCAGCCGGATTTCCACACCCCCGATCATATCAAGCAAGCTGCCATACAGGCCATACACGACAATTATACTTCATACACCCCGGTACCTGGCTACCGGGAATTACGGGAAGCCATTGCCGGGAAGTTACAGCAGGAAAACAATCTGCCCTATACCTGGGAGCAGATTGTGGTATCAGCAGGGGCCAAGCATTCTCTGGCCAATGCGCTCATGTCGGTGGTCGACCCCGGCGATGAGGTGATCGTGCCGGCACCCTACTGGGTGAGTTACGTCGAACAGGTGAAACTGGCAGAAGGCAAGAGTGTTGTAGTGCCCACCCACCTCGACAACAATTTCAAACTCCAGCCGGAACAGCTTCGTCAAGCTATTACTGAAAAAACAAAGGTCTTAATGCTGTGCTCCCCTTCCAATCCCACCGGATCCATCTATTCCCGCCAGGAGCTCAGAGCCCTGGCAGAGGTGATTGCCCAAGCCAATCCCAATATGTATGTGATTTCGGATGAGATTTATGAATACATCAATTTCGAAGGCAGCCATGAGAGCATTGCGCAGTTTGAAGACATACGCAACCGGGTGATACTGGTGAACGGGGTGTCAAAAGGTTTTGCCATGACCGGATGGCGGATCGGCTATATGGCAGCACCCGCCAATATCGCCAAAGCCTGCAGCAAACTCCAGGGACAGGTCACTTCAGGTGCCTGCTCCATTGCCCAGCGCGCAGCCCTCAGTGCCCTGACATCCGACAAGAGCTTTACCCGGCAGATGAAGAAAGCCTTCAAGCGCCGCCGCGACCTGGTCATGGAAGGAATGGATCAAATGAAAGGGATAAAAAAATATACCCCACAAGGAGCCTTTTACCTTTTCCCGGATATCTCCGATTTCTTTGGAAAATCCAACGGCAAAAGAACCATTGAGAGCGACAGCGATCTTTGCTTTTACCTGTTGGAAGAAGCCCAGGTAGCCCTTGTGCCCGGAAGCGCCTTTGGCTCACCACAAAATATCCGCCTCTCATACGCAGCCTCCGACGAAGAGCTCAAAGAAGCCCTCCTGCGAATGAAAACTTATCTGGACAAATTAAAATAACAAAAGGAAAGAAAATTTAAGTGAGATAACGGCGTATGACCTCTTTCAGCTGATTCAGATCGAGCGGCTTGGTCATGTAATCGACGGCTCCCATATCAAGGGCTTTTTTCTGACTGTCCCGGTCGTTCCTTGCGGTAACCATAATAACGGGTATGCCCTTCAAGTCTGTACTGGCATTGATCTCTTCAAGAAATTTAAAGCCATCGATCCCGGGCATCATAATATCCAGAAGGATCAAATCTATACGCGAAGGCCCGGCTAGATAATCCAATGCTTCACGAGGGTTCTCCAGGGCGATGACATCATAGCCCTCATCCTCCAACAATCGTTGTAACAGAAACAAGTTTGTTCCCGAATCATCGACCACCAAAATATTACTGGGTTGTTCCATCGATTATGCAATCATTTCGAAGGTTACTCAAGCAATCCTCCCCGCTCCATTCGCTTCTTCATTTGTTTAATCACCGCACATCCGGAACCCTGCTGTAAAACATCCCCGCTGCGCAGGGAAACATATCAAAAGGGCCCAATATCCACCACTAAAATAATGAGATTTTTCCAATTCTCACAATCCATTCAAACAAAATACCTTGCTTCGGTGTGTATTTGAAAAAAACATGTAATTTTGCAATTCCTTTTTTAACAACAGCATTTGTATGGCAAACAGCAGAAAAACCAGGTCTTTAAGTAATAAGCCTCCATTCAATAAAGCATTTATCCTGCTTTTGATAGCAGCTTTGCTGATAGGAGCAGTATTTGCTTACCGGCTGTATCAAAAGATCTATGGACCCAATGTGGCGCTCCAAGCAGAAGCGTATACGTATCTCTATATTCCCTCCGGCTCGCAGGTGGAAGATG
>JAGXLL010000072.1 GCA_018334675.1 Bacteroidales bacterium | reverse complement strand
CTGAAGATCAATCCCAACAATTCCAAAGCCCGCATCAACCGGTCCATGGTTTACTACCACCTCGACAGCATACGGCAAGCCATGAATGACCTGGACCAGGTGGTACGCAACCAGCCCTCCAATGCTCTTGCCTACTACAACCGGGCCTTGCTTAAAACCAGGATCGGAGCCTATGATGAGGCGGTCAGCGATTACAACCAGGTGCTCAAATACAACCCCCAAAACATCCTTACCTATTTCAACCGGGGCATCGTGAGAATGCAAACCGGTGAATATGGCAAAGCCATCCGCGATTTCACCATGGCCATCAAGTATTACCCCAACTTTGCCAAAGCTTACATCAACCGGTCCATCGCCCGTAAAAAACTGGAAGATGACAGGGGAGCCAGACAGGATCGACGAATGGCACAACAAATCACCCAATCATACCGGAACAATCAGCTTCAGAAAATCAACTTTGCCGATACCAGCGAAAACTTCAGGCGGCTGATCTCCCTGCAGAGTAGCCAAAACCTGCCCCGCCATTTTGGCAACATAGATGAATCCGTGGAACCCAAAAATATCTATTCCCTTTTCTACCAAGCCGATAACCAACAAAACCTCCTGCGCACGATCAATCAATATCTGCGGGAAGAAACGCCAAGTCCGGAACTCTCCTACCTGAACGAGAATTTTGTGCTGGAGGTTGAAAGGCCGGAAAACCACTCTTCGCAGTTCTTCACAGATCGAATTGATGCTGTTTCCGACAGCATCAACCGATACACGGACAACGCCAGGTTCTACCTGAAAAGAGCACTCTTAAAGGTGCAAATAAAAAATTACAACGGTGCCCTGGAGGATATGTCGGAAGTTAAACGCCTGCAAAAAGATCATTTCATGGTTCACTTCATTGTGGGTAATATACGCAACAAAATGGTCAATTATATCAAGATGATGTCTGACGATTCCAGGATCATGGATATTCAGCTCGATGGCAAACTTATCGAAGAGCCCCTGAGCCGGGAAGTAACCTTTCATGACTACCGGAAAGTCATTGACGACTACAACAAATCGGTCCAGCTGGCCCCCCGTTTCGTGTATTCATACTACAACCGGGCCAACACAAAGATCCAGAATAAAAATTATGAGGGGGCCATCAATGACTACGACAAAGCAATCTTTCTGGACAATGAATTTGCCCGGGCTTATTTCAACCGTGGGCTGACTTATATCTACCTGCAGCAGACCACCAAAGGATGCATCGACATCAGCAAGGCCGGGGAGCTGGGCCTGGACGAGGCGTATACGGTTATTAAGCTGTACTGTCAATAGAAGAGTAATGATTAAATAAGGTGGAGGCGAAGACGACCTAGTAATACTTAATATACTTATGATAGATGCTTTTCTTCATCACATGATTGGAGTGCTTGTCCACCAATTTGTTGATGTATAACTCATCCAGCAGGTTCCATCTTTTTACGTCGAAGGGCTCATCAGGAAGTATATATTCCCACAGGTCTTTGCAGGTATCCATGTAATTCAGGCTGTCGTGTCTTACGGTCTTTACTTCATACCTGGCCTTGATCTGCTCCATGATCTCGTAAAGCTGCTCAATCCATTCCTGGATGCTCTTGTATTCATAACTGGTATAAAAATCGATGAAACTGTCGATGGTCTCATGTATCTCCCGTTCAACAAGCACAATGCGGGAATCAGGAAATATCTTTTTCACATCGTCCATGATGTGCAATAAAGCAGGATCCGCATTACCAATATTGCCGGCCTCATGGCTTTTCATCAGCTCCTTTAAATCCTGCATGCTGGCACAAAACCGGGTGGCCTCATGGAAACAAAACGAATTGCTGTAGGTAAAAAAGTTCGCCAACCAACTGGTCCTCGACCTGGGCAGTCCGGTAATAAAAAATTGGTTCTTCATGGTTGCAAACGATTATAAATTGAAATGCCGGGAAACTCAAATGTAGCAAATTATTCACATATGGCGCAAGTTTGAAGGTTAAAATTTCTTAAAAGCAGCCAGAGAACAAAAGAGCCCTTAGGATTGTTAAAACACCGAACCAATAACATCAAAACTTATGAAAACTCTCTGGATCATACTGCTTAGCGCATTTATCGGGGTTCAGGCTTCTGCCCAGCAAAATAAGCCCCTTGAAGATAGGAATTTCCATGATTTTACAGTGAAAAACATTGACGGGGAAAATCTTGACCTCTCCTCCCTCAAAGGCAAGAAAGTGCTGGTGGTCAACACCGCTTCCAAATGCGGGTTTACACCCCAATATGAGGGACTTCAAAAGCTTTACGAACAATATGGAAATAAGGACTTTACCGTGATCGGTTTTCCCGCCAACAACTTTGCCAATCAGGAACCCGGATCAGATGAAGAGATACAGCAATTCTGCCAGCAAAATTACGGGGTAACCTTCCCGATGATGTCCAAAATATCAGTGAAAGGTGATGACCAACATCCCCTCTACACCTGGCTTACCCATAAGAAATACAACGGCAAAATGGACTCAAAGGTCAAGTGGAACTTCCAGAAATACCTGATCAATGAGGATGGAGAACTCGAGAAGGTCTTCTATTCCAAGACCAAACCGATGAGCGATGAGATCCTATCGTGGATCAAAAACTAACTTGCTCCACCGTGTATGCGTTGGCTGTGCAGGCAATCACAGCAAACACCCTTCTTTCCGCAGGAAAAACAAAAGACAGCCTCCGAAAATCGAAGGCTGTCTTTTCTGTCAGTTGGCTGCAACAAGTTATTCGCCTTTCACCTCAAAAGTGATGTCGCGGCTTACCTCTTTATGCAGTTTGACCGTAGCTGTATATGTACCCACTTCCTTGATGGGCTCTTCTTTTATATCTACGTTCTTGCGCTCTACCTCTACACCCTGCTTCTGAAGCTCTTGGGCAATCTGAAGGGTGTTGACCGAGCCAAAGATCTTGCCTTTGGAACTGGTCTTGGCACCAATCTCCAGCTTCATGCCTTCCAGCTTCTTAGCCAGCTCTTCTGCTTCTTCCTTGAGTTTCTCTTCCTTGTGGGCCCGCTGCCTGGCAATCTCCTCATACATCTTCTTGGCCGACCTGGTCGCCATAATGGCCATACCCCGGGGTATCAGGTAATTAATGGCATAACCGTCCTTGACGGTTACTATATCGTTCTTGCTTCCCAAATTCGATACATCTTGCTTAAGTATGATCTCCATAACTTGAAAATTATTATTTCAACATGTCTGTTACATAAGGTAATAATGCTAAGTGACGGGCTCTCTTGACGGCCCTGGACACTTTCCTTTGATATTTCAGTGAAGTACCGGTGATTCTTCTGGGCAGGATCTTGCCCTGCTCATTCAAAAACTTCCTGAGAAAATCGGGGTTCTTGTAATCCACGTACTTGATGTTGTTCTTCCTGAACCAGCAGAATTTCCTTTTCTTTACCTCTATGGCCGGTGGGTTCAGATATCTTATTTCGGATTGATTTTGCTGTGCCATGACTTATTCCTCCTTTTGTGATTCGTTTTTCTTTGTGTTCTCCTTTTGATTTCTGCGTTTTTTCGCATACTCAACGGCGTGTTTGTCCATCTTTACCGTCAAAAAACGAATGACGCGTTCATCCCTTTTGTACTCGATTTCCAGATTGTCAATGGCTGAGCCGTCCGACTTGAATTCAATCATATTATAGAACCCGGTCGACTTTTTATCAATGGGGTAAGCCAGTTTCCTCAAACCCCAATTCTCCTCTTGAACCACTTCTGCCTGGTTCTTCTGGAGAATGTTCCTGAACTTTTCGACCGTTTCCTTCATCTGATCTTCAGACAAAACGGGAGTTGTAATGAAAACGGTTTCGTAATGTTTCTCCATGGTTTTAATAATTTATGATCCTATTAAACATTAATGAGCCGCAAAATTAGAATTTTTTCTTGTAAATTAAAAACCAGAGCCCTTCCTTCCTTAAAAAAATTTAAAACCGAAGCGAAAGACAGCTCAATCCTCCATTCAGCTTCCTAAACTCACTCATTGAGACCGGTATCACCTGGTACCCCTTGTCCTTCAGCTTTTGGCCTGTAAGGGGAAAACCTTCGGGAATCAGGATCCTTCCGTTTAACCAAAGGCTGTTGGCTGCATAGGCTTCTTCAGGGGGTACAGCAATGCATTGAAAATCTAAGAAATGCGGATGATCCATCATATCACTGGTTATCAGAAGGGAATCGTTTTCCAGATAAGAGACACCGGATTTCAGATGCAACATATCACCTATGGTTACAGGAATGGTTGAATATCCATAATCTTTTACCAATTCTGAAAACTGGTTCACTCCTTCCCGGTTGGTTCTCCCGGACAAGCCGACGAAAAACCTGGAGCCGCATTGCATCACATCACCTCCGTCCAATATAGCAGGTGATTCGATTGTATGAACCGCACCAAATAATTCCACCAGCTTGTGCCGCACCGCTGCCGTTTCTCCTCTTCTGCTTTCCGCACCAGGCCGGGTAATGATGGCAAACTGGTCTGTCACCACGGCCGTGTCTTCAATGAACACCGAATCGGGATAGCACTCATCGGCTTCCAGAAGGCTTACCGATACCTGGCAATCCTCCAGCGCCCGGCGGTACAAATCGTGTTGCTTCAGGGCCAACGCGTAATCCGGTTTGCCCAGATTCGCTGTTGTGATGCCATCGACCAGGGTAGCGGCAGGAAGTTTTAAAAGGGCCTGGGTGAACATGAACGAAAAACGATTGAATTAGGGATGTAAAGGTAAAATAAATACCGCAACATTTTCGTAATTTTGTAGCCGCCGGGTAAAAAATACCTGGTAGCAACTTACGGGAAACTTTTTTAACCGGGAAACGACAAATGCAAAAGGTTGTAGTTGGATTATCCGGAGGTGTGGATTCCAGTGTGGCTGCCCATCTGCTGAAAGAACAGGGGTATGAGGTGGCCGGTCTGTTCATGAAAAACTGGGAAGATCAGCACGGTGTATTGACCAGCAGCTGTACCTGGGAAGATGATCTGATGTTTGCGGAGATGGCAGCCAAAAAGCTCGACATCCCCCTGCATTTCGTGGATTTCAGCAAGGAATACCGAAAGCGGGTGGTGGATTATATGTTCCGTGAATATCAGCGGGGAAGAACGCCCAACCCGGATGTGTTATGCAACCGTGAAGTCAAGTTCGACCTGTTCGCCCGGGAAGCGGAAAAGCTGGGCGCCGACTATATAGCTACCGGGCATTACTGCAAAAAGCAGGTATACCAAACGGACCGGGGAGAGGTTCACGCCCTGCTGGCCGGAGTGGATACCAACAAGGAGCAAAGCTATTTCCTTTGCCAGATCTCACAGGATCAGCTCAGAAAAGCGCTTTTCCCCCTGGGCAACCTGCACAAACCACAGATCAGGGAGATGGCACAAAATCTTGGACTCGCCACCGCCACAAGGAAAGATTCACAGGGGATCTGCTTCATCGGCAAAGTAGATCTGCCCGAGTTTCTCCAGCAAAAACTCTCAACCCGCAAGGGCGATATCATCAAGATCGAGCGCAAACAGCTGGAAGCCAGCAACGGCACCGATAATGAATCCCTGCAGGAGATCAGCCAGGCCCACCGGCTGGACAAGATACCCGGCACCAGGGTTGGCGAGCATAATGGAGCCCACTTTTTTACAGTCGGCCAGCGCAAAGGCCTGAACGTAGGCGGCACCAAAGAGCCGCTTTACGTGCTGGGTGTGGATACCCGGCAAAACGTGGTATATGCTGGTGAAGGAAAGGACCATCCCGGCCTGTTCAGAAAAGGGCTCTTTATAAACAACGCAGACATACATTGGATACGTGAAGACCTGAAGCTGACGCCCGGGCAGGAAAGAAGGATGGATTTCCGTATCCGCTACAGACAGCCCCTCCAAAAAGGCAAACTGATCCTCCGCGAGGAAGGAGGATACGTAGTATTCGACGAACCCCAGCGGGGCATCACACCCGGCCAGTTCGCCGCCTGGTATGTGAACGGGGAACTGCTGGGCTCCGGAGTGATCGCCTGAGACTTTCCACCAGCGAATCCGCGACCCATCGATACAAAACCCCGCCTGCTACCGTAAGGGCACACAGGCGGGGTTGGATTTTGTTGACCCGGGCAAGAGATCCGGCTATTCAATGATATCGATCCAGCCATAGGGGTCTTGTTCATCCCCGAACTGGATGGCCAGCAGCCTGTTGTATATCCTGGTGGATATAGGTCCGGGCTCGCCATTCTTGCTATAAGTATAGGTCTTGTCCTGATCCATATCCTTGATCTCACCAATGGGTGCAATGATAGCGGCTGTGCCGCATGCTCCCACCTCTTCAAAACTCTCCAGCTCCTCCACCGGAACAGGTCTTCTTTCTACTTTGATGTCCATATCCGGCGCCATCTCCTGGATGCTCTTGTTGGTGATCGAAGGCAGGATGGAACTGGACTCCGGGGTGATATAGGTGTTGTCCTTGATGCCAAAGAAATTGGCAGCCCCGATCTCATCGATGTATCTCTTCTCCTTGCTGTCCAGGTAAAGAGGCTGGGCATAACCGGCTTCCCTGGTCTTCTTTATGCCCTGCAGACTGGCCGCATAATTGCCGCCTACCTTATACATGCCTGTACCCTGAGGCGCGGTGCGGTCGGTGTCGCGGACAATGGCAATCTTGATGGGCTTGAATCCCCCCTTGAAATAAGGACCTACCGGGGTGACAAAAACAGCAAAAGTATATTCCTGTGCGGGCTTAACCCCTATTTCAGCACCACTGCCGAAAAGTAAGGGCCTGATGTACAAGGCGGCCCCGGTTCCATGGGGCGGCAGCCAGCGCTCATTGAGCTTAACAGCCTTGAAAATGGCATCACGGAATACTTCCTTAGGAACAGGCTCCATGAGTATCCCATGTGCAGAACGTTCCATCCTCCTGAAATTTTCTTCCCACCGGAAAAGACGGATCTCTCCATTCTTGCCCCGGTAAGCCTTCATGCCCTCAAAAGCCTGCTGACCATAGTGCAAGGCAGTTGCTGCCTGATGAATGTTCATATATTCGGAGGAGGATACCTCCAGCTCCCCCCATGAACCATTGCGGAAGTGACACCTTACATTGTAATCGGTTTTATGATAACCAAAAGGTAAATTACTCCAATCAATATTTTCCATAGATGCAATTTTTTTGATACGTTTTGTGATAGCGTAAACTTAATAACATTTTTGCGATTAAAAAATGTCATAGATCATATTTGCATCCTATGACCCGGATTGACCAACAGGGTTTAATTCGCTCTGTATAAACCTGCCGGCAAAACATAACCCCGCACTTTCTCTTCAGGGAGAAAAAAGAAGTGAAGTTTAGGGCTCCCGCGTTGGCAGGTGAAAGATGCAGCCCGGCAACCAGGAAAGAAACAAATGGCGGCAGAAGTCAGTCGAAATCCAGGTCAAAATCCTGCCTGAGCTGACGAAGGTTCTGATTCTTCTGCTCCATATGCTTGTATTTGTCCTCGTCGGTATAGAGCTTGTTGTTGGAGGTTTGATCCTTCAGGAGCTCTGTTTTCAGGCTGATGTAGTCGTTTTGAAGGGAATTTTTCAGGTGGATCAGTGCGGTGTTGTATATCTTACTGATCTGCTGTTCCTGCAGGTGGTTTTCAAGGGGTATGAGAATGACCCCTTCCTCCTTCTTTTCCGGTTTCCTCGAGCGAAGCATATTATATATCCTGGGCTTTTCACGGTAACGCTCGGCCAGGGATTTCAAGGCCTCTTCCACCTGTTCCTGTGAGAAATCCTTTGCACGGTCTTTCCCGGTATCTGTTGGCGCCTGTTCCTGTTCCTCTTGCTCCTCCTCAAGCGGTTGCTCCCGGACCTGAGGATTTTGCTGACCCTTCTTCAAAACCTGGTTGATGGAAAAGGTGTCGGAATGGCCGGGTGCACCCTGAACAGAATTCCTGGTTTCCCGGGGCTGGGCAGTGCTTTCCGCTGGAGTGTCCTGAGTGGGCTCTTTCCTGGAAGAAGCTTTTGGAGTCTCGGATTCAGACGAATCCTGCGAATCCTGTTTGTTTTGTTTTTCCTCCTGTGACCTGGTTGATGACTCCTCTACTGTTGAGGAACTTTCTGAGGAGGATTCACGGGCTTTTTTTTTTCGGTGTCGATGTTGCACAGGTCAATCATGGCCAGTTCCACATGCAACCGCTGGTTCATGCTGCTGCGATAGCTCACATCATACTGATTGGCTATATTCAGTGCCTGAACCAGAAACTTCACTGAAGCACCGGACGATTGCTCCTTGTACTTCTCACGGATGCCCGCGCCCACTTCCAACAGATCCACGGTCTGCTGATCCTTAGTAACCAGAAGATCCCGAAAATGTTGGCTTAAGGAATTGATGAACTGATGGCCATCAAAACCCTTGTCGAGTATCTCATTGAAAATCAAAAGGGCATTGCTGTGATCACCCTGCAGAAAAGCATCGGTGAGCCTGAAATAATAGTCATAATCCAGTACATTCAGGTTCTCTATAACCTTCTGATAAGTGACTCTTTCCCCTGAGAAGCTCACCACCTGGTCGTAGATGGAAAGCGCATCCCGCATGGCACCATCGGCCTTTTGAGCGATGACGGTGAGGGCATCCTTCTCATAATCTACCCCTTCTTTGTGGCTGATCTCCTCCAGAAAAGCTACCATCTGATCTACCTTGATCCGGTTGAAATCGTAGATCTGACAACGGGAGAGGATCGTGGGCAGGATCTTATGCTTCTCGGTGGTGGCCAGAATAAAAATGGCATGTGCCGGCGGCTCTTCCAGGGTTTTCAAAAATGCGTTAAAGGCCGAGGCCGAAAGCATATGCACCTCATCAATGATGTAAACACTGTATTTGCCAACCTGCGGGGGAATGCGCACCTGGTCGATCAGCGAGCGGATGTTGTCGACCGAATTATTGGAAGCAGCATCCAGCTCGTGAATATTCGTGGAACGGTGATGATTGAAAGCTTTGCAGGATTCACAATCATTGCACGGCTCCAGGTTCTCATTCAGGTTCTGGCAATTGATGGTCTTGGCAAATATTCTGGCAATGGTGGTCTTGCCTACTCCCCTGGGGCCGCAGAACAGATAGGCCTGTGCTATATGGTTGCTGGCAATGGCATTCTTCAGTGTAGTGGTAATAGAAGACTGACCCACCACGGTGTCAAAAGTGGAAGGCCTGTATTTTCTTGCCGAAACGATAAAATTTTCCATGAGTTGACTTCTTTTACCTATGTGGCTACAAAGGTAAAATTTAAGGTTAATTTTTCAATATATACCGGGACAATTGAAAGCTTTTTCCGGCCAAAAAAAGCAAACAAAAGGATTGTAAATAAGAAAATGGCTGAAGGCTTACCGGCGAAGTAATTTATCCAGGTTGTCCGAGATCTCTCGCAGGGTATCGAGGCACTGATGAAGGGAAACCCTGGGAATATCCCGGTAGGCTTCGGTTAGCACTTCAGCTGCATACAGTTCCAGCTTTTTGAATAGCTCGTTGCCCTGATCGGTGATAGCTACCTGGTTGAAGCGTTTATCATGAACATCCTCCTCCCGGACCAGGTAACCTTCCTGCTCCATCCCATCTATAATACGCTTAACCATCACCTTGTCCGCCCCCAGAAAGTGACCAATATCCTTCTGACAGCTACGCGGATGTTCCGTCAGATAAGACAGAACAGCCCACTGGTAATTATTAACGGCATATCCGGCCTGGCGAAATTTGTTTTCCAGGTGCCTTCCAAGATCACGGGAAACCTGACTGGAGATCCTTCCCAGGGATCCTTTAAAAGAATATTCCATGGGTTCAACATTTAATGCTGTAAAGATACGCAATTTCTTGTATAGGGCGAAAAGACACGGGCTTGTTTTTCTAATGATATAGAATATTCAGGAATTAGTTTCTTTTGTAACTGATTTTCCCTACTTTTAATCCATCATCCAAAAATTTCCAGTATGGGCGAACAAACAAGAAAAAAGATCAACCGGCGGGATTTCATCAAATTCAGCGGTTTGGCCGGGGCTGCCTTATCTCTGGGTGGAGCAGCCGG
>JAGXLL010000025.1 GCA_018334675.1 Bacteroidales bacterium | reverse complement strand
AGCAGCAAAACATCCCAGCTGCTCAATCTCCGATTTAACCATCTGTCCCGCCTCATGCAGATGACCATGCCCGGGAACAAACTGAGAGAAGGAATTGGCAATGGCAATGACCGGTTGACCAAACTGGCCATCTTTCATCCCGTTGGCACGCCACAGGCTCCTGGCTCCGGTACGCTGCCGGCCTTCAGTAGTCTCCCTGCTTCTTAATGGATTCTTTGAATAAGATCTGTTTGCTTCACTCATAAATCATTGCATAAAAAAATGCCATCCTCCCCGGGAGAAATGGCACATGTTATTGAGAACAATACACCATCTCCCTCAGCATTGCATGTCAATGCCGATGAGATAAATCAGGGAAATGGTGAACCAAAGGATTTGCATGATTTGCCTTTCTTTTGCTGACAAATAAAAAACAAAGCCGGTGGTTCCTCAAATCAATTTTAACAGGTAATACGATCCTTAATACCACCGATCAACATTATAAAAACCTGAATTATAGAAATAAATACAAACCAGCGGGCAAATGATTCTACAACAGCAAGACGAAAAAAATGATTCACAAAAAATGGGGTATCAACTCATTCAAACCGGATCACAAATTCGGTCCAGCCCTGGTGGTTGGTGGAAAGAGAAAAGGAAAAGCGGTGGGCCAGCAGCACCTCACGGATGAAGGTAAGGCCAATACCCTGTCCGTTCTTTTTTTCAGAATAGAACGGGGTGAAAATCTTATTTTTAGATGTCGATGAAATACCCTTCCCGTTGTCGAGTATTCGTATTTGCAGGGGATCGACAGAAGTATAAATCCGGATGATCCCCTTCTGACCTATGGCTTCCATGCTGTTTTTCAGCACATTCACCAGCACCTGTTCCAGTTGGGGCGGGTCGGCATGGACCAGGGGCTGGGCAAGGCTCAGTTGCTTTTCCACACGGATGGCTCTATTTTGAAATTCGGATTGAAACAACACGAGCACCCTTTCCCCCAGTTGATTTAAATTCAGTGGTTCCAGGTGGGGGTCGGGTATCTTCACCACACTGGCATAGTTAGACATAAAGCGGTTCAGGTTTTTGTTGCGTTCGATGGAGGCTTCCAGGGCTTCTTTGATGTCCTGTGATGCTGCATCTTCTGAGGGAAGGTGATAATCTGAAAGCGAGCCCAACACAGAATTGATGCTGCCTACTGTATTGTTCACCTCATGGGACATCATACGGATCACCTTCTCATAGGATTTTTTCTCAAAACGCACCCATTCCTGGGTCAGATCTTCGACGATATAGAATGTACGCCTGAACCCACGATCCATGAAGTATTTTCGGTGCACCTGGTAGATGCTCATGCCGTCAAGCTGTATCAACCCGGAACGGGGGGTGGTGATGGCGGCCATTTCCTGAGCAAGCGGATGATCCAGTGCTTCCAGTTTTTTCCCTTCAATCTCTTCGGGTTCTTGTACCTGGAACTGCTGCCGGGCGGCAGGGTTTACCTGCAGGATCCGTTCTTCCAGGTCCAGGATGATCACCCCCACGGGACTGGCTTCCAGCAGAAGGTCGAGAAAATGGTTGCGTTCCTCTTTTTCGATCCTTTCCTGCCGCAATTCTTCGACCATCTGGTTGTACACCTCCACAATGCCATCCACCTCCTTCTGTCCCACTTTCTGAAGGTAGGTGGAAAAATTCTTCTCTTTCAAAAGGGATATACCTGAACTGATGGTTTGGATGGGTTTAAGCAGATTTCTGTAGAGCATCCAGAAAAGCACGAGCATACCTGCCAGCAGGATCTCTCCGGCCAGGAACATCCATTTGTTTTGTTGAAGCACCTCAAAAAGGATCAACCCGTAGGACAGGAAAAACAGGATGCCGAAGAGGGTATAACGCCATCTAAGATTCATAGTGGATGTTGTATTTTTCCAATCTGCGGTAGAGGGCTCCCCGGCTTAGGCCAAGAGAGCGGGCAGCCTGGGAGAGGTTTCCTTTGTAGAAATCCAGGGTTTCCTCTATCAGTTGTTTTTCGGCTCCATCGAGGGTTTGCAGTCCTGCCCTTTTGTTGTTCAAATATACTGGCTGTTGTTTTTCTATCTGGGTCTGAAAATTCGCTTCGGTCAGTTCAGGGCCGGAAGCCAGCAGGACGGTACGCTGAACCAGGTTCTTCAGTTCACGGATGTTTCCGGGGAAGGCATATTTCTTAAGCATCCCGGCGGCATCTTTGCCGAGGCTGGCCATAGCAAGGTTGTTATCCAGACACACCTGGCGGACAAAAAACTCGGCCAGCCGGGGTATATCGCTAACCCGCTCCCTCAGGGAAGGCACCTGGAGGTTAATCAGGTTGATGCGGTAGTAGAGGTCTTCGCGGAAGAGCCCCTGGGCCACCATCTCTCCCAGGTCGCGATTTGTAGCACATATCACCCTAACGTTGGCCCTTCGGGTTTGGCTATCGCCCAGCACTTCGTACTGTCTTTCCTGGAGCACCCGCAACAATTTGACCTGAGAAGCCGGTTCCAGTTCTGCGATTTCATCCAGGAAGATGGTACCCCCTTCGGCTAACCCGAAGCGCCCTTTCCGGTCGTTTTTGGCATCGGTAAAAGCGCCTTTCCTGTGGCCGAACATCTCACTCTCAAAGAGACTGGTGGCAATGCCACCCAGGTTGACCTTGATGAAAGGCTGATCCTTGCGCCGGCTGTTGTTGTGGATGGCTTCAGCAATCAACTCTTTCCCGCTGCCGCTCTCCCCCCGGATTAAAACGGTGGCTTCGGTGGGCGCCACCTTGCCCACCGCATTGAGCAGCTCCAGAAAAACCGGATCTTCACCCATAATACCGGATAAATCCATCTGGCGTTCCAATTGCCTGCGGTCCATGGAAACCGCATCGCTGGTGTGCATCATCAAATGGGTCCGGATCGACTCCAAGAGATGGTGATTATCCCAGGGTTTGGTGATAAAATCATTGGCCCCCTTCTTGATACCTTCTACCGCCAGTTCAATGGTGCCCCAGCCGGTGATCAGGATGACCGGAACCTCCGGATGAAAAACCCGCACCTTCTGCAACAGCTCTATTCCTTCCCTGCCACTGGTGTCGCTGGAGAAATTCATATCCATCAGGACCAACCGGGGTGCCTGCTGCCTGATCCATTCCAGGGCCTCCTGAGGACCAGCAAGGGTTTCCACGCCATATCCTGCCTGTTTGAGCAAAAGCTTCAGGGATGAGCGAACGGCTTTGTCATCATCTACCACAAGAACCATAGAGATCCAATTTACCGACTAATATACAAACTTTTATTCCTCTTTTAATGCAACGGCAGGTCGTATTTTAGAAGCTACGATACCCGGATACATCACACTGATTGACACGAAAATGGCTATAATAGCCAGGGAAGCAAGCATGCCCTGAATAAAAAGCCTCCAGCTCATGGGCATCAGCTCGAGTGCGGGTATTTGAACCACCAGCAGAAGAGCCGGAATGGTGGCCATCAAAGTCAGCACCAGCATCTCCATGAAGATCAAGCCCCTCACCTTCGGACGGGTGGAGCCTACGGCCCTGCGAATGCCCATCTCCGATATCCTCTGATTCACATGATAACCCAGTATACCGACCAAACCCAACACCAGGTTGAAAAGCAGAAAGCCCACGATCAGGGAAACAAAAAGCATATCGCCCGAGGTGTTGGAGTTGGATTGCTGCTTCAGAGCCTGCAAACGCGTTGAGCGGGTTATCCGGAACTGATCATGGGAGAAGACCGAAAAGACGGCCTCGGCATAATTTTTCGGCTCGGGAAAAAAGCCTTCTTCATGACGAACCATCAGGTCGATAGCCATGTTTTGATGGGGGCGCCGATAATACAAAGGAACGAACACGGATTTCCCTTCAGATTCAAAATCCTGGCGTTTATAATGTTCAAGGACCCCCTGAACTACATAGCGCTCATCACCTTGCTTCAAGCTTTTCCCTATCGGATCTTCCTCTCCAAAAAGCTGAACAGCCAGGTTGTGATTGATCACTACCGGTATCTCAACGCCTTTACCCACATCTTCTGATGTATACCACTTACCGGCTCTCAAGTTTGTTCTGAACACCGACGAAAAGTACGGATCGGCATAACAAAGGAGGGCATTGCTTAGATTTTCGCCGTGATGGAAGGTCTTGATCGTGTAACCGCTCACATAAGGCGATGCCTGATAAGAGAGACTTACATCCTGCACATGTTCCATTTGAGCAATGCGCTGCCTGACCTTTTCAAAATGATCCAAAGCGGTAACCTCTCCGGTACCCTCGTGACTGATATTCATGAAGTAGACCTGACTGATGTCCCTGCCGGTTCCCTGGAAATACCTGGTCACATTATCGATCATATAAATGGTCGTCATGAAAATCACCACAAAGATCACGAACAATTCCAGGAGAATGAAACCATACTTCCTTTTCTGGTTCCACATCAATGTAAAACTATGTTGCATCATAAGGCACCTCCTTTTAAAACATAGGCCGGCTGAAGCCTGGATATCCGCATCGAGGGGATCAGTCCGGACAAGACACTAAATGTTAACGATACAAGGATCAATACGAAGAATACGCTGTAATTCATTTGGACGATTGCCTGTGCAGGCGTTTCGACATAGTAGGAGCTGAATATATAGGATTTGAATGCGATGGCCACCCCATAGGCCATGAAAAGCCCGATAATTCCTCCGATCAGGGTAAGCACGGAGTTCTCCAACATCACGCGGACTACCAGGTTTTGCCGGGTTGCTCCAAAGGCTTTGCGGATAGCGATCTCATGACTTTTTTCCTGTATCCGGGTAAGGTTCAGACTCACCAGGTTCAGGGCCGGTAAAAGGAGGATGATCAGGATCTTCCCGGCCACCCCCAGGTAGCTGGACAACAGGCCGCTATAGGATTCCGGATCGCGATAACCCCTGAAATAGATCTCAGCTGCCTTGGAGGGGCCTCCAAAGATGAACTCACGGTCTTCTCCCATGATGTTATTCAGCTTGCTGCCCACCGTGGCCACATGCTCCCGGACATCTTGAAAATCCCAATCTTCAGTCGTTTTAAACGTGAGGGTATAGTCGCCTGTGGCCGAGCCCATGCCCCGGGGATTAAACGGAGGGTTGCTGCGCAAGGTGTAAGGCATCCATACCTGGGCATAAGTATTTCTGCCCAGGGAGGAGACATCCTCTACCACTCCAATCACACGGCAGGTATGCCCGTTCAACTGAAGGGTCTTACCCACAGCCTTTTTGTTGTCAAAAACCTGCTGACGGATCTTCCGTGAGATGACAATCACCTGATCGCCTTGCTTCACGTTTTCGCGGGTGTAGGACCGGCCCTCCAGAAAATGGAAATTAAAGACCTGCCAGAAAGCTGAATTGGTATATCGAAGGGGGATGTCCATCACGCTATTGGTCTCAAAACGGGTGGCAGAAGAGACAGTTGAAAAGGCCATGGTTTCTTCCGGCACCTGATGCTTAAAGTATTTTTCAATGATGTCCAGATGCACCTTGCCTCTTGCATACCCTCCACTGCTGCTCTTGATCCTGGTGGCATTGACGAACAACATCTGGTCATTGTTCTCCTCCGGTCCGCTGGGATGGATCGACAAATCGATCTGCAAGATCATCAACATGATGATCATCAGAGGAATGCTGATGCCAAAGAGGTTCAGAAAGGTGAAGAATTTATTCTTGCCCAGTTGTTCCAGGAATTGTTTAAAATGTCTATATTTCATAATCACCGGATTTTTAATTAACTTGTCTGCCGTCGAAAAGATGGATGATGCGTTGGGTTTCACTGGCCAGTGCCCGGTCATGGGTCACCATGACGATGGTGGTACCCAGGTCGCGGTTCAGGGATTTGAGAAGGATCATAATGTCCTCGCCCATCTTGCTGTCGAGGTTACCGGTAGGCTCGTCGGCCAGCAGGATCTCGGGTTGCCCAACGATGGCACGGGCTACGGCCACCCGCTGGCATTGTCCGCCCGAAAGTTCCGAAGGGAAATGCCTGGAACGGTGTTTGAGTCCTACCTGCTCCAAGATCTCCTCGGTCCTTCTCTTGCGCTCGGGTGCGGATATTTTCCTGTAAAGCAGGGGTAGCTCCACGTTATCGCGCACATTGAGCGAAGAGATCAGATGAAAGTTCTGAAAGATAAAGCCCAGTTTCTGATTCCTCATATGAGCCAGGGCTTTGTCGGTGTAACCATCAATAGCTATTCCGTCAAGGATGAGTTGGCCTTTAGTGGGGTTGTCCAGCAGACCCATCACATTAAGCAGGGTGGATTTGCCACAACCGGAGGGTCCCATCACAGAGAGGAACTCACCTGACTGTATTTCCAGGTTGATGTTGTCCAGAGCCAGGGTCTCAATGTTCTTGGTCTGGTATACTTTGCTGATGTTTTCCAATTGTATCATCTTCGTAGGTTTATTTGCATTTTTACTTTTTCCATTTCAGTCTCTGATGATCGGGATATTCCCTGTACAGTGCGCTGCTTATCACCACCTGGTCACCTGCCTTCAGGCCGCTTTTAACCACCACATAATCGTATGAACAGGAACCCAATCGTACCTGGCGGCGCAACAATTCTCCGCCGTTCATGACGAATAACTCAGCTCTGCCTGCTCCCTGATAGTAATTGGCATTGGGTATGCGCAGGGTGTCGTTCAACTGCTGCTGGATCAAGCGGATCTCCACATGTTTTTTGGCCTTCAGGCCCGGATAGGAAGAACTGTTGAGCTTCACCGAATACTCGATATCGCCGTGCTCCACGCCCGGGGTGAGGCTGCTGACCCGTCCCTGCAGGGTGGTATCGTTAATAAGTACCTGGGCGTGCTGACCCGAATAAACCCGGTCCACCATCTTATCGGGAATTTTCCCACGAATGCGGAAGACATACAGGTTGGAAACCCTGGCTACTTCCTGTCCCGCGGCAACCGATTCACCCGGCGTGACTCCTATTCTGGTTATCACACCACACAACGAAGGCTTGATGCGGGCCTGATCCAGCAGTTCACGCATCTCGGTCATCTCCTGTCTTTTCATAGCCATTTCGAGATTCAGCGATGAAAGGTCCAGAGTGATCATCCTTTTAAAAGAGGCATACTCCTGCTGAAGTTTTTGCTGCTCCAGCCTGCTCAACCGATAATCGATACGGGTTTGTTCCACTGTCTCGCGGGAGGTACCACCAATATCCAGCAACTCCTTCTCTTTCTCATATCGGGCTTTCAAGCGTTCTGTTTGGAGAGAATCGGATCTCAGGTCAGCCTGCAGCCTCAATCTTCTTTCCCTGAGTTCTTCGCGTTTCCTTTCCACCTGATTTTCTTTAAGGGCTACTTCATGCTTTACCGTCTGAAATCTTCTTCTTAGTGCAGCCAGATCCAGGGCAATGAGGCTGGTGGTGGTATCCACTGTGTCGCCGGGATGATGAAGGATCGCACGTACCTTGGTATGGACCGGCGAAGTGATCACCTCCTGGTAAACGGGTTCCACCTTACCATTGGTGCTGACACTGGTGATGATATCCCCGCGGCTTACCTCGGCCAGCCGGTATTTTTCCAGATCGACGGTTGGCTCCATGAAAGAAGGAACGATCAGGAAAAGCCCCACAAATACCAACAAGATGGCCAATCCACTGATCCACCTTCGGATGTTGCGCTTACGTAAATAAGATTTTGATAATTCCCGGTCCATCTGTATTTTTTATCCCAAGCCAAGCAATCCCCCTGCCACAAAAAACATATATTTGACATTCAGTACAATAGGACCCGAGCTGCCAGCCGCTGGGTGTCCAATAATGGACAGGCTGTTCGGAAATAAAAAAGCCATCCCGCCTGAAGCGGGACAGCCAGATATTTTAAACGGCAAACGATATCCGATGGCGGTAAGGTATACTTATGCTCTGTCTATTCGTCCACGATATCCATCTCTTCAATAAGCCAGTCGACCTCACCGAATTTATCCAGAATAAAAAGCAGGTAACGGATGTCGGTAGATACAGTCTTCTGCATGCCCTCTTCAAACTCAATATCTCCGGTCATGCCTTCCCAGTTGCTGTCGAAAGCCAGACCGATGAGCTCACCCTTGCCGTTCATCACCGGGCTTCCGGAATTACCTCCTGTAATGTCATTATTTGTGATGAAACACACCGGCATGTGGCCGTCTTCACCATATCTGCCATAATCCTTTTTGCGGTAAAGGGCTTTGAGTTTATCCGGCACGATGAATTCATAATTGTCGGGGTCTTCTTTCTCCATGACGCCTTCCAGCGTGGTATAATATTTATACCGCACGGCATCCCGGGCCTTATAACCTCCAACCGTTCCGTAAGTCAGGCGCATGGTAGAATTGGCATCGGGATAAAAGGTCTGATCGGATTGCATTTCCCCTATGCCCTTCACAAAAAGCCGCTGACCTCTCTGCAGTTGGTTATCGTATTGGCTGGACCGGTCCCGGAGGTGATAATACTGATTATATACTGAATTCGACAATTGATATACCGGGTCTTTCTCAAGGGTTTCGGCATCCGGATCCTCCAGAAAAGCCTCAAAACGGCCCTGATCCGTAAATAGGGATGAAGTATACAGATGCTCCACATACCCCTCGACATCACCCCTGTATTGTTCCATGGCCCGGCCAAATAATTCAGGATAAAAGCGCTGATCGATATTCTCCCGGAACATGCTCCAGAGTGTTTCAGCGATCTCCTGATCGGTAGGCCGGTGGTAATCTCTGAAATGGCGGGAGGCGCGTTCTCTGAGTTGGTTTATCTCCTTTTTAATTTCCTTCCTCCCGAAGAGCCTCTTGAAGAATGACTGTTCCAAAAGGCTTTTCAGTTCATCGGTACTTCTGGCAAAGCCAATTATTTCCGGGCCGGACATGAGGGTTTCCCTCAGGTATTGCCCGGCATTTTCATATTCCCTTCTGCTTTCATAGGCTTTCTGTATCAGGTCCATGGTATGGACATATTGTCTCTCGCGTTCGGAGTGGCCGTTGATCCACTCAATGAACTCTTTCTCGAGTTGTGTACGCTTGTAGAGCAGATCGATGCGCTCAAAGCCCTCCATCTGGCCGATGCTGTATTTCCAGTAATTGCTGGTGCCCTTATACTTTGAGGCATACATGATGCGATGCTCCGGACTCTTATTCATGATCTTCTTCATGATATCCAGTTTCTTCCCCCGGATATGGATCCGGTTGGGATGGGAGATCTCTTTAAGTTCACGTATACCGTAGGATGTCATGAACCGGTCGGTATTTCCCGGATAACCCATGATCATAGCAAAATCCCCTTCCTCTACCCCTTCCATAGAGACGGGAAGGTGATGTTTGGGCCGGTAAGGTACATTCTCGCGGGAATATTCGGCAGGCTCGCCATCGGGCGACATATACACCCGGAACATCGAAAAATCGGCTTTATGACGAGGCCACATCCAGTTGTCGGTAAGGCTCCCGAAATCACCGATCGAGGTAGGAGGTGAAGCCACCAGCCGCACATCTTTATAAGTTTCGTATACCATCATATAATACGCATTGCCTTCGTAAAAAGGCCGCACCGTAGCACTATAATGGGTTCCTTCCACGACCTGCTCCTCAAGCTCTTTGCTGACCTTCCGCACTTCCCTCTGCCTTTCCCGCTCCGTCATATCTGTAGAAAGCCGGTTTTGCACCTGTTCACTAACGTCCTCGATGCGCCTAAGGAACCGCACCTGCAATCCCGGGTTGAGCAACTCATCGTCCATCGATTGGGCCCAGAAACCATTCTTCAAATAATCATTTTCTACAGTGGTGTGCGCCTGTATGCGGCCATAACCGCAATGCATATTGGTGAGCAGCAGTCCTTTGTCGGAGATCATCTCACCGGTGCATCCCCCGCCAAAGATTACAATGGCATCCTTCAGGCTGGAGTGGTTGATATCGTATATATCTTCCGGGCTGAGCTTCAGGCCCATCTCTGTGAGTTCACCATAATCGAGCTGGTTCAACAGGTTCACCATCCACATGCCTTCATCGGCCCGGACCATTTGGGAAAAAACCAAAGGTATGGCAATCAGGGTGAGGATCATCCGTTTTTTCATGTTGTGGTATTTTAAGTGTTTAGGATTTGAACGTTTAGCTATTTTCATCTCTAGGACCCCGTCAAAGATCGTTCGTTTAATGCAAAAACCGGCAATCTGGGAAAATCGCCGGCAAGGAGAGATCTGCCACTCCAAACCGGCGAAATCATCGAGGTTAAACCAAAAGATTACTCGTGGCGGTGGTAGATCTTACTGACGATGCGCCAGCCCTCTTTGAATTTGTAAAGCTGCAGGTAATCGGTAAAGATCTTCTTTCCCTTGCGATAGAGCTCAATCTCAGCCTGTGCAGCATGTCCTGTAACGTCGATTGAATTGTACTTACAGGTGGTTTTTTCCTCTTCCGGACGACCTTCGGGATTTTGCTCCTTTCGTCTCTCAACACTTTCAATCCAGCTGTAGATCGGGAACCTGGTCAACATGTTGTTGTCATTCATACCCAACAGGTTGAATCCGGGATGAAAACCCTTCCGGATATCTTCCACATCACCAAGATTATGAATGCCATCGATATAGGCGGACTGAATCACTTGCTGAATGTTTTCCTTTTCTTTTTCACTGTCACTGGCAAAAGTGTCAAAGGCAAACACTACCATGATGAGTAATAAAGCAGTTCTTTTCATAACGAAACAATTTATAAGGTTTATATTTAAAGAATTATCTTGAAATCATGGTGCTTATGGGTTTGAATGAGATATGCGTACCTATCCTGGCATCATGTTCTATCGGTATTCTTTTTCCGGAACAAAACCTGAATGAATTTGGAATCTTCCGGGGGATTGAAGATCTGTATAAGCTCCCACCTCTTGTCGTAGTTGTTGATAGCCCGGCGCAGGCGCTCAATACGTGCAATGGAATGGGTGAGCTCATCTTTTCCTTCGCTGAGTTCATCTTCTGCTTCCCACAAGAAGGATTCTATTCGAAAATCGTAACTGATTTTCTTATCTCCGATTTTCAGATACAGTTCGGCAACTTCATCATCGCCAAACCCGGGGATGGGAACACATAGGTCTTTCATAAGGCACAGATATATAGGTTCATACAATCATTCATCACGCAGTGTCTCTGCCGGATTGGTGTAGGCAGCCTTCAGCGCCTGGGTACTGGTTGTGGCTACCGCAATGATCAGGGCCAAGATGGAGGCTCCGATAAAAGGCAACAGGCTTAGTTCAATGCGGAAGGCAAAATTTTCCAGCCAACGGCTCATCAGGTAATAGGTCAGGGGCCATGCAATGAGCGTAGAAGCAATAAGAAGGACGAAAACCTCTTTGTACAGGATAGTCAGGATATTGATGATCCGGGCCCCCATGGCCTTACGGATGCCAATCTCTCTGGTACGCTTTTCAGCCATGAAAGCCGACAGACCAAACAGGCCCAGACAGGCAATGAATATGGCCAGTCCGGAAAAGATGGTAAGGATGCGAGCCGTACGCATCTCAGAATTGTAAAGTTGCTCATAGTCGCGGTCCAAAAAGAAGTAGGTGAAAGGCTGCCCTTTTGAAAAAGTATCCCAGGTATCCCGGATATAACTGATGGATTCCTGCATATTAACCGTACGGATCTTCACCGGCATATACTGAAAATATTTTCCTTCGTAGTAACGCAGTCCCAGAGGCCGGACCTGTTTGTGCAGCGACTCATAATGGTGGTTTTCGATCACGCCTATGATCTTGAATCGGTCTTCTCCCTGCTGGAGATATTTGCCAAGGGGATCATCAAAACCCAACTCGCTGGCAGCCTTCTGATTGATCACCACCGAACCTGCATTGTCGGAATATTCACTCGAAAAGAAACGTCCTTTAAGCAGTTTCAGCCCCATGGCTTTCAGGTAATCCTCTTCAACATAATTCATGGCGAAAAACACCATATCCTCTGAACTACGGCCTTCTACCTGGAGGGTGGACCCTCCGTAATCCCTGCCTGGAATTGACCCGCTGAGAGAAGCACCAGCAACAGAGGGATGTCTCTCCAGCTCCTCCATGAAGCTGGAGGGGTTCTCCAGGTGGTAGGGCCGGTCAACTATTAAGACCTTCTCCTTATCAAATCCCAGATTCTTGTGGGTCATAAAATGGTTTTGCTGGTAGATGACAACCGTGCTAATGAAAAGTACAATAGTGATGACAAACTGACTGGTTACCAGAATCCCGCGAAGCCGATTGCCCTTGATACCCCTGTTCACATCCTGTTTAAAAATCTTTATCGCATTGAAAGAGGACAGGAAAAAGGCCGGATAAGACCCGGCCAGCAAGCCCACAAATAAGCTCAGCAAAAGCAGCATCGGCACAAAATGCCAATCGGCAAAGTACCCAACCTCCAGACTCTTCTGGGAGAGGTTGTTAAAAACCGGCAGAAACAATTCCAGCAATACCAAAGACCCCCCTACTGCCAGGATGGACACCAGGACCGACTCCGTCAGAAACTGACTGACCAGTTGACCTCTTCTTGAACCTACTACCTTGCGAATGCCCACCTCGCGGGCCCGGTTGGCATATTTGGCCGTGGCCAGGTTCATAAAGTTGATGCAGGCGATCAGGAGGATAAACACAGCAATCACAGAAAAATACCATATCCGTGATATGTCGCTTACCGGTTCTATCTCATCGTTGATGTCGGAGTGCAGGTAGATCTTCTCCAGGGGTTGCATAAGGAATGCATAGGAGTTACCCTGACTCGTGAAATCTTCCATGTTGATGCCCAGCCATTCCACAACCTGGGGTCCCACATATTCCTCTACCAGCAGATTGAGCTTTTCCTCGAAGGCCCCGGGATCAACCCCTTTCCGAAGGGTGAAATAGGTGTACACATTGCTGTTTACCCAGCGTATATCCTGGCTGTTTTCGGTTGAACTGTAGGAAGCTAAAAAGTCAAAGTGAAAATGGGAGTTATCCGGTACATCTTCACATATACCGGTCACCCGGAAAGGCTGATCCCCCTGCATGGTGATCATCTTTCCCATCGCATCCTGCTTTCCAAAATATTTACGGGCCATGCTTTGGGTTAACACCACCTGGTTGGGTTCGGAAAGGATATTTTTCGGGTTGCCCTTGATCAGGGGGAAAGTAAAGACCTTAAAAAAATCCGAACCGGTATAGAACACGCGGTTCTCCACAAACCGCTTATCATCATATTCTACCATCACCTGATCCCTGTGGAAGAAGTGGGTGGCCGATTCAACCTCTGAGAATTCCTTTAACAAAGCTCCTTTCAGAGGATTGGGGGTAAGAACCGTACGAAACGTATTGTTCCCGAATTGACCCTCAACATAGGCCCGATGGATACGTCCGGACTTTTCATGAAATCGGTCATAGCTCAATTCATCCACTATATAAAGGGTGATCAGCAGGCAGGCGGCTATACCAACGGCCAGGCCGGCAATATTGATCAATGAATAGGATGTATCCCTTTTCAGGTTTCTCCAGGAAGCCTTCAGATAATTCTTGAACATAGAACAAATTTATATATTCACCTTGCAAGACTTATACCACTCAATACAAACAACTGTATTTTAGTGTATTAACAACGCATCCTTTCTTTAACCACCCCTCTTTTTGTTCGAATCTGAAACACGTATGTTCGCTAGCGAACGAACGATCTATTTCTGAATGAAGGTTAAGATGGATCATGTCAAAGGGTGTATCGTACAAAATTCTGACTTACAAAATTCTAACTTAATTTTTACTCGTCGCGTAGCGTTTCAGCCGGATTGGTATTGGCAGCCATGGTGGCTTTGCCCAGCACCGTCAACAGGGCCACGATCAGAACAATGAACAGGGAACCTGCAAAAAACCACCAATGCATAGGGCTGTGATACACGAAATTGCTGTACCAACTCCGGATGAAATAGTAGGCCAGGGGCAATGCCATGAAAGCCGACAAACCCACCCAAATCAGGTATCGGGTGCTGAACATCCGGATGATGCGGTAGGATGAGGCTCCCATCACCTTGCGGATGCCGATCTCCTTGATCTTTCGGTTGATATGAAAGGCAGTCAGGGCAAACAGGCCCATCACCGAGATGATCATGGCCATCAGTGTGCCGGCCATCATCAGGCGGGCATACTTCTGTTCCTGCCGGTAATATCTGCGGTGAAGATAATCGCTTACAAACTCATATTGATAGACGTATCCCGGATCATGGCTCTTAAAGACATCGCCCACGTATTGAACAGCAGATTCGGTATGCCCCGGGGCCAGTTTTACCGATATATTATAAATCAGGTTGTTATTCGCTCCTATGTGGCCCAGAACCATGGGATCTTTTCTATGATGGAGCGAACGGCTGTGGATATCAGAAAAAACGCCTAAAACAGGACCCTCCTCACCCCATATGTGGATCCTCCTGCCTACCGGATCTTTCATCCCCAAAAGGCCGGCGGCCTCCCGACTGATCAGATACCCCTGCTGGTCTGTCTTGAGTTCAGATGAAAAATTCCGGCCCCGGATCATCTGGATCTCATATAGATCGACAAAACCCGGCTTAATCACATTGGCCCGCACCTGAAAGGATTCTTCAGGGGACTGGCGTGCGGAGCGAAGATTGGTGCCACTGCCCCTGGTACCCGGAACGGCCAGGGAAGCTGTGACATCCTGTATCTCTGGATTTTCAAGCAACTCCTGGCGTATGGTCGGATAATCCTGCTGGATCTCTTTGCTCAGATAATTTACCACCAGTACATGATCCTGACGAAATCCCAGGTCTTTATCCCTGAGGTAATGAACCTGATTGAGTATTCCTATGAGAGAGGCAATTAAAGCGATGGCTATGAGAAACTGAAGGGATACCAATATCTTTTGAAGCCCCATCTTACCTTTGCCTGGACGAAGGGTTCCTTTCAACACCAGCATGGAACGCATCCGGGAAAGATAAAGGGCCGGGTAGGATCCTGCCAGCAGCCCCACCAGCAGCGAGAGAATGAAACCTGCAGGAATCCACCATTGATTCTGACTGAAGCTGAGATGCAAACTGCTTCCCACCAGACGGGAGAAATCAGATACGAACCATTCCACCAGCAATATGGCAAGCGCAAAAGCCGCCAGGGCCAAGATGACCGACTCCGTAATAAATTGCTTTCTAAGAGCTGAAGGACTTGCTCCGTGAACCTTCCGAACACCCACCTCCTTGGAACGGGTTTCAGAACGGGCCATGGACAAATTGACAAAGTTGAAGGCAGCGGTCAGCAGGATGAACAAAGCGATGGCCGAATAGATATAGATATATTCCATATCGGTGGTTTGGGCCAGGTCGGAGGAAAAATCAGAGTGCAGATGAATGCGCCTGAGAGGCTGCAGATCATGTATATATTCCACGGAGGATTGGCCATAGCGTTCCTGGTCGATGGCTTGTGTCACATGGCAAATCTTCTCCTCCATCGTCTCATTCAGGGGGCGGTTCAACAGGAAATAGGTGTTGAAGTCATGGCCGTGGGAAAGCAATTGATCTTCGCTCATGCTATGTATACTCAACAAAGCATCATACTGAAGGTGACTGTTTGCCGGCACATCCGCAATTACAGCCACCACTCGAAATTCCTGGTCCCTGATCTCAAGGGTTTGATTGACCGGATCCTGCTGACCAAAAATCTCCCGGGCAGTGTGACGGGTCAGCACCATCGTATGGGGTTCTCTCATCATAGCCGGATCGCCCTGAATCACATCCGGCGAGAATACCTCAAAAAAATCCTCATCCACATAACTTTGCTGATATTTGCCGTATTGATCATTTTCATACCCAATATAACGCAAATATCTTCTGAAAACCACCGCCGATGATTTCACTTCCGGTATGCGGTCGGTTGCCTGAAGATCCAACTCATAGATGGACTTAGGCATCTCCACCTGCTTGCCTTTGGATTCATACCGTGTAATGAGCCGGACAATGTTTTCAGCATTCGGGTAAAAACGGTCATAACTCAATTCATGGTTGATAAACAGCAGCAACAAAATCACGGAGGCCAAAGCTATCGCCATTCCCGGGATGTTGATCAGGGTAAACGACTTATTGCGGATCAGGTTCCGTAAAGATGACTTAAAATAATTCTTGAGCATACGAATTTAGGTTTGAAGGGTGAAGGGTTGAACGTTCTTACGTTCAACATTCTAACTATATTTTTATTCGTCCCGCAGCTTTTCGGCCGGGTTAACAGCCGCTGCCCGCAGGGTTTGCACGGCGATGGTGAGGCCTGCAATCCCCAGGGCGATCACCCCGCCCAGAAGGAACATCCAGATCTCCAGGTCGATCCGGTAGGCAAAATTCTGCAGCCAGTTACTCATGAAATACCAGGCGGCGGGCCAGGCCAATACATTCACCAGTACCACCCACCTCAAAATATCGATCAACAGCAGGCGAACCACCCGCTGGTAAGTGGAACCCATCGCCTTGCGAATGGCTATCTCCCGGCTGCGCTTGACCACCGTAAAGGAACTGAGGGCAAACAGCCCGAGAATGGCCAGGAATATGGCCAATACCGAACCTGCCATGATCATCCTGTTGGTTTGCCGCTCCTGCTGGTGCAGCTGGGCAAACACATCATCTATAAAAGTATACCTGAAATAATACTGCGAATCAAACTCCTGCATCACCTGGCGTACATGCTCCAGGGTAGCCGAAACATCGCGCATGTCGATCTTGACGGATATGTTCTGAAAATAATCCGAGTAATGAGAAAGCACCATGGGTTCGATCTGATGATGGAAAGAGCGGAAATGAAAATCTTTCATCACCCCAAGGACTTTCCCTTTTTGCTGAAAAACTTCTATCTGCTTACCCACGGGCTTGCTCAATCCCAGTTTGTCCACGGCTTGTTGGTTGAGTATGAACCCGGTGCTGTCGCTGGCCAGTTCTTTGCGGAAATGCCTGCCCTCAGTGATCTCAATGTCGTAGGTCTCCACATAATGATCCTGCACCCGGTTTTCCTGTATAACGATGGACTCGGAAGAAGGATCCTCAGCCTTTTTGGCTGTCTGCACCGCCCGGTCGGCACCCGGATAACTCACCGAGGCGGTGACCGACTGGATGGATGGGTGTTTCATCAACTCATCCCTTATGGCCTGGTAACTTCCGCGGATATCACCGGTTACATCCTGAACCACCAGAATATTCTCTTTGTTCACTCCCAAATCCTTGTTGTTCAGATAGTTTATTTGACTCCGCAGGATGATCAGCGAGGTAATCAGGAAAATGGCAATGCCAAACTGCACCACCACCAGGCCGATCTGCAGGGTCCTGTTGCGGCTGCCGCGAGAGCCCATGCTGGAGAAGATCCGCACCGGATCGAACCGCGAGAGGTAGAAGGCCGGATAGGAGCCGGCCAACAATCCCACGATGACGGCAAAAGCAATCAAACCCAAAAGAAGGGAAGGATTCAGCCAGTCGATCACCAGCTCGCTGCCCAGTAAATTTCCCAGGGGATCAGCCAGCCATTTAACCAATATCAAAGATAGGATCAGGCTGGCAAGGACCACCATGAATGATTCGATCAAATGCTGGCTGATCAGCATCTTGCGGTGAGCTCCCAGTACTTTGCGCATGCCTATCTCCCTTGATCGGTACTCAGCATGAGCCGTAACCAGGTTGATAAAATTCACGATGGCAATGATCAGTATGAAGGCTGCCAGGAAAGAAAATATATAAATGTTGTTGATGTCCCCCTGCGGGTCGATCTCAAAGTTATAATTCGAATACAGGTGAATGCGGGTCATCGGCTGAACCCGGGTCTGTACATCAAAGGCGCCTTCCGACCCGATCTCCTTCATCATGTTATTGCCGATGCCGTCGGCCAGGCTCTTGACTTCACCGGCCCATTCCCCTTCTTGCGATCCGGGTTTCACACGGAAATAGGTAAAGAAGTCCCAGCCGTGGTTCTCCATAAACCGATCGGGATGGTCCATGGTATAAAAACCGGTAAGCATGTCGAAGTCGAAATGGGAGTTGGCGGGTATGTCTTTCAAAACGGCCCCAACCGTATAACGCTCCGTTTTTCGACGTATTTCCTTACCCACGACATCGTCGCTGCCAAAATAGCGGTTGGCCAATGCACGGGTGATCACCACCTCACCGGGTGTTCTTAGTGCAGATGCCCCGTCGCCCCGGTGCACCTTAAAAGAAAAAACATCGAAAAAGGAAGAATCTGTGTACATCAGTTCAATGTCGGGGTACATGTGCTTCTTCTCGTCGATCAGGGTCACCTCATCTTCATAGAGCTTATTGGTTTCCAGAACTGCCGGTATCTCCCTCTTCATAGCCTCCGATACTTTGGCCAGGGTTCGCGGAACCACCATGGACTTGCCCCCCGGCCGGTCCACATGCGAGACAATTCGATAGATCTGTTCATGGCCCTGGTGAAAGGTGTCGTAACTCATCTCATACCGGATATACAGGAACAAAAGAATGGAAGCGACCAATCCAATAGCCAATCCGGTGATGTTGATGATCGTATAAAATCGATATTTCTTTAGGTGGCGGAATGCAGATTTCAGATAATTGCTGAACATAAATTCCTTTTTATTTATAGGTGCTTCAAATCACATGCCATGTGCTTCATACCCTTAATATACAGATGATTATTAAAAAAACAAAACAATCAGCCGCCGCTTTATTGTTCGGTATCATAACGACCTATGTACGTATTCGCACACACCCCTTTGATTCACACACAAGATGAACCGAACACCCCAGAGCGCATCATGGTATGGCTCGTGCTTTCAAAATAAGCGTTGAATCCACTGCAGCTTGCTCCGCCCAGTGCATCAGGCTACCTGCCTGTGCATAAATTCCGGTGAATTGTTAACAAACGAATGGGTGGTCAGGGAGCAAATCCTAAAATAATTTAGGAAATTTGAAAGAACACAATGCCCTGCTTATGGACTTTATCGGTGACCTTCACATACACTCCCATTTCTCGATGGCTACCAGTAAACAGCTGCGGCCTGAATACCTGGACTACTGGGCACGTATCAAAGGCATCAAGGTGGTAGGCACGGGCGATTTCACCCACCCGGGATGGCTTAAGGAATTGAAGGAAAAGTTGGAACCGGCCGAAGAAGGGCTTTTCAAACTCAAGAAAGCATACAAGCTGGACAACCTGGTAGCGGAAACAGACGAAAATGCAGTACGTTTTCTGCTATCCGCCGAGATCAGCAACATCTACAAAAAACACGGACAGGTACGCAAGATCCACAGCGTTCTGCTGGCCCCGGATTTTGAAACCGCGGAGAAGATCCAGCAAAAGCTCAGCTCCATGAACTTCAACATCACCTCCGACGGACGGCCCATCCTGGGGCTGGACGTGCGGGATCTGCTGGAGATCACCCTGGAGGCCAACGAAAACAACTTCTTTATTCCTGCCCACATATGGACTCCCTGGTTCTCAGTATTTGGCTCTAAATCGGGTTTTGACGCCATGGAGGAATGCTTCGACGATCTCACCCCCCATATACATGCAGTAGAAACAGGGCTGTCGACCGATCCGCCCCTGAACTGGATGTGCAGTTTTCTGGACCGCTACACCCTGGTTTCCAACTCCGATGCCCATTCACCAGAGAAACTGGGCAGAAATGCCAACCTGTTCAAAACAGAACCCACCTACCGGGCCATGGTAGAAGCCATGAAAACAGGCGATCCGGATCAGTTTGGGGGTACCTTAGATATGTTCCCCCAGGAAGGCAAATACCATTACGATGGCCATCGCAAATGTGGCATACGGTGGAACCCGGTAGAGACGATGAAAAACCAGGGCATCTGCCCGGTCTGCGGCAAGAAGATCACCGTGGGGGTGGTCAACCGCATCGTGCGCCTTTCCGACCGCCAGGACATCACCCGGCGAGAGAAACGCCTGCCCTATTACTCCATCATCCCCCTGAAAGAAATCCTCTCGGAGATCGAGGGCGTAGGTGAAAAATCGAAAAAGATCACCCGGCGCTATGAGCAACTGATCCGTAAGGGCGGCAGCGAATTCAACCTGTTGCAGTACCTGCCTGTGGATCGGGTCAGGGGTATAGCGGGTGAAGTACTGGCCGAAGCCATCCGACGCATGCGCAACAATGAGGTGATCATCCGCGAGGGTTTTGATGGTGAATACGGGCAAATCAGTGTCTTCCAGCCCGATGAGATCAGATACCTGGGCAGCCAGGAATCGCTTTTTGATGCTTCAGCCGGCTGCCGGCGACCGGACAAACGCCGGCTTATCCATTTTGACCTGGCCGAATACCGGCGGCTGGAGAAAATGGGCGAGCAGCCTGCTGTAGCCGCGGAACCCTCCTCCGCTTATAATGAGGAACCCGAAGGCCCATTGAAAGGGCTTAATCCCGAACAAAAACAGGCATCTGCGCACTATAGCGGACCCGCGGCTGTAATGGCAGGGCCCGGCACCGGCAAGACCCGGGTGCTCACCCGCAGGATAGCCTGGTTGGTCAAAGAGAAAGAAGTTGACCCCCGGCATATATTGGCCATCACCTTCACCAATAAGGCCGCCGGCGAGATGCAGCAACGCTGCCGGGAGCTGATGGCAGCCAGCCAGAAGACCCGGGAGCCAACCATTGCCACTTTCCATGCCTTCGGTCACCGTTTCCTTAAGCATTATGCTGAGCATTCAGGCAGAACCAGCCATTTCTCCATCCTGGAGGAAAAAGACCAGCAGCAGGTTATCCGGGATCTCTTCAATCTGAACAGTCAGCAAGCAAAAAGCTACGCCCGGAAATTCCGCCAGATCAAACAACAGCCCCGGGGAAAATCGCGCAGTGATCAGAACGCATCAGACCAGGCCTTCCCTGTATATCAAAGGCATCTGGAAAGGTACGACCTGTTTGACCTCGACGACCTGATCGATCAAACTGTTCGTGTACTGGAAGAAAACCCCTCCATTCGGCGGGAAATGGCCAATCAATATCCCTGGATGCTGGTCGATGAATTTCAGGATATCAATCACATGCAGTATCGTTTGCTGCAACTGATGAGCAATGAGGCAAAAGCTCCCAACCTCTTTGTTATCGGCGATCCCAACCAGGCCATATATGGCTTCCGCGGCTCCAGCACCAGGTTCATACCCCGCTTTTTGCAGGATCACCCCGAAACAAAACAATATACCCTGCATACCAGCTACCGGTGTTCGGCCAACATCCTTCAGGCTTCAGCAGATGTCCTGAACCAGCAAGGCTTACAGGGATTGAGTGAAGGAGTGAAGATCCGGATCGCACCCCAGCAAACCGAAAAGAGTGAAGCCGAATATATTGCCCGCACCATTGAATCACTGAGCGGCGGCCTGCGTTTCTTCTCTATGGACAGCGATGTGACCCGGGGTGAAGGGGATGAACAAATAGAGAGCCTTTCGGATTTTGCCATCCTCTGCCGGACCCGCTCGCAGATGAAGACCATTGAAAAAGCCCTGCTGGACCATACCATACCTTACCAATCCCTGGCCCGGGATACCTTCTTTGACCACCCCCTGGTGAAAGAGATCCTGCACATCATCGAATATTCAGAAAATACAGAGAATGCCTTCCTGAAACATCTATCAAACGGCATTCTCAAAACCCATGGGGAGAACGCCTCCTCCCTGAACCATTCTCTGAAAGAGCTGAAGGGCGTCAAAGAAAAAGTAGACAAAGTTGCTGGTGTAATCCCGGAGAAAAAAAGACAGGACGACCATGAGGAAGTGGCCCGGAAACTTAGGGATCTGGCCTCCTCCTTCGGTGATTCTGCAGAAGATTTTATCCATTATCTCAAGCTGGGCTCACCCGGCGATGCATATGAGCACCACACCGAGAAAGTGGCGCTTATGACCCTGCATGCCTCGAAAGGACTGGAGTTCAAATGTGTTTTCATCGCTGGCTGTGAGGACGGGCTCATACCTTATTCCCTTTTCACAGACCAGCAAAGCGACCGGGAAGAAGAAAAACGACTCATGTATGTGGGCATGACCCGTGCCGAATCCTACCTATACCTGACCCATGCAAAAAAACGCATGGTGATGGGGCAGGAAAAGACCATGAAACGAAGTCCTTTTCTTAACCAGATCGAGAAAGAGCTGACCGAGGTGGCTCAAAACACCTATCAGAAAAAGAAACAGGAAGACTCACAGCTCAGGCTGTTTTAGATCCCGCTCCCAGGAACAATACCTCATCCCCTGCTATCCATGCCCATCTTTCCGATTGACTGCGAATCCATTTATCAACTGAGAAAAACTGAAACTTTTCTGAGAAAATAAAATCCAGGGGGATTTTTCAACGATAATTGAAGTGAATGTTCTATTTTTATGCCAGGATCTGCCCGAGGGTTTAGACAACCAACATTCAGGCGAGACATGGAGATAAAAGATCAACTCGACCGCACCATAGAACTTCCGGAGTCTCCGGATCGCATACTATCGTTGGTCCCATCCATCACAGAGTTGCTCATCGATCTTGGGCTTAAGCGGAGGATGGTGGGGCGGACCCGTTTCTGCATCCATCCGGCTGATAAGGTTCAAAGCATACCGGTGATAGGAGGCGTAATGGGTTTGAACCAGCATGAGATCGATAAGATCAGCCCCGACCTGATACTGGCGGCCAAAGAAGAAAATGCCAAAAATGAGATTGTGGATCTCTCCAAACGCTACCCCGTGTGGATCAGCGATGTGCACAGCCTGGAGGGGGCCCTGGACCTGATCGGATCTATTGGTCAGATGTGCGGCAGGCAGGAACAAGCCAGGGAGGTGAAAGAAAGCATCCAGGATGCCTTCAGCGAGCTCAACCACATTCCACCCGGGATCGTGCGGGCGGTCTATCTGGTATGGAACGACCCGCTCTACACCGTCAACCACTCTACCTTTATTCATGACATGTTAACCAGATGCGGGATCGAAAATGTCTTCGCCGATAAGAAAGAAGCCTATCCCATCATCAGCGAAAAGGAGATTCGCGACCGCAAGCCCGATTTCATCTTCCTGCCCACCGAGCCCTATCACTTCAGGGAGAGCCACCGGCGGAAATTCGCCGAGTCGTTCCCCCAGGCAGAGATCAAAAGGGTGGATGGGGAATATTTCACCTGGTACGGTTCACATTTGATCCAGGCTCCTTCATATTTCAAACAATTGTTTTAAGTTTGTTCCCTAAACGCTACAATAAAGAAAGCAAATCATGAAAAGAGCTGTCTTTCCGGGGTCTTTTGATCCTTTCACCATAGGCCATGAATCGATTGTCCGCCGGGCCGTTCCGCTGTTTGATGAGATCATCATTGCAGTGGGTTACAATGTCAACAAGAAGGGGTATTTCCCCCTGGAAAAGAGAAAGCAATGGATCAGGGGGGTCTTCCAGGATGAACCCAAAATCCGTGTAGACCATTTTGAGGGATTGACCATCAACTACTGCAAAAAAATGGATGCCGGCTATCTGCTCCGGGGTTTGCGCACTTCAGCAGACTTTGAATATGAAAGGGCCATTGCCCAGGTCAACAAGGCAATGCATGAAGGCATAGAAACGGTGTTTCTGCTGACCATGCCCGAACATACCCCGGTCACTTCAACCATCGTACGCGATATCATCCGCAATGGCGGCGATGCCACCAAGTTTTTACCCAAAGGAATGGACATCCATGAAGCCAATCAGCCATAAGCTGCTGACCTATCCATTGATCCTGCTCACCTGCTTCATTTTTACCGGTCTGCGGAGCGAGGCACAGCAACCGGTTACACTGGAGGGTAAAGCACCCAGCTATGCAGGAGGATCCATCACTTTTTACCGGTACACCGATTACATTACCCGCGATACCCTGCATTTGGCAAACAGCGACGTTGACCTGCAAGGGCAGTTTGCCTGTCGCTTCAACCTGGGCGAAACCACCCAGGTCTTTGCCAATCTCGGCACTTATAAAGGGTATATGTTTGCCGAGCCCGGGAAAAACTATGTCCTGGCCCTTCCCAAAAAGAAAAAGAAAACCCAAGCCCAGCAATTGAACCCATTCTTCGAAGGTATTCCCGTTCATATCGGAATTAAATCAGCAAGTAACACTGGGCTTAATCACCAGATTTTCAAATTCTCCAGCTTATACAAAGACATCGTTAACAAAAACTTAAACAACATTAAGGGATTGGCCCGCCAGCGCGATTCGGTACTGAAAAAACTGGACACGACGGTTAACTGTGATCATGGGTTTTTCAAGGATTACAAACGCTATACCCTCGCCTCCCTAAAGCTCCCGTTGGGCTTCTCCGCCGAAAAGATCGAACAGCAATATTTCGCCGCACAGCCTGTGCTCCATAACAATCCTGCCTACATGGAAGCTTTTGCTACCCTGTACAACGACTATCTTAAGGAACTCTTCTCGCGTTTCGGCAACCAAATTTACTGGATCATCAACGGAAAACAGAGTTATGCCCTGCTCGACTCTCTTTGCAGACAGGATAGCCTGCTGGGGGCCAACCCGGAACTCAGGGAACTGGTGATGCTCCATTCCCTTCATGATGCATATCATGATGATCGTTTCTCCGGCAGCGCCATCCGACATATGCTGGACACTTTCCCATCCCTTAGTGACAACACAAGGCACCTGGAAATTGCACGCCATATCCGTCAAAAAGCAACCATCCTCTCCCCCGGAGAGCCGGCTCCTGAATTTTGCCTCTATGATGCCGACAGCAGCCGGTTGTGCCTGGAAGACTTCAGCGACCAATACATCTATTTGGGCTTTTGCAACGCAAAAAACTACAGCTGCATGCGCCACTATAAGCTGCTGGAAAACCTGGCCGGGAAGCACCGGCAACATTTCCGCATCGTGATCATATCCAACAACAGCTTCTCAAGCATGGCACGGTTTGTCCGGCACCATGAGTATTCGTTCACCTTTCTTCATTATGGCGAACAGAAGGATATCCTCAAAGACTACAGGGTACGGTCCATGCCGACATACTATTTCATCGAGCCGGGAGGGAAACTCTCTATCGCTCCAGCCCCACCCCCTTCCGAGAATATCGAACAGAGAATATATAAAAAGATGAAAGCCAATGGAGATCTATAGGAGTTTTCCGGCTTCAAGCACCTCTATGATCGAGCCATAGGTGTTGTCTACCACCTGTCCCAGATCTCCCGGAGCCATCCATCTGACCTCGGTAATGTCCTCATGAGTCTGGGGCACCAGCTTTTCATCACCCGGGTGATCCATATGGTACCAGTAGGTCTTCTTTAGGATCATCACCCCTTCCAGGTTATAGGAATGAAACGTTACGTGCAGCAGTTGACGGGGCCGGGGCGATGTAATGCCACACTCTTCCTCGACTTCCCGCACGGCAGTTGTCTCAGGATCTTCTCCCTGCTCCAACTTCCCCTTGGGCAGATCCCATTTGCCCCTTCGATGGATCACCAAAACACGGCCCCGGTCATCAAAAACCAGCCCCCCGGCGGCCTCCATCTCCCGGAAAAAAGAACGGAAAGCCTTAAAAGTCTGCTCCAAATCAGGATGAATAATAAATACATTGTGTATCTCACGGACGTTTCGAAAAAGCTCCATCACATAAGCCAGCTGGATTTCATTCAGGTATCTGACAAATAAGCCATTGTGGGACTGGTAATATTTTTCAAACTCATCGGTGAAAAATACCGTCCGGCCGTCGAAAAAAACTTTATACATTTGTAGCATGGAAAACATCAATCAACAAATAGCTGCGCAACTGCTGCAAATTAACGCAATTAAATTCAATCCTGCAAATCCTTTCCAATGGACCTCAGGCTGGAAATCACCCATATATTGTGATAATCGGAAGACACTCTCCTTTCCGGGCCTGCGCAAGCTGATCAGGGATGCCTTTGTTGAGCTGATTCAACGGGTCTATGGAAAGCCGGATGTCATAGCAGGGGTAGCCACCGGAGCCATTGCCATGGGTGCGCTCACGGCCGAAGCCATGGAACTGCCCTTTGTTTATGTTCGTTCATCTCAGAAAAAGCATGGCTTGCACAATACCATCGAAGGGCACCTGGAAAAGGGCCAGCGTGTGGTGGTGGTAGAGGACCTGGTATCCACCGGCAAAAGCAGTCTTCAGGCAGTAGAAGCACTCAGGCAACAACATGCCCGGGTAATGGGTATGGTCGCCATCTTCACCTATGGCTTTGAGACAGCACGCGAGAATTTTGAAGAAAAAAAATGTCCGCTTCATACCCTCTCCGACTATTCCGGTATGCTGGAGGTAGCTCTGCGGGAGGGTTATCTTGAACAGGAGAACATGCAGGATCTGGAGCAATGGCGCCGCGATCCTTCCAACTGGGGGCAATCATGACCAAGGTAGTGAGCAAGATAAAAGCCATCCGGCAGGATGAAGATAAAATATACGCATTTGTCTCAGATTTCAACAATCTGGACGAACTCGTGCCTCCCGATAAAATACAAAATTGGAAATCTTCAGCCGATTCGTGCCACTTCGATGTTACAGGGATCGGCTCTTTAGGCATGCAGATCACTGAAAAAGAGCCTTACAAGCTGGTGAAGGTGCAGACCTACCAATCCAGCCCGATGGGCGTTACTTTATGGATACAAATCAAGCAGGTGAATCCCGGTGACAGCCGCATACGTCTTACAGCTCAGGCCAATATGAACCCTTTGATGAAAGGGCTGGTTTCCAAACACCTGCAACAGGGAATAGATGCCATGGTTGACAAATTGGCAGAATACCTCAACCACCGCTCCGATCTATAACATGAATTCCACTTCCTTGAAATTGTATTCCAGGGTCTTGCCTGCTTCGTTCTCCAGGATCAGCTGGCCATAATCGCTTACTCCCACGATCCTGGCCCGGAAAGGCTTACCCTGCGACTGGTACCAGCTCATCTCATTCAACCGGAAGAGGTTCTTATGATACTCCCGGTTGATCTTATCTGCCTGTCCCTTTGATAACATCCTGTATCTTTTGTCCAGGTAACCACACAGCTTGCGCAGTTCCTTCTTAAGGGGGAGTTTTTTCTCGATCATCTGCAACAGGGAAACCGGGTTGGGAATATCGACGGGAAAATATTCCTGGTTCACATTCAGCCCGATCCCAACAATGCTATCCTTCAGGGTTGATCCCACCAGATCATTCTCAATCAGTATACCCGCTATCTTGCGGTCTTCCACATAAATATCATTGGGCCATTTGATACTCACATCCGAGATGTGTTCCGACAGATAATCATATAGGCCCAGGCTGATAGCCTTGGAGATTAAAAATTGCTGATTGGCCGCTAAAAATTCGGGATACAATATCACCGTTAAAAGCAAATTCTTCCCGCGCCCGCTATACCAGGTATTCCGGCCATAACCCCGCCCCTTTTTCTGTTCACCGGCAATAATCACCACCCCTTCCCTGGGGGTGCCGCCTTCCAGCAATTCCTTGGCGTAATCATTGGTGCTGTCGGCCGAGAGCAGAGATATCACCTGCCGGCCTATGATCCTATCTTTCATAGCTATCACCCACCTTCATGGAACAAAAGTAATTATTTTCCTTTACTAAAATAAACTGCGACATTTTTTCATTATAATTGTTAAGGTATAATATTTGATTCGTTCATCGCCAGAAACTATATCATCTTATTACTACGATGATGATTCATAAAAATTTGATTAATTTTGTAAAAAAATTTGAATGGATAGAGGTAAGCAAGAAGATTTTACATCCGAACAATTGTTGGACAAAATTATAAAAGGAATACAGGATAAAAAAGGAAGAGACCTGTTAACGTTAAAGATCAGCGAAATTGAAAACCCTATATGCGATTATTTTGTTATATGTCATGGAACATCCAGCACGCATGTAGATGCCATTGTTGATTCAGTGGAGGAGCACGTCAGGAAAGACCTCAATGAAAAACCTTACAGCAAGGAGGGGATGGAAAATCTCACCTGGGTATTGATGGATTATGCCAGCATCATCATACACATTTTTCAGAAGGAGTACCGGGATTTTTATAACCTGGAGGATCTATGGGCAGATGCCCCGATGCAATCATACGAGGAAGAGCTATAAACAAACAACGGAGGAAACTTTATAATGGTCGACAGCAACCAAAACCAAAATAGACAGAACAACCAGGGATCCGATAGCAACAACAACGAAAAAAAGCCTTTTCCCAAGTTCAACATATATTGGGTATATGCTTTAATCGCCATATTTTTCATTGCTCTGAACTTCATGAACCTGGGTGGGAGTGCCAAAGAGATCACCTGGCAGGAATTTCAGCGCAACATGCTCAAGAACAACGATGTAGAAAAGATTGTGGTGATCAACAAGCAGAAGGCAGAGATTTATCTGAAGCAGGAGGCGTTGAATCAGCAACGTTACGATGAGCTTTTTGAAGACGGTATGTTCTCGGTCCCGAAGGAAGGGCCGCATTTCTTCTTCACCATCGGATCCATTGAGATGTTCGAGCAACGATTGTCCGATGCGCAGGACAATATGCCCGAAGGTGAATATATTGAAGTCCGATACGAAACACGAAAGGATGTACTGGGAGAAGTGCTTACCTGGCTGCTGCCCATCTTCATACTGGTAGCCATCTGGCTGTTTATATTCAGAAGGATTGCCCGTGGTTCCGGCGGAGGTGGCGGAGGCAACATCTTCAACGTAGGCAAATCCAAGGCAGTACTCTTCGACAAGGAATCCAATGTAAAGATCGACTTTTCGGATGTAGCCGGCCTGGATGAGGCAAAGGTGGAAGTTCGAGAGGTGGTCGAATTCCTCAAAAATCCCAAGAAATACACCGAGCTGGGAGGTAAGATCCCCAAGGGGGTGCTCTTGGTAGGTCCTCCGGGCACCGGCAAGACCCTGATGGCCAAGGCTGTTGCCGGAGAGGCCAGTGTGCCGTTCTTCTCCATCTCGGGATCGGATTTTGTTGAGATGTTTGTAGGTGTGGGTGCCTCCAGGGTTCGTGACCTGTTCAAGCAGGCCAAGGAAAAAGCCCCCTGCATCATCTTCATAGACGAGATTGACGCCATTGGCCGGGCCAGAGGTAAGAACCCCAGCATGGGAGCCAATGATGAACGCGAAAACACATTGAACCAGTTGTTGGCCGAGATGGACGGCTTCTCCAACAACATTGGTATCATCATCGTTGCCGCCACCAACCGGGCCGACATGCTTGACAAAGCCCTGTTGAGGGCCGGCCGGTTCGACCGTCAGATCCACGTGGATCTGCCCGATTTGAATGAACGCAAGCAGATCTTCCGGGTACACGTCAAACCCCTTAAGGTAGCTAAAGACCTGGATATCGACTTTCTGGCCAAGCAAACCCCCGGATTCTCAGGTGCGGATATTGCCAACGTATCCAATGAAGCTGCCCTGATCGCCGCCCGTAAAGATAAAAAGGCAGTGGAGAAGGAAGATTTCCTGGATGCCATCGACCGCATCATTGCCGGACTGGAGCGTAAAAACAAACTGATCACCAGTTCAGAGAAAAAGGCCATTGCCTATCACGAATGCGGACACGCCATCGTCAGCTGGATGCTTAAACACGCCAGCCCCCTGGTAAAGGTAACCATCGTGCCACGTGGCAAAGCACTGGGCTCAGCCTGGTACCTGCCCGAAGAACGCAACCTGACCACCACCGACCAGATGCTGGATGAGATGAGTGCCGCACTGGGCGGACGGGCTGCCGAACAGCTGGTATTCGACAAGATTTCCACCGGTGCCCTCAACGACCTGGAAAAGATCACCAAACAAGCCTATGCCATGGTAGCCTACTTCGGCATGAGCGATAAAATAGGCAACCTGAGCTTTTATGACTCCACCGGTCAGCGTGAATTCACCTTTACCAAACCCTACAGCGAAAAAACGGCTGAACTCATCGACAAAGAAGTCCAGGAATATGTTGACAAAGCCTATTCCCGGGCTTACAAGATACTGAGCGAACACCGCGAACAGCTTAATCAGCTGGCCGAATTGCTGTTGGAAAAAGAAATCATCTTTACCGAAGACCTGGAACGCATCCTGGGCAAAAGGGAAATCGATGATGAGAAAAAACAGAAGATCCTGGAAGAAGGTAAAAAAGTGAAAAAAATACACGAAGACAGCGAAAAACAAAGTGAACCGAAAGAAGAAAAGCAAAGCGAGGAAGCCAGCCGGAAACAGGAAGGAAAAGAACCTGAACAAAAGCAGCCTGCCGGGGAAAAAGAGGATAAGAAAGGCACGAAAGAGAAACATGGCAAGCAACCCAGAGAGAATAAAAAGGGTCAGGAAGAAAAAAATCAGGAAGAGAAAGATCAGGTAGACCGCAAAGATCAGGTAAACCGGAAAGATCAAAAGAAACACTCCGGCGAAAATGATCCCGGGGAAAAAACCTGAAACTCAACGTTCAACCTTTAACGTTCAAAACGTTGAGCGTTCAACATTCAATCCTTCAACAGTCAACCCTTAAGTTCATGAGCAACTTCTGGCAAAGAACTCTATCGGGAATCCTGATAGTCGCAGCGATCATTGGGGCCCTTCTTGGAGGGCCCCTGTCTTTTATGCTGCTTTTTGCCGGGATCACCGCCCTGGGCCTCTATGAGTTCCTGCAGATGGTCTCAGCCGACCAGGTCCGGGTATCCGGGTTTCTGATCATGGCAGCCGGAGTAATGGTTTTTATCCTCCACTTTTTGGTGGCCGGTCATTACATTTCCCCTTCCGCACTGAGCTGGCTGCTTATTCTTCCCCTGATCATCTGGGTGGATGAAATATTCCGGAAACGCAGCCACCCCATGCGCAATCTCGCCTATTCCCTGACCGGCCTCATTTACCCGGCCACCATGATGTCCTCCCTAAGTTACCTGGCCTACCTGGGGGCCAGTGAAAACACCTTTAACCATTCCCTGCTGATCAGCCTGTTCCTGTTGATTTGGACCCACGACACCTTTGCTTATCTAACAGGAAAAAAACTCGGAAAACATAAGCTCTTGCCCCGCATCTCTCCCGGGAAAAGCTGGGAGGGGATGGCCGGTGGGCTTCTGACCAGCATGCTGGTGGCTTTCCTGCTCTTTCGCCTTCAGGGAGGGATGGCACTCATCCACTGGCTTGTCATGGCAGTCATCGTTACCCTTGCCGGAACGCTGGGGGACCTATGTGAATCCTACCTGAAAAGAAGCTTCGGTGTCAAAGACTCAGGATCGCTGATACCCGGACATGGGGGCATGCTGGACCGCTTCGACGCGGCCCTCTTTATCTTCCCGGTGGCCTACCTTTACCTGTACCAAGTATTATGAGCATATATGAGAAAACCTGGATGATATTTTTCCCGTATATTTATCAACAGCTAAACTGACATTAAAATAACCTTAAACATAAAATACGGATGTCAAATCATTCGTTTTTTGGTTATCTTTGCACCAATCATATAAAGGACATAAATGCATATACACAAAGAAGGATATTCTGTTATTAAATGGTTTCTGCTGGGTTTGATCGGATTGAACCTGCTGGTTTTCCTGCTTCCCCTTAAGCCTGCCTATAGCCTGACCATCGGGACCCTGTCGCTGGGATTGCTTTTCCTTGTGGTTCGCTTCTTCCGGGTTCCTCACCGTCGGCTCATATCTGACGAATCGCTGATCATCAGCCCCGCAGACGGGAAGGTCGTGGCCATCGAAGAAACCACCGAGGATGAGTATTTTAAGTGCAGGATGATCCAGATATCCATCTTCATGTCGATATGGAATGTGCATGTCAACTGGAATCCCATTAGCGGATCCATCGAATACCACAAGCACCATCCCGGTAAATACCTCATTGCCAAACATCCCAAATCCTCTCTCCTTAATGAAAGAGCTTCCACGGCGATACAGAAGGATCCGGACAGAGCCATTATGGTCCGTCAGATCGCAGGGGCAGTGGCCCGCCGGATCATCAGCTATACCAATCCCGTAAACGAAGTTCAACAGGCTTCCGAATTGGGCATCATCCGCTTCGGATCCCGCGTGGATGTCTTTTTGCCTGTAGATGTGAAGATCAAAGTCCGCCTCAGTGACAAGGTACAGGGACGCAGGAGCGTACTGGCCTCCTGGTAAGATAACCAAAATCTATCCCCACAACGGGTCCTCTCAACCTGGATAAACACCTCGTGCCATGCATCCGGCAAACCCTTTTCATTACTTAAAAAAACTGTTGACGAACACCGTCTTCAGCTTACTCTCCTTAAAAATAAAGATGGCTTGTCTGTTTTCATTATGGAGGGTTACCGTATCCCGGAAATCAGAGGGGAAATCAGAGATCAGCTCTTCAATACGCATCCTGGACATACCCACTCGAAGGCAGGGTCTCAGTTCCAACGATCGGTCTGCTATTTTGGAGGTCAGAAATGACTCCTCTCCCATGGATGTTTTATAGAAAACCAGGCTGGTATGTTTGTTATGAAAACGATAGATGGTATCCTTTACCTGGTTTTGATTACCTACATCCCGCAGGAAGCGGGTCAGACGAAAACGCTCCCCATAGTCTTCTTTCACCGAGTCGATATACAAACTCGCATTTAAAGGCTGTTCCAGGAATTCTTGCGAGGTGAGCGGCCGGCAGGGGTGATCTTGCCGGGTTGCCTGCTGGCTTCTGCAGGAGGCGATCAACAGCAGGAGAAGACCAAAATAGACAAGCTTGTGTAACATACCTCAAATATATACAAATGGATCATCTCCCCGAACCTCAAGACCGCAAAACTTAAGCTAAACGTCATAGGTCAGGGATTTTGACAGGTCTTTCTACGATCTTCAAGCCGATGGCCGGATAAAAAATTTTTAAAGGAAGAATAAGGCCACACCGCCAAAGGCAATGAAAGCCCCGATGATCTCGATGGCATTGACCTTCTCCTTGAAATAAAAGACAGCAGGAGGGATGATCAGAACCGGAACCAGGGCCATCAGCGTCGAGGCGATGCCGGTGAGGGTGTGCTGTACGGCAAGCAAAGAGAAGGAAACCCCCAGAAAAGGACCAAAGAAGGCACCCACCGTAACCCTTTTCATGGCTTTTCGGTTCCTAAGTGCCGTGAAAACCCGGTTCCAACGCCGCAAGACAAAGAACAACACCATGAAGCCTACGGTGCCTGCCAAAACCCTGATCTGAGTGGCAGCAAAAGCATCGTAATCCTGCATGCCGTATTTACTTAACACCAGACCGGTGGCCTGCCCGACCGCCCCTGCAAAAGCCATGAGGATGCCCACCACATGATAGGAAAAATTCATCTGAAGCCGTTTCTTCTTTTTGGGCGGTTCGGCAGGCTCCGGCTCAATGATCCGGGAAGGATTGGGATTGCGGTTCTTGCGCTGGGTGATCACCAGGATGATGCCGGTCAGGGTGATGGCCATCCCAATGATGTTCTCCAGCGACAACCGCTCATCCATGATAAGCCAGCCGATAATGCCTGTGATAGGTGGTACAAACGACATGATCAGCGAAGAAATCCGGGCGCCAATCCGCACGTAAGCCTCAAAAAGAAAAAGATCACCCAGGGAAAAACCTACCAGCCCGGATATGATGAGCCATTTCCATTGATGCAGACTGGCGTCCATCGGAAAAAACATCGACCGGGTGATCCAGGTGTAGATGCCCAGCAAAAAAATGGCCATAAAAAGACGGATCAAATTGACGCTGAGAGACCCCACCTTTTTGCCGGCCGATTCAAACGCCATAGCCGTAGCCGCCCAGCAAAAAGCTGCCATCAATCCTGCAAATTCTCCAAAATGTGATCCCATGCCTTCTGTTTTTTCTGTCGTCCTGTAGGATTATCTCCCGGAGGGACTATGAATATTCTTTGCAAAGAAACAAAATACAGTTGGGTTGGATACCCATCGAGATAAAAAGTTTAAAACTTTTCCCGGCGATTTTCACTATCTGCTGAATGCTTGCAGACAAGCCTGCATCCGGGGCAGAGAGCGATACACCCAGGTCAGAGCAGCCCCAATTCTCATCCTGTTTTACAAAGCGTTAATAAAATTCAATCCAAAAATTTGAGATAATAGTTGGCTATTTTATATATTTACGTTGAACAAATCTACAATGAATGGGCAAATATAAAGTCTTCCTTTTATTCATCGCTTCATGCGGCATGTTCATTCAGCCATCCTTTTCCCAGTACGATGGCATGACTTTCAAAGACAGCACATACGTAGCTACCAGCATCCATTACTTCATCCCCCAAACAATCAATGCCGGCGATTCTTCCTATGTCACCAGTCCTGAAGAGTTCAGCACCATAGAATGGAGGGAGAATGGAAACCTGATAAATCCCGATTCTTCCATGCAGCGGGGTTACATGATTTATCGCCATCCCTTCCAGGGCTCCGGGAGTTTTGACATCAGCCTGGAAATGGTCGATACAACAGGACTCTCCTATTTTGCTTCTAAAACCATCACAGTCACCGATCAGCTGGAGATCCCCAATGTCTTCTCCCCGGATGACGACGGCATCAACGACGTGTTCATCGTCAAATCCGGAGGTGCCACCAAGCTCAACCTGAAGATCTATACACGAAACGGTGATCTGATACATGAGAAGATCGGCCAGGTGGTTTATTGGGATGGCAAACTGGCTTCCGGGAATTACGCCAATCCCGGGGTTTATTACTATGTGGTCAAATCTCAGGGCTCCCAGGAGATCGTGCGCAAAGGATTTTTTCACCTTTTCCGCTAACCATTATTTCCCCCCCATCGATCTGTTTTGGTATGATTTGTGTTATAGGATCCTATATGAGAACGCATATTTTCATATTCATGCTTGTGGCAGCACTGATGGCGGTAGGTTGCGGGCATCAGCGCCAGCCCAAATCCATCCTCAGGCAAACGGCTCAAAATATTAGCCGGTTAGATAAGCTGAGCTATCAGGCCAGCATCCTCACACGTGATTTTGAAGCCCGGGATACGCAGGCGGTGGATGTTTCGGTATGGGCAAAGAGATGGCCCCAGGATCCGGTGATGGGTTACAAAATCAGGCTGAAAAGAAACGGGGAGGAATACATCTATCAGTCGCCCCTGCTCTTCTGCATCGACCACAGCGACAATGAGATCCTGAAGATCAACACCTCCTACGACCCACAGGCCATCACCCAATACCCCGTACAGAACTCCCTGTTCGATGAATTGCTCTACACGGATTTCTACCGTCAAATCGAAGAACCAGACTATCGCATCTCACTGGAGAAGACAACCCCTACCCACTGGGTGATCCGGGTGGATTATCCACCTGAGGAAGAGATCAATGAAATGTACAGGACCCTCTGGATCAGAAAAAATGATTACCTGCCTGAAGAAATGGAGTATCGCGTGTCCTATAAAAACCAGTCCTACTACCAAAGCATATCGCTGGCCCAGCTGGTTTCCAGGGCCGATTTTGATGAGGGTCTGTTTTCCATGGCCCCCATGCTCATGGAATATCCCCTGAAGAATTACCTGAGGGACGAGGACAACGGCAACTATATCTCAATAGGCCAGCCTGCTCCGGAGTTTGAACATACCACCCTGAGCGGTGAACGCATCAATGGGCAATCCCTCCGGGGCAAAGTGGTTCTGATGGATTTCTGGTACATGGATTGCTCTGCCTGCCAGTCCTCC
>JAGXLL010000071.1 GCA_018334675.1 Bacteroidales bacterium | reverse complement strand
GATTCGCCCCAAAAAATTCCTGTTTGACATGTTCACGGAAGTTCAGCCCCACGATCCAGCCATCCTCAATCTCATCAAACCACTCTTCATAGTAGGATTCATCGGAATAATGAAAATTGAGGATGTTCTCCCCGATAAGGATAAATTTGTTCACCCCGTTTCTCATCAACACTTCCAAAACATTCCTCTTGAAAAACATGATGTCATTGAACAGGCAGTCGTTCCATTCTCCTAACATCTCAATAATGGCAAAGCCTCTCTGATAGTCGGCATAAATAATCTTGACAAAAAGGGTCTCGGAACCAAAATCGTCCCACTGAGGATGGATATAATGATCATAGATGGTATGGGTAAAATAGAATTCGCTGTATTCCCTTCCAAAGAAAGGTGAACGTTCATCTGCCTCGGCCTGGTAATAGACCCTCCAGGAATAATGGGGTTCAATGGTATGCATAAGATTTATATACTGTAATCATTCCACAAAATTACCAGATCTTATTTTTATTTCAAGATGCCTGTGATTTTTCTTTTCTTCATTTTCCAGTGGGATTGGTTCTTCATGTTTTTCGAATATTCATTAATTTTGAGTATTATTGTATATAAGATGAATTGCCCAGGAGTAAACCAATTGCATCAATAAAACAAGACGCCCAACTAAGCGGGTTTATTGTCCTTACAGTGCAACAGAACCAAAACAATCCATGCACTTCACTTGTATGATGATTCAAAACAACCGAATATGAAGAAGATATATATTTTACCTGTGGCCCCCTCTTTGCTTATTGCTATTATACTCTTATCTGCAGCAAACCTGTCTGAAGCACAAACCGGGGCATCTTCTAACCAGGCCGGATCGTTTATGATTATGGCCGGTACCTCCATAACGGAGGACGGCTCGGTTTTGATAGCCCACAACCATGAGCGGAAGGAAGAGAGGCCTTTTTTCCTGAAAAAATTCCCCCGCACCAAGCACGACAGCGGTTCCGTCATCCTCTTCCCCAATGGTTTGAAAATTGCACAATCCAACATCACCCTGGAATGGATGGGACTGAAAGACCGGCAGGATTATACAAAGAGTGGTGCCGTGGGCATCAATGAGCAGCAGGTTGCCATTGGAGGTTGGGTTTCCCTGGATCAGGACCGAAACATGAAGGCACGCTCGGCCGATCCCCTGGTCAAAGGAGGCACGCCCATCGGAATGGTCCCGGTGGCTCTTCAACGTTCGCGGTCTGCCCGGGAATTGGTAAAAATATTGGGTACTTTTTTCAATCAATACGGCATTGCTTCATCCTTTGGACTGGCTGTGGCTGACAAAAGAGAGGTCTGGTATCTGGAAACCGGCAGCGGACATCACTGGGCGGCTGTTCAAGTCCCCCCGGATGCCTGTTGGGTGCAATCCCATTCCTACCGCATTGGTCACATCGATCCGGATGATTCGGGGGTTCTAGCCTCTCCCGGCATAAAGGAGTTTGCAGCGGAGAATCAACTCTACAACCCTGAATCCGAGATTTTTCATTTCGCTGAAGCCTTTGGAGGCCGCAAACAAAAGAGCCAATCCCCCGGCAGTTTCAACAGCAGACGACTCTGGAGGGGCATCAGTATGCTGGAGACCTCCCTGGAGGTGCAGCCCAACCAAAAAGGCTATCCGCAATTCATCCGGCCGGAAAATAAGGTGACCCTGGAAAAACTGATCTCCATACTCCGCGATCATTATCAGGGTAGTCCCTACTATATCTTCGGCAACGACAGCCTGGCAGGGCAGGCCAAGCCCGTGGCTTCTGAGAATACTGTATATACGAATATCGTGCAGCTCACCGATGGCATGCCATCCAATATAGGGGCGGTTTTATGGGCAGGACTGGGCAGCCCCAATACAACACCATACATCCCGTTTTATTTCGGGATCAAGGAGATACCCAAACCCTATGATGCCGAAACCCGGGATCCTCAAAGGGCCTATACAACCTACAAAACCTTATCCGAACGATACTTTTCCCGTCCCGATCAATATACCGACATCTTCCCCGATATCTGGAGTGACTTCCAAACCAAAGCCATTAAGCAACAAATAAATATCGACCAGGGGGCTATGCGGCTATATCGAACCGATATACGCCAGGCCAAGCATTTCATCACGGTGAATGTAGAAGGGCTGAGCCAACAAGCCCTGGACATTGCCCAGGAACAAATGGATAATTGAATCCCTGTTAACCGGGGCTACAAATAAATTTATATATTCACCCCGCCCATAAAACGATTGAAACGATATGATTACCCGCCTTTTCACGATCCTGGCCGGGGCCTTGCTGCTGTTATTATCAGCTACCAGTTCGTTGGCTCAAACCCGTAGGAAAACCTCCATCAACAAAGCCTGGAAGTTTTATAAGGGCGATACCCTCCAGGCGGCTTCCCCGGCTCATTCGCGCTCACCTGGTTCAAAACTGCCAGGCAAACTGAAAGCCCCCGGGCATGAGGCTTAGCTGAAGGTTTTCCGGGCCCGTAAGTGAACCCAGGGCATGCTCATTGATCAGAACCAACACCAGGTCAAAGGCAAAAAGAAAACCTCCCTGAAGCATCAGTGAATTGCCATAGCCCTTGAGTCTTTTGGTATGCTTTTGAACGTTCCCGGAACGTTCCCGCAAATACAGCCCGGTCATCACGTAGGCTACATCCAACCCGGTGTTGATCAGCAGGACCTTGCTGAAATTGTTGTATTCATCATACAACTCCAGTGGGGATAGATCCCCCAGCTGATTGGCCCCCAGATAACCGCCCACAGCGATGGCCATATTCACGGTGTTCCAGAATACGTTCATCTGATGAAAATAGTAGGTAGTGCCTTTCGTACGGGTCATCTGGTAACCACTCACTGCGAAGTTACCCGCAGCCCAACTGCCCAGAACCAACATACCGTTTTGTTGCAGTCCGGCCAACTCACGACCCCATTCGGGACTTGAGGTGACATCCTGCCCTTCGGCCATTTGCAGACCGAAGAGCAGGAAAACACCAATCATAAAATAAAGCCTCATATCGATGTTAAATGTAAACCTGAATGTACAACAATTCAGAAGACAAAATGATCAATCCAAATAGACCATCTCAATCCGAAATAAGATAGCTCCAGCACGCGTTCATCTTAAACCGGGAGATAAGAGCTGCAGAGAACAAGGCAAGAGCGCAAAGATTTATAAATTTTCTATTTTATTTGTCAAAGAATTTGCTATTTTTGTACTCCTGAAAATAAAGCAGCCCAGGTGGCGGAATTGGTAGACGCGCATGGTTGAGGGCCATGTTCTCATTGTGAGAGTGCTGGTTCGATTCCAGTCCTGGGCACAGAAATCCCCTAATCGACAGTTGATTAGGGGATTTTTTAGGCATTCGCCATTTCAAAAAAATTTTACCAGCCGGTGATGGGTGGATCAAACTGCGATACTTCGCGGTTTCTAGCACATATGCCCAACGACTCCACATAGGAAAATGAACAATTTTGCGATTTGTTGGATTATCCTGCGATCATCCCAACGGATTGTCAAAATATCCACCTATAAAATAGGAAAGACTTGATCAGGCCTGAAAAACAAGGCATCCGGCAAACATGGGACTGATTATGACCTGAAAGGGGTGTTCTATCCGAATTATTCATCTATTGATCAAATTCCTGTGGCACTTTATCAGGAAATTCCCTATCTTAATCCAATTATTTCATACCCTTACCTGTAACAACCAGCTTGCATGAAATCCAAAGCATTTCCCATTCTGTTTATTGCCTTTACTCTGGCAGCATGGACTTCGTTGCATGGTCAAACCTATGTACAAGTACAGGTGGATCAGCCGGAAGCCCTGGATGTATCTGTTACCGAACCTGAATACAGCCCTGCCGACACCGAAGTGATGGTAGGAGAAGATCTGCAGATCACTGGCGGATTACCCCCTTATTCCTCAGAATGGAGGGATGATACAGGAGTTATAACCACCGATTCCTCTTTTATGGCGCAACTCGATCACACTGCCGATTATACCCTCACCGTAACAGACTCCCGCGGGTGTTATGTGATGCGTACGATCACCATAACGGTGGTGACTTCAACCAACCACCCACTGGGCCGGCACATCAGGGTTTATCCCATACCGGCCAGCTCTTTCATACAGGTGAATCTGCCGGCCGAACTGCACCAGACTCGGATTTTGTTGTTTGACCAAAACGGAAGGGTGGTATGGCAAAAACAAGTTACCGGTAAATACCGCATCCCCCTTTCCTACGCTCCCGGGATATATTTTCTGAAGCTGAAAAACAACTCCCTGGAAACCACCTATCAAATCATCATTCAATAACCCATTTGGATCATGCGAACCTCTACCTACCTTTTTCTTATCATATATGGGTTGACAGGCTTACTCGCCAGAACCGAAGCATCTGTACCCGATTCCCTGAGGGCTAAACAAACCGCCCTTGAATTTTTGAACAGCCAAACGCTGAAGAAAAGCAGCACCACAGACCAATTGACAACGATATACGCTTCATCCGACACCACCCCGAACCCGGTTTATTTGTTTGACAATGATGCAGGCGGTTTTGTGCTGGTAGGCCAGGGCCGGGATGAGATGCGGGTGGCAGGATACTCGGCTGAAGGACAGCTCAAAACCGGATCGCTCTCCCCTGCATTCCGCGCCATCATCCGTTTCTATGAAGAGATAGATCTTTCAGGCAACCAGGCTCTTTCCACAGCCAAAGGTTCAGTGGCTCCGATGCTGGAAGAGGAAGGGATCCGGTGGGACCAAACAACCTATTACAATCAAAGCTGTCCTTACGATGCGGATGAAGGACAATATACTTACGCCGGCTGTGTAGCGGTAGCCATGGGTCAAATCATGCGGTACCACAAACATCCCGCCTCCGGCTCCGGCTCCCACAGTTACACCCACCCCGATTACGGTGAATTATCCGTGGATTATTCCGCTGCCACTTACAACTGGAGCAACATGCCGGGAGAGCTCACTTCACCCAACCCTGATGTAGCCGACTTACTATACCACTGTGGGGTGGCTGTTAACACCCAATATACATCTGTATTTAGCCTGGGTAGCGGGGGACACACATCCATGGTAGCAGGTGCCTTTAGCGAATACTTTCAATATCCGGGGGCCCGATGGGCCCCGGAGGACAACTTTGCAACAGTTGAAGAATACCATGGAATGCTTCAAAATGAACTGGACCAGGGCCGACCGGTGTTTTATGTGTTGCGGGGTGAAGCTGGCCACACCGTAGTATGCGACGGATACGACGGGGATTACTTTCACATCAATTTTGGATGGAGCGGATCGGAAAATGGATATTTCCTGCTTTCGGGGGTACAAAGCATCAGTATTTATGATTTTGGTTTCCTGGGCGATGCGGTTACCGGAATTTCGCCCAACCCCGTTGCCTGCAATGAGGCCGATTCGCTGGCCCTGGTGGCCCTTTACCAGGCTACCGACGGGGCAAACTGGACCCGCTCCGACAACTGGCTCACCGCAAGGGTCAAAGACTGGTATGGTGTAGATGTGATAGACGGGCGGGTCGTACACCTGCTGCTCCACGGCAACAATCTTACAGGCAACATACCCCCGGAATTGGGTGATCTGACCGAGCTGACCAACCTGAACCTGGGCAGCAACTCCCTTTCAGGTTCCATACCTCAGGAGATGGGAGACCTGAGAAAACTGCTCCGGCTGACCCTGGGCTTTAACCAGCTGTCCGGCGAACTGCCCGAAGGCATCGGGCTCAACCAGGGAATGATTTCCCTCGACCTGGCTTACAACAATTTTGAAGGCAGCCTGCCGGAACAGGTCGGGCAGCTCACCAATCTGAAATACCTCCAGCTGCAGAACAACCGGTTCACAGGAACCATCCCCCCCGGAATCATCAATATGTCAGGCCTGCAAATGCTCAACCTTTCCACGAACGGCCTTTCAGGAGAACTACCCGAAGACATCGGCAACCTGACGGGGCTAAAGGAATTTCTCATCAATGAAAACCTTTTCACCGGTCAGTTCCCGGCATCGGTGGCGAATATGACCAACCTGAGGGCTTTCGACATTGCCAACAACCGGTTTGAAGGGCCCCTGCCTCCTGCTATCGGCACCTTTGATTTTCTGTCCATACTCAAATTGAACAACAATCGGTTTACCAGCCTGCCGGCCGAGATCGGACAACTATCTAACCTGAGCATCCTCAGTATATACAACAACCGGTTGGACTCCCTTCCTCCTGAAATCGGTGAGCTCATCAACCTAAAGCTACTCAATCTGTCCCGAAACCATCTGAAATCCCTTCCTCCCCAAATCGGAAATCTGAATCAATTAAAGACCTTACAGCTCGACCACAATCAACTCACCCAGCTGCCAGGGGAAATGGGCAACATGCAAGAGCTTGCCGTGCTAACTCTGAACCACAACCAGCTCACCGAACTGCCTTATGAGATCTGCCAGTTGAATGACCTGTACCATCTCAAAATCAACAACAACCACATTCAACGCCTCAGCAGAAGCCTCAGCCAATTGAAGTCATTGGTCACCCTCGAGGCCGACACAAACCAAATAGCCGGCCCCCTGCCGGAGCTTGCACACCTGGACATGAACGAGTTCTTCCTGCGCGAAAACCGGCTGGTCTTCTCCGACCTCTTCCCTGCTGGCCTGCCCGATGACACGGACTATTCGGATAATTACAGTTTTTTCTACATGGATCAACAACAAGTACCGCTCAGAGAGGTGAACTGGAGACTGGAACCCGGTGATTCCCTCGCCATTGACATCCGGCAAATCAGCCGGCTCTCCGATACCAGCAACCAGTACACCTGGTACGAAAATGGCTCCCACCATTCCACGGGACCTGTTTTAAGACTAAATGAGACCAACTTCTCCGACAGCGCCTATTTTCATTGCGCGATCACCAACCCTCACTATACCAGGCTTGAGTTAACCACAGACAGCATCTTTGTCTTCAAACAAACAAAAGCAGGCACTCCTGATAACCCCCTAATATCTGGTTTTATCCCCTCCAAAAAAGTTGCGGATGACACGGTGGTGCTGCGTCATCCCGATGGGCTTCGGGGGGAGGTTTACTGGGAAGCCTCGCTGGATTCAGTCACCTGGGAAAAACTGGATGAAGGAATGAGCCAGGTACCCGTCAGCGAGAACATCATGGATATAAGTGGCAATGCGCTCACCATTCGACCTAACCAGAAAGCTGTGTATCGTTATGTGGTGGAAGAAGAGAACTGCCCGCCGCTGTACAGCGATACCATCCATGTCCCCCGTTGGTCCTCCCAACTGCTGCTCGATACGGTGGTGAATGCCTCGGCAGGAGAGCTGACAGTAAACGCACCGGGAATCGAACTGGTGATTCCACAAGGCCTTTCGGATGATGATTTCAGGCTCACCATCGAAAAGATCAACACCCCACCAGCGTCTCCCGACACCGTGGCCATGGGGCAAGTGTTCGACGTAAAGCTGAGCTGCGGCAACCGGTTCGATCGCAACATCCTGGTGAAGATCTTCCCGGAAGAAATGGAGCTGATCCCGGAAAACATCCATAGATATGCAGGCGTCTGGTATGATGAAAACCAGGGTGCCTGGCGGCCTTATGAAGAGGGGAATTTCTCCCTGGAAGATACCTGCTTTTCCTTTGAAACCGACCACCTCACCAAGCTATCCTATTGGGAACAACTGACCACCGGTGGATTCGACTACAAATTTGTAAAAGACCGGGTAACTGTTTATTATAAAAGCAGCCTCGTGGCCTTATCGCCTCTTTACGATAAGCACCAAACCCACCAGGACTATCATGCCCCTGCCGGGGATCCCGAGTACGAGACCCCCTGGATGGTGCAGGATGCAGCCCATTATACCGATCAGGTCATGACCGCTTTCACAGAGGAGGGTCTGGAAGTGCCCGACCAGATTGCCGTGTATATCGACCTGATAGAAGGTTACGGCGAAGTAGGCCTGATGGCCATGCTCAATGGCTACCTGACCATCTCCCAGAACATCGAAAATCCCGAGTTGCTGCGTAGGGTCATCGCTCATGAGTACATGCACTATACCCAGGACTATTACATCTCAGCCCATGCCGGCAACCTGTTTTGGATGGAGGCCAACGGCCATACCGCTGATCGCATGGTATGGGACGATCAGATTCTGCCGGTATCGGAATCCGAGAAATACCTGTTGGATGGACGCGATAACCCCAAAGCCTCGATCTTCGCTTCCCTGGCCAACTCATGGGATTACTGGGACAAAGGGATCATCACACAAAACCTGACCGGAAACATGGAGTTCTGTTACCTGGCAGGATGCTTCATCCATTACATGCGCAGCTACCGCAACGGCACCAAACTGTCGCCTTCCGGCCTGCTGAAGGAAACCAGCCTGACCGGTACCTGGAAGGAATACCTCGACGGATTCATCACCAACAACCTCCAATCGAATATTGGCGAGGAATTTCACCAATATGTCCGATACCTCTTCGGTGGCAATAAAGAGAATTTCTCCCTGATCAGCCATCAGGGGGATCCGTTTAAGTTCCTGCACCAGGCTCCGGCTGAATTCATAGACAAGACCCTGATCAATCTGCCGGAAGAATCTGATTCCCTGCCTGTTCAAAAAGAAAAACTGCAGGTTGATTTGCCCCATCTATCTGCCAAAGTAGAACAGCTTTACAACATGACCACCAACCGGTCCGTTTGTGTGAATTATAAACGAAACCATACCGACACTGCCAATATCCGGGTATATCTGGCTACCTGGAACGCCGACCAGGAAGAAATGCAGCTGGAAGATATCTCGCAGGTCGATTCTTCCTTCTTCTTCATTGAAGCCGCAACAGAGGAAAATGTAACCTCCAGGCAAAACCAGGCTTACCTGCTGATGGTCAACAAAAGCAAGGATGAGGCCATTACTGCGGATTATGAACTGGAGATCACACCCGTGGCCGATTTCAGCTTTACGTATGTATTGACCCTCGACCGGATGGACAACTACATGTCGGCAGAGATCCACAACATGTCAAACGGGGAAAAACAAGCCCTTTCTTTGTCATTTACCTACCCGGTGCTGACAGAAGAAAAGGTGGTCACCGACAGCTCGGTAACGGTGACCGTTTATGGTGAGGGAACAAACGGTGCACAAATCACTCAAACCACCCATTACAATTTTCTGAATGGAAATTTCCAGACCAGCCAAAATTATGTATCCCATACAGCAGATTATAATTTTGAAACCAACCTGAGCTTGAGTTTGAAAGATATATTTTTCAGGCCTACAGATCCGGATTTTGTCAGTCAGGGTGGCGGCACTTTTATCTCGACCACCTCCACCACCCAGCAGGCGCGTTCCAAAATTACGGGCATCTCATTTGATTATTATTATCAAGACACCTCTCCTGGTGGAAATAATGAGATCGACACCTATCACTATACCGGAACCGAATGGCCGGCTGAGCCAGAGGTGAGGATTCAATTGCAGGTTAAATAGACTATTAAGTACAATTATAATGATCCAGGTTGTCGGGCATTGGCCCTTTGACCATCTCGATCTCAATAATTAAATAGTTCCCCATCTAATCAACCGCAGCTTTGAATGCATCAATCCCGCCCACAACTGGCAGCTCAAGACGGGTTGCATCCGGGTCGATGGTCAACTCGGTTCCCGGATCAGGCCAAAGGGTGAAGCTGCGGTCGGTGGAGAAGATCATCAGAGCGATGCGTTGGCCGGCACGAATAACCTGGTCATCAGGCTGCAAATCAAAGCTCATCTCATAGAACATGCCCGGTACCAGGGGCTCACTCTCGGTGAGCGACTCATGGTTCTGGGGATCGGCCCAGCCCCGGGTGATGATGTTATCTGTGATTTGTGTCTCCTTGCCGTTTGACCAGGGCAGCGATACCAGCCACACCGACAGGTTGGCTGCCGGTTTGCTGCTGGCCAGCCGGATCTTGATGTTTGCCAGCCCCGACAGATGGAGAGAATCCTTCAGTGGTGGCGTCTGGTAGAGGAGCCGGTGCCTGGTCCATTCGGCCTGGGCCAGGGTGGAGCCACTAAAAGAAAAGTTGTCCACCAGGGTTTCCTCGCCCTGTGGAGCGGGCTGATCCATTACCAGTCCGCCCGTTTGCGGGGCACCCGCAGTCAGATACAGGTTAACCGGCCTGGAGTCGACATGGGGATAAGCCTCATAGGGGGTGGGATTGTCTCGCTTATCATCCTCCCTTACAATCCATA